>DASQHA010000384.1:0-54842 GCA_035632335.1 Terriglobales bacterium
GGCACGGGCTTCCTGACAGGAGCGACGGTGAAGTTGGGCGGGACGTCGGCGACGGGCGTGAGCGTGACCAACAGCACGACCATCACGGCCACGACGGCGGCGCACGCGGCAGGCGCGGTGGATGTGGTCGTGACCAACACGGACGCGCAGAGTGGGACGCTGTCGCAGGGCTACACCTATACGACGCCGGTGAATCCGGCGCCGACAGTAAGCTCGATCTCACCGACGTCGGGGACGACGGCGGGCGGAACGCCGGTGACCATCAGCGGCACGGGCTTCCTGGCGGGCGCGACGGTGAGTTTCGGAGGAACACCGGCGACGGGCGTGAGCGTGACCAACAGCACGACGATCACGGCGACGACTCCGGCGCATGCGGCGGGTGCAGTGAACGTGGTGGTGACCAACACGGACAATCAGAATGGAACGCTGACGAATGGGTACACGTACACGACCAGCGGGGGTGGAGGAAACATCGCGTTTGTGCAGTCGAATTCGGGACCGTCGACGATCCAGGCCTCGAACACGACATTGGCAGTGACGTATGCGGTGGCGCAGACGGCGGGAGATACGAACATCGTGGTCATCGGCTGGGGAGACACCACGTCGACCATCAGCTCGGTGACGGACAACAAACTGAACGGCTACGCGCTCGCGGTGGGTCCGACCAGCGGGACCGGGTTGAGGCAGTCGATCTACTACGCGGCGAGCATTGCCGGGGGCAGCACCACGGTGACGGTGACGTTCAACAAGGCGGCGGCGTATCCGGATGTGCGGATTCTGGAATACAGCGGCCTGGACCCGAGTGCGCCATTTGAGAAGGCGGTGGGGGCGGCGGGGACAGGCACGGCAGCGAACAGCGGCAGTGTGAGCACGACGACGGCGAGTGAACTGATTTTTGGAGCGGGCACGAGTGGATCGAAATTCACGGCGGCAGGCACCGGGTTCACATCGCGGATGATCAACCTGTACGGTAACATCGCGGAAGACAAGACGGTGAACGCGACTGGCAGCTATAACGCGACGGCCACCGAGGCGTCCGGCGTCTGGGTGATGCAGGTAGCGACCTTCAAGGCGGCTCCTTAAGGAAAAGCTCAACTAAAGCGACACTCACACGGGTCGAGGTTTCGGCCCGACAGTCCCCGCCCGGGGGAATCTTCTACTTCCGGCTGTCTTTTCAGCTACTCGTTTCTTATCTCAAAAACGCCATGTACCTCGAGCCATCATCGAACCGGCCCAAGCTGCGCATTGGAGTGATGTTGAACTCCCTGACCGTGACAGCCTGGCAGGCGAAGATACTGAACGAACTGGTTAATGCGCCCTATCTGCAAGTGGCGCTGGTCATCACCAACCAGGCGCCCGGGACTGCTCCGCGGCGCAGCTGGCTGAACCTGAAACAGAAGTGGCACTCGCTTCTTTACAGCCTGTATTGCCGGGTGGACAGGAAGTTACACCAGGCCGAAGAGAGAAATGCGTTTGAGGAAACCGATGTCAGGAGCCTGATGAGTGGAATCGACGTTCTTGAGGTCATGCCGATCCAGAAGAAATACGTCGACCGTTTCGAGGAATCGGATATTGAGCGGATCAAGGGCGCGCAACTCGATGTGATTCTCCGCTTCGGTTTTCGCGTGATCAAAGGAGAGATCCTGAAATGCGCGCGCTACGGGGTATGGTCTTATCATCACGACGACAGCCGCGAGTACCGCGGAGGCCCCCCGCTGTTCTGGGAAATCTACGAGCGCAACCCGGTGTCGGGCACGATCCTGCAGATTCTGGATGAGAGCCTGGACGGCGGACGCATTCTCTACCGTTCTCACGGCGCCACCAACTTCACTTCGCTGTTCCGGAATCAGAACAGCATTTACTGGAAAACATCTGACTTTGTAATCCGGCGCCTGCGGCAGCTCTATGCCGAAGGCTGGGAGTCGATCACGCAGCTCGACACCTACAACGAGGTGAATTCCTATAACAAACCCATCTATCGGACGCCTCGTAACCGGCAAATGCTTTGTTTCCTGGCGAAACGCGCCCTGCTTTACGTCTCGAACGGGATGCAATCATTGGGGCATAACCAGTGGTTCTTGGGGATAGAGACCAGAGAAACAGAGGACAAGGAAAAGTGGCGATGGGACATCATTTGCCCTCCGCGGGACCATTTCTACGCCGATCCGTTCCTGTTCTCTCGCGGCGACCGTAACTTCGTCTTCTTCGAAGACTACTCATTCCGGACGCAAAGAGGCACCATTTCCTGCATGGAAATTGATCAGCATGGATTTCATTCGAAACCGGTAAGCGTCCTCGAACAGGACCACCACTTCTCATACCCGTTTGTGTTTGAGTGGGACGGCGACGTCTTCATGATTCCCGAGACTTGCGGCAATCGCACGGTCGAGGCCTATCGCGCCGTCCAGTTCCCGCACCAGTGGGAAAAGCATAAGGTGCTGCTTTCAAACGTCGCGGCCGTCGATCCCACGCTGCTGCAGCACGCAGGCAAATTCTGGCTGTTCGTCAACATGGCCGCCACTCCGGGGGCCCCGATCAACGACGAACTCTTCGCATTCCATTCCGATTCGCCCTTTGGGCCGTGGCAGCCGCATCGGCAGAACCCGATTGTTTCGGATGTTTGCCGGGCGCGTCCGGCCGGACGCATTTTTGAGCAGGATGGACAATTGATCCGGCCGTCGCAGGACTGCTCGCTGCGCTACGGACACAAAATCAAACTGAACCGCATCGACGTGCTCACCGAGACCGAATACAAGGAGTCCGAGATCGGAGAAATCGATCCCACCTGGATCCAGGGCAATATTGCGACCCATTGCGTGGCGTTTGACCAGAACGTGCGCGTCATGGACGGTTGCAGGCGCATCGGCATTGCCAGGCTGTGGCCCGGACTGTTCTCGGTCATTGGCCGGGCGAGGCGCTCGCATTTTGTCCTGCGGGTGCCGCTCAGTGTACGGCGCAGCACGGGGGATTTATGAAGCCGCATACGGGATTGCAGTGCGAGACCGAGAACCGCCGCCCTATGTCGCAGTTTCTTGCGGAGGTCCCAGCGATATGAGAAGGGTTTTGCTGATCTGCCATTCCTATCCTCCACGGCAGACGATCGGAGCGGTGCGGCCGGCCGGGCTGGCGAAATATCTGCCTCAGTTCGGGTGGGAACCTATCGTGCTGACTCCTCACTTACCTCCGGGGAAGAGGCCGGCGGCGAAAGTGATTGAGACCGACGAGCAGGATGTGTTACGCCGCTGGAAGGCCAGATTCGGGCTGGATCCCGGCCAGGGCCTGCATGAACAACTCAAGCTGCCGCAGTCTTCCGCGGCGGCTGCAGATCTCCGCTCCAGCCGGGCGCTGTACTGGATGAAGTCATGGCTTACCTATCCCGATCGCACCAAAGGCTGGCTGCCGTTCGCCCGAAAGGCCATTCGCGACATCGCGCAGCAGGAGCCGGTGGACATGATCCTGAGCACGGCCCCTCCAATCACCACCCATCTTCTGGGACTGGAAGCGAGAAAAATACTTCGGCGGCCATGGGTGGCCGATTGCCGGGACCTGTGGGTGCCGGCACGTAACGGCAGCAAGTTGGCGCGCCGCATGGTCGGCGCCCTGGAGCGCAGAACCTTGGCCCAGGCGGATGCGCTGGTTACCGTTTCATCCCCCTGGGCGGAGAAGTTGCGGCAGCAGTATCCCGCAAAACCCGCATTCGCCATCACCAACGGGTTTGATGCGGAGGAATTTGCCGGAGGAGAGGAAGAGCTCACCCGGACTTTTTCGATCACCTATACCGGCAACTTGTATTCGGGATGGCGCGATCCCAACCTGCTCTTTGAGACGCTGGCGGAACTGCTGCAAGCGGGCACGCTGGCTGGTAGCGATGTGCGTTTGCGATTCTTCTGTCCTCGAGATCCCTGGTTGACTGCCGCGATCGAGCGCTACGGCCTGCGGGAAGTCGCCGAAGTCGGCCGCTGGGTGCCGCGGGAGGAGGCCTTACGGCATCAGAGAGAGTCCCAGATACTTCTGCTCCTCAGCCTCAATGTCCCCATCTATTCGGGAGGCATTCCGGGAAAGTTATTCGAATATCTGGCGGCAGGACGGCCGATTTTGGCTTTCGGCGGGGAACGCGGCGTGGTCGACGAGATCCTGGAAGAAAGCGGGGCAGGGAAGTTCACCACTTCGAAAGACGAGATGCGGGCCTTCCTGGTCAAAGCGTATGCCGAGTTTCGCGCCCAGGGAGCGGTCTCGCACCGCGCCGGCCCGGGTGCCATTGACCGCTACACGCACCGCGAGATGGCGCGGAAGTTTGCCCAGGTGCTGGACGAGACGATGGAGCGGGCAAAACCAAGCTTAAGGACCCGCCTTGCTGACCCCGAAAATCAAACTCTGACCTTTGTGTCATAAGCTTTCCGATTCAAAACAAAATAACGGAGGACATCCCTGGTGAAGGGCCGCGCAATCATTCCCGAAGGTCCAATCGAAGTTCTACTGGTTGATGGAGACAACCGTGCCGGCCTGGCGGTGTCGCGTTCCCTGGCCCGCCATGGGGTTTCGTTTCTGCTCATCACCGGAGACGCGCAAGGGATCGCATCCTGCTCGCGTTCAGTGAAACATTCGATGCTGGCTCCCTGCCGTCCCGCCAAAGGGGATGAATACGTCGAATTTCTGGTCGAGACCATTCGGCGACACGGCATCCAGCTGGCGATCCCGGTCACGGACCAGGCTCTGCGCCTCTTCGAGCGTTATCGCTCGGTGCTTGCAGCCGAGACCAGGCTGGCCATGGCAAATTCGCAGGCGGTGCGGTCGGTGCTCGACAAACGGATCAACCTGGAGGTTGCCAAGCGGGTCGGCGTGCCTTGCCCCCGCGAGTTCGAATTGCAGGATCCGGCGCAGATTCCCGAGATGATCCAGATGCTGGGTGTGCCCGTAGTCCTGAAAAATCCTGGGGACTCGCCCGAGGCCGATGGAGCGGGCTTCAAGTTTCGCGTGCTCTACGCGCACAGCGAAGAGGAAGTCCGCAGCCACATCGAGAAGCACTGCGCCAATGGCAAGTACCCTTTGTTCCAGGAGTGCGCCGTGGGTACGGTGCACAACCTGTGCTGTTTCGCGGCCCAGGGCGAACTGATTGCGGTCCATGAGTACCATTCAGTCCGGCGCAATGAAGGGGTTGGAGTCTTGCGAAAAATCGTGGCACCGCTTCCGGACCTGGTGGAACACGCGAGCCAGTTACTGCGCGCACTCGATTGGGATGGGGTGGCCCACGTCGCTTTTTTCATCGGTCACGACGGGCAGAAAAAGTGGTACATGGAGACCAACGGCCGCTTTTGGGCGTCAACCGAGGGCTCGGTGCACGCCGGCTGGGATTTCCCCTACTGGGTTTACCGGTATTTTCGCCACGGCGAAAAACCGGTTCCGGAAGAAATCAAACTGGGAAGCATGACGTGCTGGCACTGCGGTGACCTGCTGGCGCTCCTGGATTACTTCCGGGGTGGCCCGCCGCCGGCTACGGGAACGAGTCCCGGAAAGGTTCGGGCCACACTGCAGTATCTCAGCGGGTTCGCTCCGGGCATCCATTCCGACGTCTTTCATTGGAACGACCCCATGCCGGGGCTGGTGGAGAATTGGAAAATGATCGCGAAGTCCTGGCAGTTTATGCGCGGCAAGGCGGCACAGCCGGTTGCGACGGTTCCGGCCAAAGGCGGCGTTCCACGCGGATAGTCGGGGGGCTCAGCGGTACAGGCTGCGGCCCTCCGCTGCCGCCTTGGCCTGCCGTCTCGATCTCGAGGCAACCCCCCCAAGCAGGTCCCCCAAGCCCAATTCTCCCCCTCAAATGCAACTTACTTAAGGGTCTCCGAGCTGCGAACTGTGCTTGGGAGGGCAAATATTGAAGGCTACAATACCCACGATGGAATCCCCGCAAAAGTCCCTGCTGGTTGAGCCTCAGGCGCCCGGGAAGAGCTTCGCATTCTCTTCGTCCGGCTGGCTGTGGCTGGTCCTGGCGATTGGGCTGGTATTGCGGTGCGCATTTCTGGCGAAAGAAAGTTTGTGGCTGGACGAAGTGGAATCGTGGTGGTTCGCGACTGACCTGGGACGCGCCCTGACCGCCGAACGCACCAACCCTCCGCTCTACTACACCATGCTGCATTTCTGGATCGGCTGGTTTGGCACCAGTGAAGCCGGCCTGCGCAGCCTTTCTGTCGTCCCCGGGGTCCTTTCGGTCGGGCTGGTTTACGCTTTGGCGAAGAGGCTGCTGACTCGCGGGATTGCCCTGGGCGCGGCCCTGTACCAGAGCATTTCGTCGTTCCAGATTTACTACTCGCAGGAGGCACGTACCTTTGCCTGGCTGGTGTTTTTTATCCTGGCGGCCGGACTCGCGCTGTGGAATGCGCTCGAAGCTGCGCCGGGCCGGCGGCGATTCCTCTGTTTCACCGGCTACGCGCTGCTCGGCGCCCTGGCTCTCTACTCCCACTTCATCACTGTGTTTTTCCTGGCTGGATTCGGTTTGTTCGTGCTCGTTCGGCGGCGGAAACAGTTAATCCCGTTCATCGCCAGCAGCGCAGTGGCCGTGCTCTTGTTCCTGCCGTGGGTGGTGACGCTGCTGCGGGCCGCTGCCGGCAACGGACAAAACTACCGGCGCTACTTGTTTTTGAAGCTGCCCCAGGCCTATTTCAGTTTTCTGTTCGGGGATACGCTGATACCGCTGGATGGCGACGCCGTTACCCATATTCGATCGACTCTGACGCATTTTGCGCCCCTGCTTTTGGGCGCGACGTTGAGCGTAGCGGTCCTGCTGCCTTTTGCCTGGCTGGCCTGGAAGCGCTGGGGGGATCGACTGGAGTATGTCCTGGTGGCGGCCGTGGCCCCGGTGCTGATGGCGTTTCTGGTTTCGTTCAAGGTGATGGTGTTTGATGAGCGCTATCTGATTGCGGCGGCTCCTTTTCTTTACATTGTCGTGGCCGCGGCGATTGCCGAATTGCTGAGGTGGCGCCGGGGCCGAGTGCCGGCCTGGCAGAGTTCGGCCGCGCTGGCCGCAGTGGGGCTCTATTCGGTCCTGCTGCTGGTCTCCCTGTACAACTACTTTTTCAACCCGCGTTTTGGGCGGGAACAATGGCGTGAAGCCGTGGCCTACATCGAGTCCCAGGACGTGGGCAAGACGTTTATCGTCTTTGATCCCAATTGGGTCCACCGCTGCTACGACTATTACGAAAAGCGCAGCCTGCCCTACGGTCCGGTCAGCGACATTTCGGACAGCGGCAAGCTGGCAGCCTACGACTCCGTGTGGTTTGTCCAGTCGGAGTCGGACAGCAAGGTTCCACAGGACATTTTTGGAGCTCAGTACCAACGAGAATCGCAACGCGTGTTCCCCAAAGGCGGCGGGATTGAAGTGTCGCTCTTTCGCGCGGAACACCCCGTGAGGAAACCATAAATCATCATGGCACTTGATCCAGAAACGATACCTTCATCCCTGGAGTTGGCGGTGGTGGTGCCAACTTTCAACGAGCGAGCCAATGTTGTGCCCGTGCTCGAAGCTCTGGAACGGTCTCTGGCCGGCGTCTCTTACGAAGTGATCTTCGTGGACGACGATTCTCCCGACGGCACCGCGGCGCTGGTCCGGCAGATCGGGCTGACCAATCCGCGAGTGCGCGTCCTGCAACGGGTCGGCCGGCGCGGCCTGGCCTCCGCCTGTCTCGAAGGCATGATGGCCACACCCGCGCCCTACGTCGCGGTCATGGACGGGGACCTGCAGCACGATGAGGCAATCCTGCCCGCCATGCTGGAAAAAATCCGGAACGAGAAACTTGACCTGGTGGTCGCCACCCGCAACGCCGAAGGCGGAGGCATGGGTGAGTTCTCCGCCGGCCGGGTGCGCTTGAGCAATCTGGGACGAAGCCTGAGCCAATGGGTTTCTCATACCGCGCTCAGCGACCCCATGAGCGGTTTCTTCATGCTCGACCGCACCTTCCTGGAGGACGTGGTGCACTCGGCTTCTGGCGTGGGTTTCAAGATTCTGCTGGACCTGGTTGCCTCGTCGCGGCGGCCGGTGCGCTTCGGCGAAGTCCCCTACACCTTCCGGAAAAGAATCCACGGAACCAGCAAACTGGACATCCTGGTAGGCATCGAATACCTGCAGCTGTTGCTGGATAAAGCGGTCGGCGATCTGATTCCGCCACGCTTCATCATTTTCAGCATGGTGGGCGCCGGCGGCCTGTTGCTCTCGCTGGCCCTGCTCTATCTGCTGCTTTCCTTCGGGAAGATGCAGTTCCTGACCGCCCAGGCGATCACCACGTTCGTGGCCATGACGGTTAATTTTTTCGTCAACAACAGCATGACCTACCGCGACCGCCGGTTGAAGGGAAGCCGCCTGGTGATCGGCCTGGCTACATTTTATGCCGCCTGTTTTGTGGGCGTGATCATCAACCTGCGGGTCGCCGAATTCATCAAGGACGCGGGTTCGTCGCGTTACCTTGCGGGGGCTTGCGGATTGTGCGTCGGAGCGGTGTGGAATTACGCGGTCACCTCGATTATTACCTGGAGGAGAGTCCGTGAATCGCAGGTGTCGGCGTCGCCGCGGGCCAAGGAACTTCTCAGCACGCAACGCGGCGCGTGAATCGCAAGACGGAACACCCTATGGTCATGCGTGAAAAATCCGGGGGACTGATGACGAAAAACGGGGAAGCGGCGACCGCAGTCGAGCCCCAGCGGGCGGGCCTGGCAGCGGACGAAGTGCGGTTTGCCGGTCCCCCTGGAGCGGCCCCGGAGAGTGCGGGTCCTGTGCCTTCGCCATTGGGCTCGGCGCTGGCGCGGTTTTTTCTGCGTCGCAGCGACGGCAGCGACTCCTACCTGGGCTCCCTGGCGTCCAGCCGGCTGATGAAATTTCTCGCGGTGGGCGGGATCGGCGTGGTGGTGAACCTGCTGGCCATGGCCCTGATATTTCATGTGACCGGATATCGCGACTGGCGGGCCTCGGCCATCGCCAGCACGATCGCTGCCCTGCATAACTACTTCCTGAATAACTACTGGACCTTTGCCGACCGGCGCCACACTGGGACCGCATTATTGAGGGGTGCGCTCCTGTACTTGCCCATGTCTGCGGCCGGAGTCGCCATTACGACGCTGATTTATTCGCTGCTCACGCAAGTGCGATTTCGAGTTTACTTCGGGACGTCGTCTCTCTACCTGTATGCCGCTCAGTTGGTGGCCATCTCGTTCGGGACGTATCTAAACTACAGCCTGAACAAGTTGTTTACCTGGCGCTCGGATGACAAGGCTCCAGGAGTTGAAGCCGGGCCAGGGGATGGGCCCGTTAGCCTCCAGTGACAGCCTCAGGAATCAGCGTCGGGGAAGCTCGAGCGACCAGCATCGCGCCTGTCTCTGTCCGGAAAGTCAGCGCCGAACTCCAGTCCATTCAGGCCCTGCGCGCCATTGCCGCAACCAGCGTGATTCTGGTGCATATTCCATTTATCGGCAAAGGCGCATTTGGAGTCGATATATTTTTTGTCATCAGCGGCTTCATTATCTGCTACATCTCCTCCCTGAATTCCGACAATTTCCTGCTGAAGCGCGTGTTCAGAATTGTGCCGCTGTACTGGCTGGGCACGTTCGGCGTGTTTCTGCTTGCGCTGGTGGTGCCGGCCTGGCTGAATGCCACGACGGCCAATTTCACCGACCTGGCAAAGTCCCTGTTCCTCATCCCCTACAAACGCGAGGATGGCGGAACGTTTCCCATGCTGTTCCTGGGCTGGACTCTGGAATACGAAATGTTCTTTTATTTCGCCTTCGGACTCGCCCTGGTGTTCTTCAGGAAACGGGCGAGTCTGGCGGCTTCGCTCCTGCTCCTGGGCGCGGCCGCGGCAGGCGTAATATTCCAGCCGGCTTCGACCATTCCGCGTTTTTACTCGAACCCCATCATTCTCGAGTTTGTTCTGGGCATGGTGGTGTTCGCGGTCTGGAAGCGTTATCGGAGTTCATTGAACCGGGTTCCGGCAGCTGTAGCCCTGGGCCTCGCCCTCGGCTGCTATACCTACCTCTACCTGGTGGAGAGCCATGTGGGCCGAAATAGCCGGCTTTTTCTGCAAGGACTACCCTCGGTCGTGATCGTCCTGGCCCTGCTGGCCCTGGAGGGCCGAATCCGATTTCCCGGGTGGCTGCTGGTGATCGGGGATGCCAGCTATTCCCTCTACCTGTTCCATCCCTACGTCATTCAACTGGTCGATAAAAAAATGGTCGCCCTGTCGGTGCTCACTCCGCTCACGCTCGCAGCCTCGGTGGGCGCAATCCTGGCTTGTTTCCTGCTGGCTGTGGTCAGTTTCAGAGTCGTGGAGCGGCCGTCCAATGAATTCCTCCGGCGGCGTTTCATCAAACGGCGGCCGAGAACTCCAGCTGCTGCGGGTGTCGCGATTTGAAGCTGATTTGATCCCCGCACCCCATTCCCCAGCCCGTGGCCGTAAAGTAATCCTCCCCTGGTTACCAACGTTTTTTGGAGGGCCGCGGCGTCCTTTTTCCTCATTCCGCGCCTGTGTTAGACTCGCTCCATTGCAGTTTTACTCCCCTTTAATTTAGACCATCCCCTTAAATCTCACTTGGATGGGACCCTGTGAACCGTAGCCAATTCTTGAGCCTAGCTCGGCGTGTGGGCAGACGACTCTCTGACTTGGGGTTAGAGTCTGGAATTTCAACCGCGGTTCGTGCAGAAATGCTGCGCGAAAAGCGGCATGAGGGCCAGCCTGATGCTCCCATCGAAGCCGCGGTCCGGGAGGCCCTAGGGTGGATGGAACGGGCGCAGGACTATTCTTCGTCCGAAGACGGAGGCGTGGCGCGTCATTACAGCCTCCTGTCCGGATGGAGCGCTTCCTACCCCGAAACTACCGGCTACATCGTGCCCACGCTCATCGCCCAGGGGCGAGCCCGGCGCAATGACGTCTTCCTGGCTCGGGCCCGAACCATGCTCGACTGGCTGGTCAGCATCCAGATGCCGTGTGGCGCTTTCCAGGGCAGCACCGTGGACACTTCCAACGTAGTGCCGGTCACGTTTAATACCGGACAGATTCTGCTTGGGCTGGCCGCCGGGGTCGCGGAGTTTGGCCGCGAGTACCGGAAGGCGATGATTGCCGCATCCGACTGGCTGGTGGAGACGCAGGACCCGGACGGTTGCTGGCGGAAATATCCCACCCCTTTTGCGGAGCCGGGAGAGAAGGCATATGAGACACACGTGGCCTGGGGCCTGGTCGAAGCTGCGCGCCTCGAACCCGCCCGCGGGTATGGCGAAGCCGCCTTGCGCAACGTGCACTGGGCCCTTACCCAGCAGAACGAGGCGGGCTGGTTTGCCAACGGCTGTCTCACCGACCCTCTGAATCCCCTGACCCACACCATTGGCTATGTGCTGCGCGGTTTGGTGGAAGCCCACCGCTTCAGCGGCGATCCCAGAGTCCTGCAAGGCGCCATCAAGACAGCGGAAGGCGTCCTGGGGGCGCTGCGGCCGGATGGCTTTCTGCCCGGCCGGCTGGACAATCAATGGCAGAGCACGGCACGCTGGTCCTGCCTGACTGGAACGGAGCAGATCGCAATCTGCTGGCTGCAGCTCTACCAGCAGACCCGGGACGGGCGCTTTCGTGATGCCGCCCTGGCTGCCAACCGCTACGTGCGGCAGACGGTCAACCTCGAAGGCGCTCTGGAAACGCGAGGCGCGGTGAAAGGCAGCTTCCCGGTTTCGGGTGAATACGAGAAGTTTCAGTATCCCAGTTGGGCCTGCAAGTTCTTCATCGACGCCCAGAGCCTGGAACAAAAACTCTGTCAGGAGGAGGAGATTGTCCCTCCAATTCCGCTCCGTCTTGCGGCCGCCGCCGTCCCTCGTTGAGCAACTCGCGGCTTGCGACCCGGCCAACCCGTTGCAGACTCCTGAGTATGCGAAAGCGCACGAGTCGCTGGGTGAACGGGTGTGCCTGCTCGGCCTCTTCGCCGGCGACGACCTGGTAGCGGGCTGCCTGGGTTTCTTGTCCGGTTGGTTCCTACGCCGCAATCTCCACATCCGTTCGCTGCCCAGCTTGCAAGATCCCGATGTGTTTTGGCGAGGCGTCGTGCAATCCTGCCGCAGGCTGGGGGCCTGGAGCCTGCAGGTCGATACTTACGCTTCCCCGGGGGCCGTCATTCCGCAACTGCCCGGAGAGTTGGAACGGCGTGACCGTTGGGAATATGCATTGGACCTGGGACGCGACAATATTCTGGACGAGATGAGCACACAGCATCGGCGAAACATCGGTCGCGCGGGCAAAGCCGGATTGTCGATTCGTAGGACGCGCGAAGCCTCCGCCTGCGCAGAACATCTGGAACTCATGGATGCCTCCCTCGAACGGCGCGCCCATCGCGGCGAGAAAGTGGATCCCGGGCAGGACAGTGCCCGCCCCCTGGCCCTGCTGGCCAGCGGATCGGGCGAGATTTTTCAGGCCGTCCTCGGGGAGCAGGTGTTGTCGTCGATTCTGGTGTTGCGATCCAGCCAGGGCGCATATTATCAATCGGCGGGAACTATGCCCGAAGGGATGAAACTTGGCGCGTCTCCCTTTCTGGTGTCGCAGGTCGCCGCTCTGGTCAAGCAGGAAGGGGCGCGGGTCTTTAACCTTGGAGGCGCGGGCGCCGAAAGTCCCGGGCTGCGCCGATTCAAAGCGGGATTTGGCGCTCGTGAATTTGAGTTGCAGGCGGCGTCGTTCTGTCCCAAGTCGGCCGCGGAGCGCAGACTGCGGGGCGCGTTACGATCTTGCTGGACCTGGGCGGGACAGTGATCCGATGTTGCCGCTCTAAGAACGTCCCTTCCAGATAACGTTCATCACAATAGGCTAGTCAAAACAGGTCAATCGAAATTAAGGTCAATCGAAACCAAGGTCAATCGAAACCAAGGTCAATCGAAACTAAGGTCAATCAATGTCAACCCTCATTGAGGCGCTGCATTCTTCGACTAATTTGCTGTCTCTGGCGGTATTCGCGGTTGCGCTTGCCGCATTCCTCGTCCTGCGCTTTCTCTGGCCGCCGGCTTTCCACAGGCTGGCCGGCTTTATCGCATCGAAGCGCTTCTGGCTGCCGGTGAGCCTTTTATTTCTCGCGGCGTTTTTGGCTTTTCTTCTGTGCAGCACTCTCTATAAGGGATATCTCGATCACGTAGAAGCCAATGTCGCGTCGGTTGCGGCAGCGTTCAACCATGGGGCGCCGCTCTACCACGGCCTGGCCTCGGCTCAGCGCTACTCCCTGGTTTACGGTCCGATCGCCTACCTGCCTTTCAGTTGGACCCTTCGCATTCTGGGAAGCAGCCTCCTGTCTCTCAAGTTGGCGGTGTTGTTCGCCAATGTCTGTTTTCTGATTTTCCTGGTTGCCGCCTATCGCAAACGCCTGGCCACGCCGCAGGCGCTGTTGGCGGTTGCGGTGGTAGTTGCATTCATGATGAGCGGGGAGCCTTACATGTTCCAGGTGCGGGGCGACGTGCTGATGCCTCTCACCGTAGCTTTGGCGCTGTTTGGCGTCCTGAGTTCGTCACTCTGGACGGCTGTGATTCTGTGGTCCGTGGCGACCGGCTTATGCTTTGGAATCAAGTTCACGGGAGTGCTGTATTTCCTGCCGCTTTTCGTTTTGCTTTATCGCCGGTTCGGCTGGCGCATCGCAGCCCTCGCGGCGTGCGGCGCCGGCCTGGTGGGCTGCCTTCCCTTTGCGCTTCCCCAAATATCGCTGGTGAATTATTTGCTGTGGTTCCATGAAGCGGCGCGTCATCCCCTTCGCGCGGTGGAGTTTCTCAGCAACCTGCGGACCGCGGTGACGATTTCGGTTCCGGCTGTGCTCCTCTTGTGGCGGTTCCATCAAGGCGATCCGCAGAAGTGCCTGGCTTATTTACGCGAGCAAAAGCTTTTTCTCCTGGCGCTTGCCGGCGCTCTCGGGTTGATGATCATTGCGGCCTCGAAGTTTGGTGCCGGGAACCATCATCTGTTGCCGTTTTACCCCGTGATCGGGTTTCTCTGTGTCGACATTTATCGTCAAATCGAAGCCGTGGGAGCCGCCTGGACCCTCTCGTCCGGCTCCGTCGCCAGGGCAGTCTGCTGGCTGTGGCTGGCCAGTACGGTGGCGACGCGGATCCCGGTGGAGTTTCTGGCGACTGAACGGAAGCTGGCTGCAAGATGGTCGCTGGCGTCTGCCGTCACCGAAGACTTGACCATCATCATGCAAGCTCATCCCGGCGACCGTATCGAGATGGGATACAGCCGTTCCTATCCGCTCACGTTCTATCGCCCTGCGCTGGTTTTTGAGGGCAATCCGCTCACCCTGGACGCTCCGGCCCTCGATGACATGCAACTCTCAGGACTGGCCATCCCGCAAGCCACGATCGACTACATCAAGTCATGCCAAACGCAAATATGGCTCATTCCCAAGGGCGAGGAACCGTTTGTCATGCCGAACATCTATGCCGATACCAGGATTTTTCCGGAGCGAAACCTGTTTGAAGATGATTTTCGGCAGGCGTTCCTGCAGGAGTACAAAAGAGTGGGATCCAGCGAATATTACGATTTATGGGCGTGCCGCGACGGCTCGGCAGCGCGCTGACGGAACCGGCTCACAGCACAGGCTTGGGCGACGCCAACAATATCCCCAGCAGGGCCAGGCCTCCCAGTAAATAGCTGAGCCGGTCCTCCATGGCAAAGACCACCGGATCCTCGCCCAGTTCACCGCGATAGGCAATTAGCCAAAGGCGGCTGATCCAGTAAAGCAGCGTTGGACATATGGCCCACAACAGCTGCGGCCGATGATACAGGGCCGTCACCTCCTGGCTGTTTACATAAAGAGCCATGACCAGGACCGAGACATATCCGCTGGCCGCTCCGAGATTGGAAATAATCAGCCTGTCGCCCGGCCGGTAGCCCCGTCCCGCTACTTCCCGGGATTCTTCCTGCGGCGAGCGAACCAGTTCGCTGAACCGTTTTGCCATCGCCAGGCTCATGAAGAAGAAAACAGAGAAAGCCAGCAACCAGGGCGAAACCGGAACATGCACCGACACGGCCCCGAAGAAAATGCGCAACGTGTACAGGCCTGAAAGCGTCACCACGTCGAGAATGGCTATCTTCTTGAGCGAAAGTGAATAGGCGGTGGTCACAACCAGGTAGAGTGCCAGCAGCCCGATGGCCGCGAGGTGGGCGGTGAAGCCGGCCAGGCCGAAGGAAATCAACAACAGAATCAGCGCCAGTCCCAGTGCCGCTGGGATTGGGACCCGTCCCGAAGCAATTGGGCGATTGCGTTTTGTCCGATGCACCCGGTCCGCTTCCAGATCGAGAAGGTCATTGAGAAGATAGGCGGCGGAAGCACAGAGGCTGAATTCGGCAAAGGCGAGAACGGCGCGCTCCAGGGTTCCAAGGTCCCGAATTCGGTGCGCCAGAACCAGGGGAACAAAGATCAGCACGTTTTTGAGCCACTGATGAGGCCGCAGGGCGCGCCACAACGCCGCCAGGGGACGCTTTTCCGACTCGATAACGCGCACCGACCTGGAGACACGCATGGCGCTCTTCTTCAAAGCCGCAGAGGGCTCAACCAGGATGGCGGTTTGAGCTTCTTTCCAGACCGGCAGATCGCGCGGGGAATCGCCGGCGTAGTCGAATCCCGATTCGCCGAACCGCGAAAGCAGCGCGTCGCGTTTTGTCGCGCCGCTCAGATTGGTCGTCCCATCGCTGGCCATGCAGTCGGTGAAGATTCCAAGATGGTCGCGGATCGGTTCGACCACCAAGGCATCCGACGCGGTCACCAGCACCACTCTGCCGTTCTGCTGCCTGGTCTCTCGAATCAGTTCCAGGACCTGCGGGTGGTAGTTGAGAGTGGCGGGGTTGGGAGCGACGCGCAGCGCGATTTGACGCTTGGTATAGGCCTTGCCGCGAGCCAGCCACGCGGGCAGTCGAAGCAGAGTCACCGGCCGTCGCTTCAACAGCAGCAACAAGGATTCCCACAGCAGGTCGCTCTGCAAGAGAGTTCCATCCAGGTCAACACACAACACGGAAGACGCGGTTGCCGAACCGCTGGATCCCGCCTGAGTTTGCTCTGAAGTGTGCATTTTGCTTCGCCGGCGCTGCTTATTCCTGCGATCTGCCTTCCGCCTCCACGGTTGAGGCCAGTTTAACAGGCAGCCTTTCGCGCCTAATCCGCATGGTACCTCGTATTACACCGGTTCTCGTACAGTTCTGGCACGTCAAACCCGTAACTTGCGCTAAAAAGACAGCCGCTTGAATATTGGTTCCGGGATGGCGCGCACCACCGCCATGATCAGCCGCCAACGGCGCGGCGTGTAGAGGACGTCAGGGGAGCGCTTTTCCAGCGCGCGATAGATATCGCGGGCAACATCTTTAGGGTCGGCGAACATGCCGCTCTTTTCCATCTTATCGGTCATCGCGGTTTTTACCGGGCCGGGTTTGATGGTGATGACCTTGACTCCGGCGGGAAACAGCCGGCTGCGAAGTCCCTGCAGGAACAGGCTCAACGCGCCTTTGGCGGCGCCATACACGTAGTTGGAGCGGCGCCCGCGGTCTCCCGCGACCGAGGTGATGGCCGCGATGCAGCCGGTTTTCGCACTCTCAAAGTGCTCCGCAAAAATGGTGAGCAGCGCCACGGCACTGACAAAGTTGGTTTCGATTTCCCGGCACGCGACGGCGACGGAGTGCTGGCATTCCTGCTGGTCGAGCAGGGTCCCGTAGGCCAGCAGAATCGTGTCGAAATTTGCCAGGTGGTTTTTGGCAAACTCGAGGACTGGAATATGCGTCGAAGTATCCGCCAGGTCCGCGGTAAAGGTCACGACCTCGCGGGCGCCACGGGCCAGCAGGTCGCCCCGGATTGCCGCCAGACGCTCTGGAGAGCGCCCCACCAGCATCATTTCTTTTCCGCCGTGGGCGAGCAGGCGTTGCACTTCCTGCGCAATGCCCGACGTTGCCCCCAATACGACAACTTTCTGCATGATCATTGCGCTCCCGTGACCCGCCGCCAGAATGACGACGACAACTTGGGATCGATAAATTCCTGGAATTCCCGCCAGTTGGGAAAGGAGGCGTCGAAAGCGGCTGGGCTCATGCGGGCGTCCTTGGCGGGATACACCGCGCCGGCGCTTCTGATGACGACTTTGTCGAGTTCATCCAATAGCCGAAGCGTCGAGTCGCCTCGCATGGCAAAGTCCAGCGCCAGGGTCAGGCCGGGACGGGGAAATGACATCATGCCCGCGCTTGGAACCGAACCAAATCGTTTCATCACCGCCAGGAACGAACCCATGTGCGAGCGCGATATCAGGCCCAGCACCTCCTGAAAAGCTTCGAACGAATCATCGGGAATCACACATTGATATTGCAGGAACCCCTGCTTGCCGTAGATAAGGTTCCATTGCGAAACCGCATCCAGCGGATAGAAAAAAGGCTCGTAGGGCGCTACCGACTGACGTTTCCCAAAGGCGTGCCGGGTATAGTACGCGGAGTTGAACAGCTTCATGGTGTAACGGTTCAACACCCAACCGGGAAAAGCAAAAGGGACCCGCGCGTGTCCGCCTGAGCGAGGCGCCTTGCCGGGTCTGTCGGAATGATTGCCACGGAAGAAGATGCCGCGCGTGCCTTTTTGCGAAACGCAATCGACCCACGCGACCGTGTACTCGAAAGTCTGGTCGCTGTCATGGCTGAGCGACAGGAATTCCGGCAAAGAGTGAAACGGGATCGTCTCCAGGTCGATGAAGGGCCCGCTGATTTTCTTCAGCGCGATCTCCGCGCAAGTGATCACCCCGGTCAGGCCGAGACCGCCGATAGTGGCGCGGAACAAGTCCGGATTGCTCTCCGGGCTGCACAGTAGCAGGCCGTGGTCAGAGCGGCAGAGCTCCAATCGTCGGACATGCCGGCCGAGAGTGCCTGCGCGATGATGATTTTTCCCGTGCACATCGTTGGCGATCGCGCCGCCGAGAGTCACAAATCTCGTACCTGGCGTGACCGGCAGGAACCAGCCGCGGGGAACCGCGACCGCCAGAATATCCGAGAGGCTTACTCCCGCCTCGCAAAGTATGTGGCCCTGGTCTGCGTCAAATCCGAGGATCCGGTCCAGGCGGGAACACTCGACCAGGTCGCGGCCATCGTTCAGGCAGGAGTCGCCGTAACTTCGTCCCAGCCCATAGGCCAGCAATGATTCTGGCGCAGCCCGGTCGAGAATGCCGGGCACCTGGTCCATCCAGTTGGCGCGGTAGACGGCGCGATGGGTCGCGGCAGGATACCTTCCCCAGGACAAATAGCTGCCCGCGGACGGCGAGAGTTCTGCTGCGGTCGCGGGTTGGGTTGCGGCGGAACTGGACGGCATTCTACAAACCTGCTTACGGTCTGGCGTAGGGCTGGAACAGCCGACCTGCTGCCCGGCACGGCTCTGCGATGCGTTCCAGCCTGTTCACTGGATTTCGACGCAACCGCCGGACGGCAGGCCCCTGACCTCTATCTTATTGATTGACGTTGAAAAACGAAGAGCATTCTACGATCACGATTCCTGATCATATTCCCCGCCATTGATTTCCTCCTTTCCATTCAGCCAGATCGACGTTACCAGCGTCACTCGTCCCGCCCCGGAGAGGTGGGCTTTTGGCGGCACCTCTCGGCATCCTGCCTTACAATAGGAGAGGATTCGTCCCGGATTCTGGGTGTCAGGGCGCCCGCTTGCCCGCATCCAGCAGTGGATTGGGGCGGAAGCGGCCGAACGGAGAATTGGGCATGTTTCTGAGTTTTTTCGGGTTGCGCGAACAACCATTCGGCGTCACCCCCGACCCCCGATTTCTGTACCTGAGTGCCGCGCATCGGGAGGCGCTGGCCTCCTTGTATTACGGCATCGAAGCCAATCGCGGCTTTCTCGGCTTGATTGCCCGGCCGGGCATGGGCAAGACCACCATCCTGTTCCATCTGCTGGAAAAATTTCGCGACACCGCGCGCACCGCGCTGATCTTTCAAACCCAATGCAATTCGCGGGAGTTCATGCGCCTGCTGCTGGCGGAACTGGGATACGAAGGCACCATCCAGGACCTGGTGCAGATGCACGAAGAGTTCAACAAGCGCCTGATGCAGGAAGCGCGCGCCGGGCATCGCCTGATTGTGGTAATTGATGAAGCCCAGAACCTGGAACTGGAAGTGCTTGAGACTTTGCGCCTGCTCTCCAACTTCGAGACCTCGCGCGCCAAGCTGATGCACATCATTCTGGCCGGGCAGCCGGCATTGGCGGACAAGCTGGTCCTGCCGGGCCTGGCCCAGTTGCGCCAGCGCGTCTCCATGGTGCACGGCCTGGAGCCGCTGCCGTCATGGGAAGTGAAGAATTACATCGAGCACCGGCTGATGGTGGCCGGCTACCGGGGCGATCCGCTCTTCACGCCGCAGGCCTATGAGACGATTGCTGAATTTACCGAAGGCATTCCGCGAAACGTCAACAACTTTTGCTTCAACGCGCTTTCCCTGGCCTGCGCGCTGCGCAAGCGCGCCATCGATGCCGACGTGGTGAATGAGGTCATGGCCGACCTCGACATCGAAAAACTCCGATCGGCGTCGGAGGCCCCGCGCGCCGATCTGCCGTTTATCCCGGTTGAAGATGTCCCCCGGATTCCCAGCACGCCGGGCGATGAAGAAGAGATTTCTTCACCCGCCCAGGCCGCCGCGTACATGCAGCAGGTCGCATTGAAGTTGAAGGACTGGCGGCAGTCGCTGGAGAAAGCTCCGGGGGTTGTGGCCGGCAGTTCACAATCGGGTTCGCGAACCGACGCGAGCGACTCGTAACCCGCGCCGGGTTTTCTTCCTCGGAAATCATTTCGTTCATCACGCTTCCGCGAAAAGCGCCATTACCATCGGCAATTGACTGGTGAGTCGGCCAGTGTAGACTCCAGGTTAGGACCTTCGCATGCACATTCTTCACGTAGTGGGCGCCCGGCCGAACCTCATGAAGGTCGCGCCCGTGCTGAGCGCGCTCCGGCAATATCCGAAAATAAAGCAGAGCCTGGTTCATACCGGCCAGCACTACGACACCAACATGTCGGACGTGTTTTTCGAGCAACTGGCGATACCGGCTCCGGACGTTAACCTGGGCGTAGGTTCGGGAAGCCATGCCCGGCAGACCGCGGACATCATGACCCGCTTTGAGCCGGTGGTCCTTGAACGCAAGCCCGACCTGGTGCTGGTCTACGGCGACGTGAATTCGACCGTCGCAGCCGCCCTGGTCTGCTCGAAACTCCTGATCCAGGTAGGCCACGTGGAGGCCGGACTTCGTTCTTTCGATCGGGCCATGCCGGAGGAAATCAACCGGCTGGTCACCGATCAGCTCGCTGACTTGTTGTTCACGCCTTCCGACGACGGCGACAAGAATCTCGCGCGCGAAGGCATTCCCGCGAAGAAGATCCATAACGTCGGCAACGTCATGATCGATTCGCTGGTCCGCCTGCTGCCGGCGGCGATCAACCAGAAATTGAATGGACTGCCGAGCCGCTACGTTCTGGTTACGCTGCATCGCCCGGCCAACGTGGATGACGATAACGTCTTAAAAGTCATCCTGGGATACCTGCTGGAACTCAACAGCCAATTGAAAGTAGTTTTCCCGGTGCATCCGCGGACCCGCCAGCGCATTGCCGCCTTCGGGATTGACGTCAGCCAGCTGGATTTGCGGGAACCGCTGCCTTACATTGAATTCCTGGCGCTGCAACGCCGAGCGACCGTGGTCATCACCGACTCGGGCGGCATTCAGGAAGAAACCACCTATCTCAAAGTGCCGTGCCTAACCCTGCGTAACAATACCGAGCGCCCCGTGACCGTGACCATGGGCACGAACATACTGGTCGGGCAGGACGGGACCACGCTGCGCGCCGAGCTCGGCAAGATTCTCCAGGGCAAGCAAAAGCAGGGCACAGTGCCGCCGCTGTGGGACGGCCACGCGGGCGAACGCATTGCCGCAATATTGAGCAAGCTCTGAGTACGACCACGTGGGGACAGCCGCCCTCGGCTGTCCGGTCGAGCGAAGCTCGACTAGTTCTTCTTCCTTCGAGCCCAACCTTCGAGCCCAACCCTTCCCATCCTGGAACCAAACCTGGCGGAGCTCTGCTCCGCCGGACAGCCGGGGGCGGCTGTCCCCACGCAGTTCCTGCCGGTCTCCCATCTTCCTCCCGTGCTCGCCTTGATGAGACAATAGCCAATCGCCATGCGAGCCATTCTGGAAGACATTCGCTCGGGGGAAGTGGCCAGCCACGAAGTGCCCCAGCCCGAGTTGCGTCCCGGCGGCATCCTGGTGCGGACGGCGTTTTCGGCCATCAGCGCCGGCACCGAGCTGGCCCATCGCGAGCAGGTGGAAAAATCCCTGCTGGGCAAAGCCCTGGCCCGTCCTGACCTGGTCCGTCAAGTGTTCGATTTTGCCCGGACTTCCGGGGTGAAGGCTGCTTACCAGAGAGTGCAATCGCGATTGGATTCGCTTGGTCCTCTCGGCTACAGCTGCTCGGGAATTGTGCTGGCTGCCGGACAGGGAGTGCAGGAGTTTAAGCCGGGCGACCGGGTGGCCTGCGCGGGCGCCGGATACGCCAGCCACTGCGAAGTCAATTTTATCCCCAAAAATCTTGCGGCCCGAATTCCAGATGCGGTGCCGCTGGAGGCCGCGTCATTGACTGCGATTGGCGCTATCGCGCTTCAAGGATTCCGCCAGAGCCAGGCAGTGCTGGGCGAAGTCGTGGCAGTGATCGGCGCCGGGCTGGTTGGGGTGCTGACCATCCAGCTGGCCAAGGCGGCGGGCTGTCGCGTGATCGCCATTGATCTTGATCCGCAAAGGGTGGAACAGGCGCGGCAGTTCGGCGCCGACCTGGCGCTGTGCTCGTCGGATTCGGATGCTGCATCACGGGCGAAGGAATTTGCCGGTCACGGCGCCGACGTCGCGATTATCACCGCGGCAACGCCGTCGGCGGAACCCATCGAACTGGCCGCGGGGATTTGCCGCGATCGCGGGCGCATTGTGGTCGTAGGCACGGTCGATCTCGGAGTCTCCCGCCAGCCCATGTACATGAAAGAACTGTCGTTGGTTCTTTCCCGTTCTTACGGCCCGGGCCGCTACGATCCCCAATATGAAGAAGAAGGTCTGGATTATCCCATCGGCTACGTGCGCTGGACTGAGAAACGCAACATGGAAGCCTTTCTGGAACTGCTGGCTTCGGGAGCAATCCAGGTCGCGCCTTTCATCGCGAAGCGTTGTTCGGTGGAGCAGGGAGGGGCTGCCTATCAGGAGTTGAAAGATACCGGCGCGTATACGGTGTTGGTGGAATATCCGAATCGGGTATTGCCAGCGATTCCGCTTGTGTCGGGCGATTCGCCGCAACCGGTGCGGGCGCGCGGACCGGGCGATCTCAGGGTGGGTTGCATCGGCGCCGGAAATTTCGCGCGGGCCGTGATCTTTCCCGCCTTGCGGCAAAGCCGCGGCGTGGTTCTGCACTCGGTTGCGACCGCTTCCGGCGTGGCCGCGGAATCCGCCCGCCGCTTGTTTGGCTTTGCCCGGGCGGCGCAGGCCGGCGACCTGCTTCAGGACAAGGACACGGATCTGGTGATCGTCCTCTCCCGCCACGACAGCCACGCGCCCTACGTGGTTGCCGCGCTCTCCAATCACAAGCCGGTCCTGGTCGAGAAGCCGCTGGCCGTCAGCCGTGAGCAGCTGGAGGAAGTTCGCTACGCCTACCAGGCGGAGAAGGAAAGACATGCCTCTCCATTTTTAATGGTCGGTTACAACCGCCGCTTCGCTCCCTTCACGGAAAAGCTGAAACAGTTTTTTTCCGGCCGGCAGGAGCCCATGGTGGTGCATATCCGGGTGAATGCCGGTTATCTCCCGCACCAGCATTGGACGCAGCAGAACAGCAGTGGAGGCGGCAGGATCATCGGCGAGCTCTGCCATTTTGTGGACTGGGCACGCTGTGTAGTGGGCGCCGGCCTGGTCAGCGTGAGTGCCAATGCGATTCCCGACGGAGCTCGCTATAACCGGGACAACGTTGTCGTCACGCTCACCTTCCAGGATGGCTCCATCGCCAACATTTTGTATCTGGCCAACGGCGACCGGTCGGTGGCCAAGGAGCAGTACGAAGTTTTCTGCCAGGGCAGGACCGGACGGATCGACGATTTCCGCACCCTCGAACTGGCCAGCGACGGATAGACCCGGCGCACCAAGGCGAGACGCGATAAAGGACATCAGCGGGAGATCGAACTTACCCTGGAAGCCATACGCCGGGGCTCGGGCTCTCCCATTCCTTTTGACGAGCTGCTGGAAGTTTCCGGCGTGACCATCGCGATTGACGAGGCCATTGGCACCGGGAAACCGGTTGCGCTGCCGCCCGCCCACGCGTCCGCCGTCTAAGACCTGCGATTCAGGAGTTCGGAACTTCCACTCGCACCTGGTTGGAGTAGTTGCTTTCTTGCCCGCCTTTGTTTACCGACGTGGTCCGATAGAAATAGGTTTGTCCGCCTACGACCGAGGCGTCGGTAAAGGTTGACTTGGGATGCGGAGATGCATTCATCTTGGCGAAGGGGCCGTTTTCCGCCGGCCCGCGGTAGATGTTGTAACCCACAGCGGCGGCGGTGGGCGCCCAGGCCAGCGTGACGCTATGCCGCCCGGTCTGCTCGCCCTGACCGCTGAAGGCGGCAGACGGAGAATTCGAAGCGTTGCTTACGAGACGGATGTTTCCCGTCGAGGACCCGGCCTGATGGGGCTCGAACATCACTTTAAAGTGGACGCTCTGTCCAGCCGGCACGGTGACCGGAAACACGATCCCGCTGATCGAGAATCCTTCGCCGCTCCAGTCCGCCGATGCCACCGTGATGCTTGAATCGCCCGCGGTCAGGGTGACGCTCTTGCCCTTTTTGTCACCTACTGCGACGCTGCCGAAGTTCAGTTTGGGTGGCGTAAGCGCAAGCTCGCCCGCTGCGACGGTCCGCTGCACGCCGCTTCCGCTGCCGCAACCGATCGAGAGTACCGTGGTCAAGAGAGCCGTGCCCAAAAACAGTCGTCCATGCATGGCCGCAACGCACCTCACCATAGAAAATTGTCTGCTACGAACTGCGACGCCGACTCGATGTTCGGCGCTTTGATACCTGGGTGAAATTCGGACTTTTGTGCTGCGCCGGTTGCAGGTCCCGGCAACTGGCGCGAGAACCGGATTCCTGACTTTGAACGAAAGCAGGGAAGCGGCACGTCAGGAAGGTAAATCGGCGAGCTTAATCGAAGAAGATGTCAGTAGTACATAACGCCGGGTCGTAGCCCCGCCGCGGTAAACAGGGGAAGAATGCCGCGTCCCCAGCCAGTGCGCTGGATCGGCGGTGAATGGGAGCGTCAAGATCTTCACGCTCCCACTCAGTGGTTTGCAAACCTCTAGGGCGTTGGAATTACAGCCGTGGCCTGATTCGAGTTGGCGCTCTCTTTGCCCGAGCCATCCACCGCGGTGGTGACGTAGACATAAGTCTGGCCGGCCTGAACCGTGTCGTCGATATAGCTGGTGCTGGCATTCATGGAGCTGATCTTGGAGTACGATCCGCCCGAACCGGTGCCCCGATAGACGTTGTAGGCGACCACGCTCGAAGTGCTGGGGCTCCATGACAGCGCCACGCTGTGTTGCGGCGGCGCCGCGCCGATGCCGGTCAGGGACTGGACCGCGGACGAATTGGACGCGTTGCTGGCGAACGATCCGCTGGCTGCCGCGGTTCCGCTGGACTGCGGAGTAAAGACTACGGTGAACGATGCGCTCTGTCCCGCAGCCAGAGTAAGCGGGAGAGAAAGCCCACTCACCTTGAACTCTGAAGTGGTCATGCTGGCAGCCGTCACGGTGATGCTGGAGCCGGTGGCGGTGATCGTGGCGGGCAGACTCTTGGTTTGTCCCACGGTGACCGTGCCGAAGTTCAGCGAGGCCGGGCTCAGCGCCAGCTGGCCGGGTACTGTGGCGGTCCCGGCGAGCGAAATCGTGATGGTGGAATCGGACGCGTCGGAAACCACGGAAATCGATCCCGTAATGCTGCCTCCCGCGGTCGGACTGAACACCGCGCCGAAGGTGAAGCTTTGTCCGGGGCTCAAAGTCAGAGGCAGGCTCAATCCGCTGGTCCGGAAGGCTGAACCGGAAACGTTGGCTTGAGTAACCGTAACCGTCGATCCGCCGGTATTGGTCAGGGTTTCGGACTGGGTGGCGCTGCCGGCCACCGGAACGTTGCCAAAGGTGAGACTGGAATCGCTGGTGCTCAGAACGCCGGGGGTCGCTGAACTGGCGGTCAGCGGGATGCTCAGGGAGGGGTTCGAAGCATTGCTGACGATGGCGAGACTGCCGCTCGCCGCCCCGCTGGATTGCGGAGTGAAGGTTACGCTGAAAGTCTTGCTCTGGCCCGCAGCCAGAGTAAACGGCACAGTCAGTCCGCTAAGAGTAAAACCGGTCCCCGAGATGTTGGCCTGCGTAATGCTGATGCTGGAACCGCCGGAGTTAGTCAGGGTTCCCGCGACCGTCTTGGGATTGCTCGCCTGCACACTTCCAAAGCTGAGGCTGGCCGGCGACGAGGCCAGGGCTCCTGCCGTCACTCCACTGCCGGTGATCGGCACGGCGAGCGCGGCGTTGGAAGCGTCACTGGTAAGAGTCAGCGCGCTGCTGACCGGCCCGCTCGACTGCGGCTTGAAGGTCACGCTGAACGCGGCGCTTTGGCCGGCGGCCAGGGTCAAGGGCAGGCTGAGGCCGGTAATGGTGAAGCCGGACCCGGAAAAGCTGGCCTGCGACACGGTCACGCTGGAGCTTCCGGAGTTGGTCAGAGTTTCCGGCAAAGTCTGGCCCTGGCCTACTTGCACACTTCCGAAGGTCAGGCTGGCAGGATTCGAGGCCAGGGTTCCGGGGCCGGTGGCCATGCCCGAAACCGGCACGCTGACCACCGAATTCGAGGCGTCGCTCACTACCGCGATACTTCCGCTGGAGCTTCCAGCGGATTGCGGGGCAAACGTGATGGTAAAGCTCTTGCGCTCGCCGGCCGCCAGGGTCAGGGGAAAAGTGATGCCGCTCATCCTGAAACCCTTGCCGCTTATCGTGGCCTGGCTGATGGTGACGCTGGTGCTGCCCGAGTTAATCAGGGTTGCGGCCTGGGTCTGGCTGGCGCCGATTTTCACGTTGCCCAAAGCCAGACTCGTGGGCGAAACCACCAGTTGACCGGATGCCGTCCCCACGCCTGAAACCGCCACATTCAGAACTGTGGGCACGGTATTGGTCGCAAAGATGGTTTCAGGTTCCCGCCCTCCAAACGCAACCGGCCTCTGCCTGGCGACCTTCACGGAAACACTGCCGCTTAACAGGATATTGCCCTTAACCGCGCCGTTGGTCGTGGGAGTGAAACTCACGCTGACGGGGACGCTTTGTCCCGCCCGCAGGAGCATGGGCAACTGTAGCCCAGTGAGTGCGAATCCCTTTTGCGAGATCGCAACCCGCATGATGTTGATCGCGACCTTCCCCGGATTTGACAATGTGGCGGCCTGGGTTTGGGTCTTGCCCATGGCAACGTTCCCAAAACTGAAGCTCGACGGATTCAGCTTGATCCGGGAAGAATTAATGGCCACCCCCGACATGGTGAAGATGGGAGTGGAACGAATCATGTTGCTGGCGAGTACGACTCGGCCCTGGGAGCTGCCAACACTCTGTGGCGAATATACGATCTGCAGAACCGCGCTCTGGCCTGGCGCCAGGGTCAAGGGCAGTTTCTTGCCGGTAATCTGGAAATCGGCTTGGCTCACCTGGGCGCGGGTGACCACGATCGGCGATTTGGTCTTGTTGACGATGGTGTTGCTGAGGACGCTGGTCGTTCCAACCGGGACGGAGCCGAAATCGAGAACAGGTGAAGTCGCGACCAGTCCGGTGGAGGTCTGAACCGAAGGCTGGCTGGCTTCGAGCGCGCCACAGCCCAACATCGTCGCAAGAGAGAGAAGAACCGCTACCAGTTTACCGCGGGTGCCGAACTCCTTCACGGAAGACCTCTTTACCGTACGGCCATACGGCGGGGGATTTGGCTGCTCTCTGCACCATTCCGAGTGCCAATCCGTAAACGACTGAAACGTGGAATAGTGCAGCCAAATGCAGTCTGCTCTGGGGGTTGGACATGCGGTAGATACCGGAAGTGAATGCAGGCGTGGGCCATACGGCCATCA
Organism: Terriglobales bacterium; assembly: GCA_035632335.1. GTDB lineage: Bacteria > Acidobacteriota > Terriglobia > Terriglobales > Acidobacteriaceae > JAIQFF01. The sequence continues at coordinate 27,154 of DASQHA010000384.1, forward strand.
CGAAACTGGACTAGTGGTTACCTGGGTGACTGGGCGGGACGCGGAGGTCGCGCGGTTACATCGAGAGCGGCGCTGAAGGCCGCATGTTCACTAGGTTTTATGCGGACCTGCGCAGTTACGAATCGGAGCTATCGGGGAGCGACAGCAATGCAGTAATCTAGTCTGCGAGAGTTGCGGCAGTAACGAAAGGACAATGCAAGCTGTCCCATTTTCTCCATGCCTAGACCGAATCCCACGCATTCCAGGCACAAGGGCATCATCCTGGCCGGCGGATCGGGTACCCGTCTCTATCCCGTGACCCATGCCGTATGCAAGGGGCTCCTGCCGATTTATGACAAGCCCATGATCTATTACCCGCTCTCGACTCTGATGCTGGCGGGTATACGGGATATTCTGATCATCTCCACGCCGCAGGATGCGCCCCGGTTCGAACAGTTGCTGGGCGACGGGACGCGCTTCGGCTTGAGCCTTCAGTACGCGGTGCAGCCGCGCCCGGAAGGCATCGCGCAGGCATTCCTGGTGGGCCGGAAATTTATCGGCGCATCAGGTTGTGCGCTGGTGCTGGGCGACAATATTTTCTACGGACACGACCTGGTCAAAACCCTCCAGCATGCATGCGGGCAAACCGCGGGCGCGCGTGTGTTTGCGTATCCAGTGCAGGATCCGGAACGCTACGGGGTGGTGGAATTCGACGGCCGGGGCAAGGTCTTGAGTTTGGAAGAGAAGCCGAAGGCGCCGAAATCCCGCTACGCCGTGACCGGACTTTATTTCTACGACAATCAAGTTGTCGATATCGCCAAGTCCCTGAAGCCGTCCGCCCGGGGGGAACTCGAAATCACCGATATCAACAAGGAATATCTGCGGCGCAAGCAATTGCACGTCGAGGTGATGGGCCGGGGCATGGCTTGGCTGGACACGGGTACTCACCAGGCCATGCTGGACGCTTCGCTCTTCATCCAAACCATTGAAACTCGGCAAGGCCTCATGGTCGCCTGTCCGGAGGAAATCGCCTTTCGCAACCGATACATTACCGCCCAGCAGCTCGAGGACACGGCGGCCGCGATGAAGAACAATGGCTACGGCGCATACCTGCAGCAGCTGCTCCGGGAAAAGGTGTTCTGAGCCGTCTTGAGACGATCGCTTCCACTATGAAGGTCAGTCCAACCGAGTTGACGGGAGTGCTTATTCTCGAGCCCGAAGTGTTCCGCGACGCCCGCGGATTCTTTCTTGAAAGCTATAACGAGAGGACCCTGGCGGAGCTGGGAATCCGCGAGCGATTCGTGCAGGACAACCATTCCTATTCCATCCGCGACGTGGTGCGCGGCCTGCATTACCAGGTGCGTCCCCAGGGCAAGCTGGTGCGGGTGGTGGTGGGCGAGATTCTCGATGTGGTGGTCGATCTGCGGCGCAGTTCGCAAACGTTCGGGAGATGGATTGCGCTGACTCTTTCGGAGGCGAACCAGAAGATGCTGTGGATCCCCCCGGGTTTTGCCCACGGATTCCGCGTGCTCTCGGAAAATGCACACGTAACGTACAAGGCCACCGATTTTTATGATCCCGGAGGCGAGCGCACGATCGCGTGGAACGATCCTGGCCTGAAAATTGATTGGCGGCTTGACCAGCCTCCGACGATCTCGGCCAAGGACAGTCGAGGGGTTCCTTTCAGTCAAGCCGAGGTATTTGCGTAGGACGAAGGGCGCTTTCGGGCGTCAGAAGCTCACTCCAAAGGCATAGGCCCGGAATAATTTCACAGCATTGTCTTGACACCGGCTGCTCCGCGAGCGCAGAATCACACGCAATCACGGTAAGTACCAGCCGCCTTACCCACCAGCCTTTGAGGTTCTTGCCTCACAAAACTCCCCTGGATCAGCCTCGCGCAGGCGAGCCTGGTTCGCATAGAAAGGCTGGAAGCATGATGAATATCGTGCGTAATTTGTGGCAGGAGGATCAGGGCCAGGACATCGCTGAATACGCAGTGATGCTGGCGGTGATTCTGGTGATCGTCGTGGGCACCATACGTCTGGTGGGCAACAACGCCAACAACGTCTTCTCGTCGGTAGGCAGCGCCGTCCAATAGCGGGTAGCCGTGTGGCGCGGGCGCCCCCGCCCGCGGATTTTGATTTTGAACTCGCGGTTGGCACACAAACCGCGGGCTTTGATTCGCAATCGACTGTCGCGGGCGAGGGCGCCCGCGCCACACGGCCTTATCTCGCGCCGAATTGCAGCCGCACACCGGCCCTGGCCAGAATGGGCGGGCCGACGGTGAGCACCGGAGTTCGTCCAACGTCATAACGCCGGTTGGTGAGATTTTCCACCGCGGCAAACAACTCAACTCCGCGCCGCAGGGTGTGGGACGCGGTGGCGTCCAGTACGAAATAGCGCCGCAGCAGAAGCGTGTTCTGGTCGTCGTCGAATTGGTTGCCTCCGAAGCGGCCCTGCACCCCAAGCAGAATAAAAGGACGGGAGTAGCTCGCCTGGAACGTGAACTGGTGGCGGGGAATCTGGGGAACGTCGAGACCTAACAGGCTCGGATTCAGTCCGGCCAATGCCGGGTCGACGGAGAAACTGGTGACCGTGGCGTCGGTGTATTCGTAGCCGCCCGAGAGCGTCACCGAATTGCTCACGCGTCCGCTCGCTTCCAGTTCCACTCCCTGGGAGCGCGTGCTGCCCAGATTCCGGCGCTGCCGGGTGATCAGGTTGGGTGTGGTGGTGAGTGTGACGTTGGCCACGGGGCGCGTGATCTGGTTCCAGAAAAAAGTTCCGCGCACCATCACGCGCTGGTCCCAGCCGGTGACGATGGCGCCGCCTTCCGCGCCGGTCAGGCGTTCCGCGCGCAGGTTGGGATTGAATTCGGTAAACACGTTGCCCGCGCGAAAGCCGCGGTAGAGCTCATTCAGAGTGGGCGCACGAAATGCCCTGTAACCGGACGCGGTAAGCGACACATTGCCGGTGAGCTTGTGCAGAAGCGCCAGGCGAGGACTGAAGAAGCTTTCGCTGCGATCCGGGAGAGGAGCTGTGCCGACAGGTTTCGCAGGATCAGGAGGCGCGAACGCGTCGAAATTCTGCCAGTGGTCCACCCGTCCGCTTGCGGTCAGCAGCCAGCTTGAAGTGATGCGGATGATGTCCTCGAGGTAGGCGCCCCAGTTCACCTCGCGGCCTCCGCCTGCAGAAGTAGTGGTGGGATTGCCGCCGAAAAACCCCTGTTCATCGGTTTGGCCGTGAACGTCTGACTCTTCCAGTCCTGCCACCAGGTGGTGGCGGGTCCCCAGCGTGCGCTGCCATTGGGCGGAAAATCCTACCTGCTGGGCGGGAACGACCTGGGTGCGAGTCAGGCTTTCGCTGTCGCGGTCGGAAGCAATCGACGAGAAGGACTGGTGCAGACTCTGACGAGTGGCAAAAGCATGGAGCACGAACCCGCCCAATTCGTGCCCGTCCCAGTTCGCGCCCAGGTCCAGCTCGCGAACGGTGGTGCTGTTGATTTGCAGCGGGGTGCCGTTGTGGCGTGATTCGCCAAACAGGGAGCCGCGGGCAAAGATGGCGCCGCGATCGCCGAACTTCCGCCGCACGGTCAGGTCGCCGCTGGCATCCTGCGAATTCACCGGCGTATCCACCGTGCCTCTCAAGTCCGCGGGCACGGCGATATAGCCGTCGGTCCGGAAAAGTTCCGAGGCCAGGCCGATGGCCCATGGCCCCATGTTCCGGCTGACCGCCAGCGAGAGGTCGGGTGAGTTCTCATTCCCGTAAGCTGCTTCGAGTGAAATCGCGTTGCGGTCGACGGGCGCACGAACAATATTGATGACGCCGCCCAGCGCGTCTGATCCGTAGAGATGGGAAGCGCCGCCGCTGGCCACTTCGATGCTGCCAATGCTCACCCGCGGCACCCGGTCCCAATAAACCCATCCGCCGAAGGGATCATTCAAAGGAAAACCGTCACTGAGCACCAGGGCGCGGCTGGCGCCGCTCGCGCCCAGGCCGCGCAGGGAGACGCCTTGCGTGGTCGGATTGGCGGCGCGGCTGGTGGTGCGCCGGAACAGGCTGAATCCCGGCACCTGCCGCAGGATGTCGTCAGTCCGGAATGCGGCTGTCGAGCCTAAATCCTGTCCGGAAAGAATGGTGACGCTGGTTGCGCTCTCCACTACTCGTACACCGGTGCGATTGGCCGTGACCGTGACCTGCTCGGCCGCCGACGCCGGAAGCAGGACGATCTGGAGAAGCCCGGCGCCGGCCCGCCAGTCCAGGCTGCGAACCTGAAATCCGGGAGCGGAAACTTTTATCTCTCCTGACTCCGCCGGCGGTGGAGAAAATACGAATGTGCCCCGGTCGTCCGTGAGCTGGGTTGCGGAAAGGGAACCGCTGCTGAAAACTACCTGGGCGCCGGCAATCGCGGCGCCCGTTTGATCAGTCACCACGCCCGAGATCTGGCCGGTCGCTGGACTTTGCGCGAACACGGCCACGGCGGAGACCAGCCACAGGAAACCGATCCACAGAAGCGACGATTCTCGGAACCATGACCGCTGACGAGAAGACAGATGAGCCCCCTGGTTCGAACCCGCGAGCGGGACATGACTTGGCCCACTGTATCGAAAAGACCGGCGGGGTCATAACGTGTGCGCGAATATTGACGGATTCTGTCCGCATCTGGCAACGCCAAAATTGCCCGTCCCAGCTGCAAGGGTTTTCACCTCGGCCTCATCCGGCCTGCACCGATGCCATGTAAGTATCGAGCAATCAATCACTTACATAACCGCTCATGGCATCTCGATTGCCCCTTCATTGGAGTGCGTCGAAGCGCGGCCTGCGGCCGCCCTTCGCGAGGGAAATCAGCAGCATGCCGGTTCGAATCTTGTGCGTTCTCGTCTTGATTTTTGTGGTGCCGGCTCCAGGCCTCGCCTCGGCCGACGCCATTCCCGGGCGGATTGGCGGCCAGGTTTCGCTGGCGGAGAGGGAACATCGCATATGGAGCGCGCCGGTGCACGATTCGGAATTTGCCGCCATGGCGCACCCCGCGGTGCGGGCCGAGTGCGGCGCGGTCCAGCCTCCGCAAGCTCTGGCCACGCCCGATCCTTTGCTGGACGAAACCGACTTGAATTCGAAAGTCAGCGTCAGTTTCATCATCGGGATTGACGGCCGGGTGCACAGCGCGCTGATTCTGGAGAGTGCCGGGCCCAGCGAAGACCGCACCATCCTGGATGCCGTGCGTTTGTGGCGTTATCGCCCAGCCCTGTGCAACGGTGTACCCACCGAGGCAGAGGCCAAGGTGGAGTTTTCCAGTCGCTAGGAAAGTTTTCGACTAGAATGAACCTGGCCGGCGGTTGCTTCAGGAGCGGCGACTCGGCATGAATGATCCCAAACTGGTCGCTCAATCCAAAGCCGGCGTGCTCCGGGCCATGCAGCAGTTTGCCCTGGAGCAAAGCGTGGAAGAATCCGTGAAAGTGACCTCAGAACCAGAAAGCGCGGGCCGGCAGATTTGCGCGGCTTGCGGAAGCGCGAATCGCAAGGGCAACAGCTTCTGCGCCAGCTGCGGCGTCCCGCTGCAGAAAGCGGCGGACGGAGCGGAAATCGCGCCGCCGAATCCCGCGTCAGCCACGGAAGCGCCCGGCGACCATCACTATCATCATCACTACCACCACCATTATTTCTCCGGCGGCGGTATGGAGGCGCTGGCCAGTCCCGATGCGCGCGCGGCAGGCGCTGGTTCTCCGGCTCGCGACATTGCCCGGGCGCGCACGCCGCTGGGCGGTGCATCACTGAGCCGGGCCGAAACCGCTCTCCGCAAAACCACCCAGGATTGGGCCCTGGCCTGCAACACCAAGCAACTGGACGACCTGGTGAGCCTGTATGTTCCTGATGCCACCGTGCTGCGGCCGAATGTTCCCATGGTGCGCGGCGCGGCGGCCATTCGTGAGTTTTTTTTCGGACTGTTGGACGCCGGAATGAGTGAAGTGGAAATGGATCCGCAGCGCGCCGAACTGCTGGGCGATTACGGCTACGAAACCGGGCGCTGCAAGTCTCTGGTCCCGAGCGCCGTGGGCAAACGCCGCGAGGACCGCGGCAAGTACCTGGTCCTGCTTAATCGTCAAGCCAACGGCGAATGGAAGATTCTGGCCGATTGCTGGTCGAGCGACCTGAGCCTGGGAGGCGCCGCGGAATCGCCGGTGAAGCCCGCAGCCGCCCCGGGAATCCCGCTTGCCGGGCTGCCGCGCAAGCCATAAGGATTTTCGGACTCAGACTTCCACTCCCAGTTTCCGCAAGTCCCGCCGCAACTGTTCCACATCGTGCATCTCGATGGTAAGCATTCCCAGTTGCCGTGCCGCGTCGAGATTGAGAGGGCGATCGTCGATGAAGCAGCAATCCCCCGCCGACTTTTGCGTCACCTCCAGGGCGAGCCGGTAAATGCCGGCCTCGGGCTTGCGTAAGCCTACAAAGCAGGAGCTGACAAACACCGAGAAGATCTCGCGCAGTCCGAAGGTTTGGATGCGGTACTCGTTCAGTTCCTTCGACTCGTTGTTGATAGTCGCCATGAAATACTTGCGTGACCGGGCCAGTTGTTCGGCCACCGCCAGCACGTCGCGGTGCGGTTGCGACAGCGAAAACACGTAGTCCTTGAAGACTTCCCGGGCGAAGGGCCGGGGGCGGTAAAAGATGGTTCGATCGAGATATTCGTCGAAGCCGATCTTGCCCCGCTCGAGCGATGAAACCAGCATCTCGTGGCGGTCCATGAACTCGGCTTCGTCGAGTTTGAACTGCTCGAGCGCGCGCTCCCTTTGGGAGCGGTCCCAGGCGTTGCTGAGCAGCACGCCGCCAACATCCCAAAAAATGGCGCTGATCTCGGGCACTCATCCCTCCGAAACTGTCTTCGTCCAGCAAGTCGATGATACACGGAGACCAGCGGGCGACCGACGGGTCATTGATTCCGGGGTAGTGGTGCGGCTTGGAAAAAACAATTTAACCTGCTCGTTCCGAAGTCAGGTTTATCGCCGAGGAGTCTGCTCGCTGTCCGCGGCGAAACAGCAGATTCCTCGCGCGACAATGCCGCGCTTAGGAATGACAATCCTTCAGCGGTGTTTAAACTACGGGGGCTTTCAAACTTCATCACTACCCCAATCCGGGCGCGTCTTTCATTTTCGAGACCAGGAAGCGGACCGGTTTCCTGCGAAAACATCTCCAAAGTATCGGCAATTGTTCTAGACTTACTGGTCGAGAGTGTCCAGGAAAGAAGCCGCCATGCGAATCGTTGCCATATCCCAGCAGGAATGCGGTGAGTTGTTAAAGCGCGTGTCGATCGGAAGGCTGGCCTGTGCATTGGACGACCAGCCGTACATTGTGCCCGTCGCGTTTTCCTATGAGCCCGACCGCATCTTTATCTTTTCGACGGTAGGCAAAAAAATTGATTGGATGCGGCAGAATCCCAAGGTTTGTCTGCAAGCCGACGAAATTGGAAATCGCTCAAACTGGACCAGCGTCGTGGTGACCGGATCTTATTTGGAACTCTCTGAGGCGCGATATCCGGCGGAGCGGGAACACGCCATGGAACAACTCGCGCAGTATGCCGAATGGTGGCGAACCCCGCTGGCGCAAAGGCGTGAACAAGTCAGGGATTTGGACATTGAGCCGGTGTTCTTTCGCATCGATGTGACGTCGATGAGCGGCCTGCGGGGTGTGCCTGAAGTCGAGTCCTGAAGTCGAGTAAAGAGATTAGATTGGTCGACTCGCTTTATATTTCCCCACCGAGTTAAGCTGACCGCCGGGTCCCCTTCAGGCGCCGTGCGCCCGGGCCATATTCTTGGGAGTCTTCCCGGCGCTCCGGCGCGTGCTGGGGACATACGAGCAGGTGCGGAAATCATAGTGCTGCCCCAGGCAGTCGGCGCAAAGATGGACCTGGTGAACTTTACAGTGGATCACGGGCAGGTCCCCATGACAGACATCGCAGCCGCCGCGGACCCGTTTCGCCGAGTTCTTGGGTTCTCCCGTCGCGCCCTGGCCGCCGGCGGGAAACTGGATGGCGCGAGCTTTGAAATAAATGCCTGAGGCTGCGGTCAGCGAGCCCAGGGACACACCGCACGCACCCAGGATAAGAAGGCTGGTGTCCGGGTGATCCCCCAGCGCGGCCGGCAGCATGATCAGTCCGATGCACGCTCCCAGGGCTCCAACGGCGATCAACCCGTTGCCGATCTGTGATGTCATGTTCAGTGCCTTTTTGGCGGGGCGGAGACGCACTCGCCGCAAAACTTGGGGTGGCCTACACTTGCGACCTTAGCGAGTTCTCCGCCTTAACTCCAGATGACGAAGGTCACCCCCGAAGCTGAATTCATCGATCCCGTGACCGAGGTAACTTGTCTCGACTTACCGCGGAACTCTAACATCCTGGAGGTATGGCCCTTACGTCCCTGGTGGTGTGTGCAGACCTGAAAGCGGTGCAGGTGCTCAGCCAGATTCTGCGGGAGCTGAACATCGAAGTCGAGCATTGCAGTGATTTGGCGACGGCGGCGTCCCGTCTGACGGCGCAGCATTTCGATGCCGTAGTGGTCGATTGCCAGGAGCAGCTGCCGGCGATCGAGTTGATCGCGAGCGTGCGGAAATTGCCGCTCAATCGCAGCACGCTCATCATTGGACTGGTCGACGGCCGCGAACAGGTGCGGGACATTTTCGGGCAAGGCGCAAACTTCATTGTGTACAAGCCGGTTTCGACGGAGCGGGCGGCAAGCAGCCTGCGGGCGGCAAGAGGTCTGATGGCACGGGAAAAGCGCGGCAAATTACGGGTCTCGCTGCACGCTCCGGCGTCCATCACCTATGCCAACGCCGAGAATGTAGCGGCCACTCTTCTGGATTTGAGCGAGGACGGACTCGCCATTCAGTCCGAACGGCGTTTGCCTCCCCGCTGCAAGGTTTACTTTCAATTCAATTTGCCGGGCGAAAAATCCTCGGTCCGGCTTTCCGGCGACGTGGTGTGGCAGGACTCTTCCGGACGCGTGGGCATCCGCTTCGTGGACGTGCCCCAGACTTCGCGGCGCACCATGAACGAGTGGATCAAGGGCAGCCTTGCCCGGCTGGCCACAGCCGAACAGAATGCGCCAAAAAAAGAACCGGTCGCCGCTCCGGAACCGGTCGTCACCCGGCTGGCCGGCCTGGGACTCTCTGCGGCGTCTTCGAATCGCCGCATCCAGACGCGTCGCGCCTGCCGCCTGAGCGCCGACGTCTTTCGCCTGGGCGAGGGCATTCCCAACCGGTGCACGCTCAGCGATGTAAGCACCGGCGGCTGTTACGTGGAGACCCAGTCACCATTTCCAACGCGCACCGTATTGGACATCGTGGTCCGCACTCACGATATGAAATTACGGGTTCGCGGAACGGTGCAGGTGACGCATCCTGGTTTTGGGATGGGAGTGCAGTTCAGCCTTAACACCGCAGACGAGCGGCAGCAGGTGAAGCAGTTGATCGCGGCCCAGGCGGCGGAAGACAGCCTGGCCTAGGTTTTGCCTCAGAAGTAACTCACCAGCGAAAAACCTACCTGACCGCGCACGGATCCGCTTATAGGGGTCATTCGACTCCGCCAAAAGTTTCGCAAGCGAAACTTTTGTCTCCGCTCAGGATGACACCAGGATGCGGTAAGCACGTGTCTGGAAGTGTCAGCTAACTGCCTGGCGAAAATAATCCAGAGACAGCCGCAACCCGGTCTCCAAGTCAACTTTTGGTTCCCATCCCAGCAGGGTCCTGGCTTTGGTGATGTCGGGGCAGCGCTGCTTGGGATCGTCCTGAGGCAGGGCCTCGTAGCGGATCTTGCTCTTCGACCCGGTCACGGCCAGGACGCGCCGCGCACACTCCAGAATCGTGAACTCCGTCGGGTTGCCGATATTCACCGGCCCATGCTCCTCCGCTTTCGATAAGCGCAGGAAGCCGTCGATCTCATCGCTGACATAGCAGAAACTGCGGGTCTGGCTGCCGTCCCCGTACACCGTCAGGTCTTCGCCGCGCAGCGCCTGCTTCATAAAGTTCGGGACCACGCGGCCATCATTCACCTGCATGCGCGGGCCGTAGGTATTGAAAATTCGCGCGATCCGCGTGTCCACCTGGTGATAGCGGCGGTAGGCCATGGTGACGGCTTCGGTGAATCGCTTGGCTTCGTCGTATACCGAGCGCGGCCCGATGGGATTTACGTTGCCCCAGTAGGTTTCCTTCTGGGGATGCTCCAGGGGATCGCCATAACATTCCGAGGTCGAAGAGACCAGATATTTTGCGCCATACTTGCGGGCTATATCGAGCGCATGAAATGTGCCCAGCGAGCCCACCTTTAGCGTGGCAATTCCGTGCAGGGCGTAATCCACCGGACTGGCGGGGCTGGCGAAGTGGAACACGTAATTCACCGGGCCGCAGTCGAACGGCTCGTTGATATCAATTTGCCGAAATTCAAACCGACTTTCGTGGCGCAGATCGTCGAGGTTCGAAAGTTTTCCGGTGACCAGATTGTCTGCGACCACGACGGAGTAGCCTTCGGCCAGCAGGGCATCGCACAAGTGCGAGCCCAGGAACCCGGCTCCGCCAGTGACCAGGGCGCGTGGCGGGTTCATGATGTCTTGGGTTTCCTCGCCGGGGCGGCTGCGGCATCGACGGAAACCGCGGGCGCTCCCGTGAGGCGGCCGACGCTGTAGTAAGTGAAGCCCCGAGCCGCCATGGCGTCGGGGTCGTAAAGGTTGCGCCCGTCAATCACGATGGGATACTTCATCTGTTTTTGCAGACGATCGAGGTCAAGGGTGGCAAACTCTTCCCACTCCGTCAGGATCAGAAGCGCATCGGCGTCGCGGGCGGCTTCATACGGATCGTTCACGAACTCCGTCTTCTGGTTGAGCACCTCTCGCGCCCGGGCCGTTGCCGCCGGGTCGTAGGCGGCAATCTGGCAGCCTTCCTGCAACAGGGACTGCACCAGCAGCATGGCGGGCGATTCGCGGATATCGTCGGTCCCGCCTTTGAAGGCCAGGCCCAGCACGCCCAGGCGCTTGCCCCGCAATGTCCACAGGGCGGTGCGCACCTTGCGCAGAAAACGCTGGCGCTGGTCTTCGTTGATGCGCATCACCTCGTCGAGCAGGCGGAACTCGTAGCCGCACTCCCGGGCCACGGCGCGGAAGGCCATCAGGTCTTTGGGAAAACAGGAACCGCCGTAGCCGATGCCGGGATTCAGAAAGCGCGGGCCGATGCGGCTGTCTGTTCCAATTCCCTGGCACACCTGCTGCACGTTCGCTCCCACCGATTCACAAATGGACGCAACTGCATTGATAAACGAAATCTTCATGGCCAGGAAAGCATTGGACGCGTGCTTGATCAGTTCGGCGCTCTTGGCGCTGGTGACAATCAGGGGCGGCGGAATCTGCGCCCGGTCGGGCGCGGGAATCGCATCCTTGCCCTGGTAGTAGCTGCCGTCGGTCAAAGGCGCGTAAATCTGGCGCAGCACCGCGGCGCAGCGTTCGCTGTCGGCTCCCACCACGATGCGGTCGGGATAGAGAAAGTCGGTGACCGCGGTGCCCTCGCGCAGAAATTCCGGGTTGGAGGCGACATCGAAAGAATCCGGAGCGGCGGCATTGCGCAGGATAATTTTGCGCACCCAATCGCTGGTGTAGACCGGCACCGTACTCTTTTCCACGACGACCTTGTAACTGTTGATGGCGCCGGAGACGCTGCGCGCCACCGATTCGACGTAGGAGAGGTCGGCTTCTCCCTGCTCGGTCGGGGGCGTGCCGACGGCAATGAAGATGGCCTGGCTGGCACGCACCGCCTGGGGCAGATCATCGGAAAAAGTAAGATTGTGCCCACGGTGCCGCTTTAACAGTTCGGGCAGGAACTTCTCGTGGATGGGAACTTCGCCCGCCTTTAGCGCAGCCACTTTGTCCTGGTCATTGTCCACCAGGATCACCTTGTGGCCGAGGTCGGCGAAACACGCGCCCGCCACCAGTCCCACATAGCCCGAACCTACTACGGCGATGTGCATCCCCGAAATCCCCCTGCGCTGATTGACCGGAACAGATTGCGCGCCCGGTCAGATCAAATACTTTAGCAGCTTTTTTCCGCGGCCAGAGCGGCCGCCGTGATCCCATGAACCCATAGCAATGATACGGCTTTTGGGGCGGTTTGCGGGGGCAGGCCATCTGTCACAGCAGGGAGTGACGGCAATCACAGCGAAAGGCCGCCGTCGTCATGGGTAAAACTCTTTCCTTTGCGTTCTGATCCCAGCGCCACCACGGTCATCAATACCGCGATGTTGGCGATCTCAAACGCGGCCAGGGCCCAGGGATATCCCAGCGGCTTGCGCAGGGCGTACACGACGTTGTTGACCGGGGCCGCAATCAGAATTCCCAGCTGGTAAGCGAAGCCCGGCATGAGGCCGCGCACGGCATCGGGCGAAAGTTCGTTGAGGTGCGCGGGAATGATGCCCCATGCCCCCTGGACGCCCGCCTGCATCACAAAAGCCCCAACCGCCAGGGTCATAAGAGATCCGCCGAAGGTCCAGGCGGGAATCATCGCCAGGCACAAGAGCAGCGCCAGGATCATGCTGCGGCGGCGGCCAAAACTTTCCGAGAGATGCCCGAACAGGATGGCCCCAAGGACCGCTCCCACATTAAACAGAATCACCAGGTAGGCCACAACTTTCGAGTCGAAACCACGGGCTGTCTTGAGGAAATCGGGATACAGGTCCTGGGTGCCATGCGAGAGGAACATCATGAGCGTCATCAGCAGGACGAGATAAAGAAAAATCCTCCAGTGACCCGCCGCGGTGCGCACGATCGCTCGCACTGTCGGAGCGCGGCGCTGTTGCCAGGCTTCCGATTCGCGCACATGGAAGCGGATGTACAAGGCCAGCAGGGCGGGGACACCGCCCACCCAGAACATGGCGCGCCATCCCCAGGCGGGGAGGATGAATCGCGCCGCTACCGCCGCCAGCAGGTAGCCGATGGAATAGCCGCTCTGCACGATGCCGGAGAGGATGCCGCGCCACCTGGCGGGCGCGCTTTCCATGGCCAGCGAGGCTCCCACGCCCCACTCGCCGCCCATCCCGATTCCGTAGATGGTGCGCAAAACCAGAAATACGGTGTAGCTGGGAGCAAATCCGCACAGCAGCTCGACCACGGAAAAGAAAATCACGTTCGCCATGAGCGGCTTGCGGCGCCCGTAGCGGTCGGCGAGCAATCCAAATACGATCGCGCCCACCGGCCGCATGGCCAGGGTCGCGGTCATGGTCCACACAATGGCGGTTTTCGCCACGTGGAAGTGCTGCGCCAGGGTATCGACCAGGAAGACCACCACAAAGAAGTCGAATGCATCCAAGGTCCAGCCTAAAAAGCTGGCTGCGACCGCGTGCCAGTCGCCGGGGCGCGAAGGCGGTAATGGAGGTGCTGAGGTTGAAGTCGACAGGGTCAGCCGTTCGTCCTCACGTGGCGGAACATATCTCGTCGGGGAAGTGTACACCGCAGACCTGGGGTAACCACCAGCGGCGGTGCGCGGATGTCGATAGCGCTATCGTCCTTCAGTGCGCGAGGAGTCGATCTTTCCGCCCGATGGAATAAGTACAATTGCAGAGGGTTGGCGGCTTAGTTGGAAATCTGTCCTCTTACAGAGGCGTCATCCTGAACGGCCTTCAGGCCGTGAAGGATCCGGCGTGAAGCCGCAACACCGCTTCGACCCAGCTTTGGTGCCGATGCGCGCCAGATCCTTCGGGACCTAAGTCCCTCAGGATGACGCACTGGTAAAAGGGACGGTTGCAAACTGAGCTCCGACGTGCGGAGGGCAGAAATCGGGCTCGTTGCCCGGGATTTTTGCCTGAATAAAGTTTTTGTTTTGAGTTGATTAGCGCGGTTCATTTGTGTTGACAATAGCTTTGTTTCAGGCGAAACTCCGCTCAATCACCCTTTTGCAGCCATTCCGCGCCGCCAGTCACTGGCATGGCTTGAACCATGTTAAAGCCTGACTCAACGCGCTATCCCTCTCTGGTTGAAACCCGCAGCATTGGTCCGGAATGGATCGAGTCCGACTCCGCCCACCAAAGAACCGAGCCGGGAGAAACCGAGGCGTTCCCCAGCCCGGCAGAATTGCCCGCCGGCCGCGCCCTGGATTTGCGGCTGCGCGAGATTCTGCAACAGGCCCGCCTGTCTACCGCGGCGACGGGGGCCGTGATCGCGCTGGCCCTCGGAGGCAAGATGGTGTGCCGCGCCACCATGGGCGACAAGGCGCCCAGCGCCGGGGTTTGCCTGAACACCCGGTCCGGGCTTTCGGGCGCCTGCGTGCAGACCCGCGAGATGCAGCTTTGCGACGACACGCTGGCCGATCCTCGGGTCAATGTGATCGCCTGCCGCGATCTGGGAATTCGATCCATCGCGGTTCTGCCGGTGCTCGATGGCGGAGAACTGTGGGGAGTGCTCGAAGTTTTTTCATCCGTTCCGCGCGCCTTCAGTGATTCCGATCTGCAGGCGTTGCAATCGCTCAGCCGCAAGATCTCGAACACGGTGAACGAAGCGATCGAGGGAGGAAATGCGGCGCCGGCGCTGGAGGCATTTTCCCCGCCGCCTGCAAATTCCCCGGAACCTGAAACGCCCGCGCCCGACGTCTCGACCGTCCCCAATCAGCCGGATGCGGTCACCGTTCGGCGGGATTACCGGACCGGCGCGCTGACGGCGGCCGTTCTGGCGCTGGCTGTGCTGTTGGGCTGGATGGTGGGCCGCGTGGGCTGGAGTATGGCGGTCAACCGGGCCCCGATCCAGATTCCTCTGTCTGTGGATGAGCCGCCGGCTTCGGCACCAGCGCTTCCGCCGGTGCAGGCGTCTCCGCCGCGACAGGAGGACGCCGCCGCTCCCGCGCCAACCGTCGCTTCCCGGCCGGAGTTGCCGCGCCCCGCCAAGCCGGCGGTGAAACCGAAAGTGGACAAACCCACGCCACCCGAACTCAACGGGGGCCTGGTCGTGTATGAACACGGCAAAGTAGTTTTTCGCATGGGGCCGTCCGAGAAGGAGTCTCCCGCCAAAGCCGAGCCCGGGGTGGTTCCGCCGGATGCGATTCAACAAGCGGCGGCGCGGCAAGATGACGGATCAGCGACGCCGGCGCCAATTTCTCCTCCGTCGGCGAACAGTTACCTGTTGCAGCGGGTTGAGCCCGAATATCCGGAAGCGGCGCGGCAGCAGCATATTCAGGGTCCAGTAGTGCTGAACGTTCTGGTGGGACGGAGCGGTGCGGTCCGCGAGCTGACCGTGATCAGCGGCGATCCTCTGCTGGCCAAAGCCGCCACCGACGCGGTGCGGCAGTGGCGCTTCAATCCCCATCTGCTCAAGGGCAAGGCCGTGGAATTCGAGACCAGGATTACGGTGAATTTCGCGCTTCCAGAATGAGAAATGTCGTTGGTGTTGGCCGTCGGCCAATCAAAATCAGCCACGGATTTCACCGATTTACACGGATAGAGCGAAAGATCTGAGAACTTGACGCCCGTAAATCCGCGAAATCCGTGGCTGATTTTGACTTTGACCAACGACCAAGGACCAACGACCGTTCTTTCTTCCTATCCGTACGCCAGTTCTTTCGCTCTCTGCGCCGCCTTCACGACTGCCTTGATGAGGGTCACGCGCAATTTACCTTCTTCCAGTTCCATGATTCCGTCAATGGTGCAGCCTGCGGGCGTGGTGACTGCGTCTTTCAAAAGGGCGGGGTGGTCGCCGGTTTCGAGCACCACGGTGGCCGCTCCGAGCGTGGTCTGCGCCGCGAGTAGGGTCGCGACATCGCGGGGCAAGCCCACTTTGACACCTGCCTCAGCCAGTGATTCCAAAATAATGTAGATGTAAGCGGGGCCGCTGGCGGAGAGGCCGGTGACGGCGTCCATGTGCTTTTCGTCCACCACCACAGTTTTTCCCACCACGCTGAACAGGGCGCAGGCGGCTTCGACGTGCTG
Source organism: Terriglobales bacterium (assembly GCA_035632335.1). Classification (GTDB taxonomy): domain Bacteria; phylum Acidobacteriota; class Terriglobia; order Terriglobales; family Acidobacteriaceae; genus JAIQFF01. The sequence continues at coordinate 43,070 of DASQHA010000384.1, forward strand.
CGCGTTCGCAAATTTGCCCTTGCACAGCGCGGTCATGCCGCAGCCCAGGGCGCAGGGCGTGTTGGGCATGGCCCGGACCACGGCGACCTCGCTGCCCAGCGCTTTTTCGATGTGGCTGGTGGGCACCGACGCGGCCACCGAAATGATGAGCTGCTTCCGGGTGACGTTGGGACGAATCTGTTCCATCACTTCCTGCACTACTTGCGGTTTCACGCAAACAAAAATGATGTCGGCATCGCGCACCGCCGCCAGATTGTCGGTTCCGACAGTGACTCCCAGTTTCTCCGCCAGGGCGCGCGCCCGTTCTTCATGCTGGACGGTGGCAAAGGTCGACTTGGGAGAGAGCAGGCCTTTCTCCAACAGGGCCTTGAGCAGGATGCCGCCCATTTTGCCCGCGCCCAGCACCGCTACTCGCTTTCCGGAAAAATCGAAACTCATCGCGCCGTGTCCTCCGTCGTGTGGGGTTATCGTCGCCAATTGTACAGTTTCGCGCTGCGCCGACGCTGATGAGGAGACGATGCGACAGCACGGACCGCGTGGGGACGGGGCTCTGCCTCGTCCAGGCCAGCAAAGCTCGGCAAGGTTTTGGGAAACTAAAGGACGGGCGAGGGCACCCGCCCTCCATCGGGTTCAGGCGTTTTCCATGTCCTGGCGCGCGATCTCCGCGATATGTCGGCCGATGGGCAGGGAAGAGGTGGCCGCCGGCGAGGGGACGTTGCAGACCTGCAACATCCTTTCGGAGCGGACAAATTGAAAATCGTCCACAAACGATCCATCCCGGCGCACCGCATGGGCGCGCACTCCGGAACCATCCGCCACCAGGTCAGAGCTGACCACCTCTGGCACCAGCCGCTGCAGGGCCTTCACGAACGCCCGCTTGCTTAATGAGCGATAGTATTCGCCCGCCCCATCGCGCCAGTATTTTCCCGCCATGTGCCAGAACCCGGGATAGGTGAGGGTTCCGGCCACGTCCCGCAAGCTGAAGTCGGTGCGCTTGTAGCCCTCCCGTTTGAGGGCCAGCACGGCGTTCGGTCCGCCATCCACGCCGCCGTGAACGCGCCGGGTGAAGTGCACGCCGAGAAAAGGAAATTTGGGATCGGGTACGGGATAGATGAGGCCACGCACCAGATGCGTTCTCTCCGGGACCAGGGAGTAATACTCTCCGCGAAAGGGCACGATCCTGACTTCCGGGGCCTGGCCCGCCATCCGGCTGACCCGGTCGCTATGCAGGCCGGCGCAATTGATCACGTATCTGGCGGCGAAGGTTCCGCGCGTGGTCTCGACCATCATTTCCCCGCCGCGGGGGACAACTCGCTGCACCTCGGTTCCGGTGCTTACCGTGCCGCCTTGCGCGGCCATGATCTCGGCGTATTTGCGGCTGACAGCGGCATAATCGGCGATGCCGGTGCTCGGCACCCGCATGGCCATGAGGCCGCCGCAGTGCGGTTCAACCTCGCGCAGTTCTTCCGGCTGCAGCAATCGCAATCCGGCGAGACCGTTGGCCTGTCCGCGTTCGAGCAGCGCCTTCAGGCGCGGGACCTCATCGTCGCTGGTGGCCACGATGACTTTGCCGCAGACCTGGTGGGGCAGGCTGTGCTCGCGGCAGAATTCCACCATGGCCGCCGCGCCCTCGACACAGAATTTGGCCTTCAACGATCCCGGCTTGTAATAAATGCCGGCGTGAATCACGCCGCTGTTGTGGCCGCTCTGGTGACGGGCCACCTCGTTTTCCTTCTCGACCACAAGCAGCCGCAGGCCCGGCATGGAGCGGGTGGCGTGCATCGCGGTCGACAGGCCCACAATACCTCCGCCGATGATGATGATGTCGAACGCCTGATCCGGCATGGGGATGCTCTGCGTGACATCTGTTATACATGGCCGGTTGAGTGGGGTGAAAGTGCGGGCGCTGGCCTGCTAAAAGCGTTGATGGCTTCGATTTCATTGCACCGTCAGGGCCACTTGTACGGTGCGCGTGACCGAGCCCACGGTGCCGGTGATGGTGATGGTGTAATTGCCGGAAGGGGTCCCGGGATGGCCGGCGCTGCCCCCGCCACTGTTCCCGCTCGTGCTGGTGCTGCTTCCGCCGCAGGCTGCCAGACCAAGCAAGAGGCTGAGGATGCCTATTCGCCATCCCAGACGCCGCCGGCGAGATTGCCGGCCGCCGCCGAGCGCCAGCACCAGTCCGGTCAGCGACAAAGCCATGTCATATCCCAGCAGATGCGGTGGTGCCCCAAGATTCGCGGTCGCGGGACTGGGCGCGGTGGTCACAACTTTCAACACCACGTTGGTGTCGCCCTGTCCCGAGGCCACCTGGCTCGGCGTGAATGTGCAGGCACTCAGCGGAGGCAGGCCGGCGCTCCCGCATGACAGGCTCAGGTTGCCCGGGAAAACGCTGCCGTTCCCCAAGGGCGCTACGTCGAGGTTATAGCTGGCGGTCTGGCCTGCCTCGATGGTCTGGCCAGGCGAGTTGTTGTTGATCACGAAGTTGAAGCCGACAATGAGTTCCACCGGGGTTGATTGATGGATATGAGCTGCGTCGGTCCCGGTGGCGTCGATGGTGAAATTGAAATGGTTCTGGGTATCGCTGGCGGCGCTGACCGTGAAGGCGGCTCCTGCCGGGGTCGGCGTGAGGGGGGACGGTGAAACCGTACAGGTTGGCGGCACCGCGCCCGAACAGCGCAGGTTCACCGGACTGCTGTAGCCGCCCGAAGCCGTCACGGTCCCGTTGAATACCGCAAGTTCGTTGGGATTCGCGGTCAGCGATGGGTTGCTGATCGCGAGCGCGAAGTTGGGACTGCTGGTGCTTCCCGCGGTCACGGTGAGCGACAGGGTTTGGGTCCGGGCTGGACCGCCCGCGACCGTACCGCTCAGGGTAATTTGAGATGTTCCGACAGGCGTCCCGGCGCCCGTGCTGATGGTCAGAGTTACGCTGGCCGGGCTGCCCGAAATCGGAGACACCGAACTGGAAGGCTGGAAGGTGCAAACCACGCCAGCGGGCAATCCGCCGCAGGAGAGAGCCACGGTTTGATTGAACGTCCCGGCCGCGGTCACCTGAAACGCCACCGCCCCGGAAACGCTGGCCTGGCCGGTGGTCAGGCTGCCGGGCGCGGGCGCGGTCAAATTGAAATCCACCACGTGCAGGGTGAGAGCGAAATCGCGAGTGGTCTTATTGGTGTCGGTCCCGACGCCATGCAGATTAAACAGGTAATCGCCGACCGGTCCGGACGCATTCACCGTGAAGGCGGCGCCCGCCTCCGTCGGTGTCGATGCGGCCGGAGCGACCGTGCATGACGGCGGCGCGGGCAGGGCCGGAGCGCGCGGGACGCACGTCAGATTCACCGGGCTGCTGAAGCCGTTCTGCGCCAGCAAGGATCCGCTGAAGACGGCGTTCTCTCCCACGAATGCGGTCAACACATTTTCCGGCGAGGTGAATTGAAAATTCGGACCTTCCGCCAGGGTGAATTCCCAGATGCCGCGGCCGTAGGTAGAGGCGCGCAGCTTTTTGGTGCCCCCAAAATCGAACATGCGCAGAGCCGTCACTGCGACATTCGGCAGGAACCCCGCGGCGCCGCCCGGCGCCGGCAGAGGACCGACTTCCGCCCAGCCGGGACTGGCCGTGCCGCTGGCGAAGACTCCCACATCGGTAGCGACATACACGGTTCCTGCGCGCGCATCCACCAGCACGGCGTTGGCGGGCGCATCCGGCAGGCCGGGGGTGAAGTCGATCCAGGAGGCCCCTGCGTCTGTCGTCTTCCACACATGGGAGACGTGAAAGCCCATGATCGTCATGTAGGCGGTTTTGCCGGAGGCGTCCGAGGCATCGAGGGCGATTCCTGACACGGGAAATCCCGAGGGATTGGTTCCGCCGGTGCGATCCACCCAGGCTCCGCTTCCGCCGCTGACGTTAGTGGCCACCCAGATATGTCCTCCGGTGGGAAGCAGCGGGCCCAGGCCATCGGTTCCGGCATACATGACGTTCGAAAATCCGGCAGTGTCCTTGAGGCCGCCGGCGGCCAGCGTCCGCACCAGGTTGACCTCACCGCCGCTGCAGCTCTCCGTGTCCCCGGTCTCGAAGTTGTCAGTGAGGACAACGAATCCGCTGCCGTCACTGGCGCCGCGCCACACCCGGCACGTGCCCACCAGCAGCTCTCCGGAATTTTGCGGGTCCAGGATGAAGGGCGTGAACAATCCTCCCGAATCGCCGCCCACCGTGGGGTTCGAAACCACCAGCCCGCTGCTGAAATCCTGCGCCCGGCAGTCCACGCCAAAAGCGCAACGCTGGATGCTCACGCCGCTGTTGGCGGTAAACCACTCGGTGGGATTGTCGGGATTGATCTGGTTATAGCCGCCATCGCCCGAGTTCACGTTCGCCCAGCTGGTGGTGCTCTGCGAACTGCTGGTCGCGGGCGAGCCGTTATCCTGCGCGCCTCCTAGAATCGTGTTTGGATCGGTGGGATGCTGCGAAAAAGAAACCATCTGGGTGAGCGAGCCCAGGGTTCCGTTCAGGCTGTCGAACTGGTTGCTGCCGCCGCAGTCGCCGGTGATCAGCCCGGTGTAGCCGTCGAGCGCGCGATAGATTCCGCCATCGTTGGCGAAGTACATCACGACCTGCGAATTGTTGTTGATATTCAGGAAGGCCAGGGCGTGCTGATTGGGATGCACATGCGCAATGGAACCGAAGTTGGGCGGGCATCCGTAGGCGTGGGTGAGATTGATGAACGTATCTGGCGAAACGCCGTCGCAGCCCGGGGACGCAGCGGTAATTCTGCACTTATACAGGTTCACCGCCCCGGCGTAGAGGTCGGTGACCTCTCCGTCAGGGACCGCGGCCAGCTCGAGATTGAAGGCCCCCTGCTCGGTTCCGCAGCCGCCCAGCGCATCGCCGCAATTGGTGATGCCGTCGTCGTTGAGTTGGGTCCAGGTGCCGCCTCCGTCCTTGGTCTGCCAGATCAGCCGGTCGGTGTTGTTGCCGTCCACGTACCAGAAATACATTTCGTTGCGGCCGGGCACGACGGCGAATTCTCCGCGATACAGCAGGCAGCTTGCGGTCGAGGGAGATGCGGGACAGGACACCGGACTGAGGCCGCCGGGCTGGTTGTTGAGCCGGCTCCAGGTGGCCCCGTCGCTCGAGGAATAAACGCCATGCCACTGGATGGCGGCGAAAAACTGCCGGGTGATTGCGTTGTACACCACCGAAGTCGCCGAACTGGGAGCAATAACCAGGCCCGCATCGTTTACGGTCGCGTAATTCCAAGATTGTCCGCCGTCATTCGAATAGTAGAGCCCGCGGTTTGCGATCACCGGGTCTTCGAGGCCCTCAATCACTCCCTGGGTCGCGCCCGCGGCGGCGGCCACCACCAGGTTCGGGTTCACCTGGCTGAATGCAATCTGGCTGAAGCCCAGGCCGGCAAACGGCCGATTGCTGGTGCTGTCCTGCGAAATCAGCGTCCAGGTATTGCCGCCGTCGGGAGAGCGCAGAATGCCCAACCCGTAGTAGGAATTGCTGGAACTGTTCGTCTCTCCTGTGCCCACCAGGATTACGCTTTTGCCGGGATCCGGACTCGCCAGCTGGGGTTGGATGGCGATCGCTCCCACCGCGAGAGTGGGCTGGTCGTCGGTGATGGGAGTCCAAGTAACACTTGAAGGATTCGGACTCAGCGCGCCGGCATTGGTGGACTTCCACACTCCGCCATAGGCCCCTCCGATGTACACGGTGTTGCCGGTGCCGTCCGCCGGGTCGACGGCCACAGCTGTAGCCCGGCCTGCGACCGAACCGTAATCCTGCACTCCAAGCCCGGTGGCATCGGATGCCAGAGGCGCAGGCCCCAGCGGCGTCCACACCGTGCCCAGAGCGTCGTGTGGAAAGGCGTTGAACCCAGCCGACCGGGGCGCGGCAGCGCGCAAGGCCCGCAGCTCCAGTTTCTGCCGATGCGCCCGGTAACGCAGCGCAGCCGCCGGCTGTCCCGGAAGCGCGCGCCCATGGCTGAACCACAGTTCACGTCGACGCGGCGGGTTGGCGATCGTGCGACTTCCCGCACTCTGCGCAGCGGCTAGTTCGGCGCACAATATCAGACAGAGGAACAAGGGAAGACGAACACAAGAGCTCATACGAACACACGACTATCACGTGCCGTGGACAGCTTTCAGTGACGGAGAACGGGGAATCAGTTTTTCTTTCCTCGAGGAGGTCTAAATGGGAATCCGTCGCCCGACGCAGACAGGCGATAGTGCACTATCCGAAAGTTGACTTGACGGGAACCCGGACCGCGGACTTCGGACCGCGGACTTCGGACGACGGAACTCAGACCTTAGGTCAGAGACGACAACCCGGCAACTGGAGTCGGATGTCTGCGGTCTGGGGTCCCTACGTCCGAAGTCCGAAGTCTGCCGTCCGCTATTCGTACCGCAGGGCGTCAATCGGATCCAGGCGGGCCGCCTTGCGGGCGGGGTAGAAGCCGAAGAAAATTCCTACCGCCATGGAGAACAGCACGGCGGCGAAAATCGCGGTGGGAGAAACCAGCACCGGCCAGCCCAGGGTTTGGGTAATCAGGTAGGAAGCTCCCATGCCTGACAAGATTCCAATCGCGCCGCCCACTACGCTGAGCACGACTGCCTCGATCAGGAACTGCTGCTGGACGTCCTGCTCGGTGGCGCCTATGGCCATGCGGATTCCGATTTCGCGGGTGCGCTCGGTGACCGATACCAGCATGATATTCATGATGCCGATGCCGCCGACCAGCAGGGAAATGCTGGCGATCGAAGCCAGCAGTATGGTGAACAGGCGTGCGTTCTGGTCAGCCAGATCAGCCACGCCCGCCAGGTTGCGCACGAAGAAATCGTCATCCTGTCCGGTACGAATGCGGTGGCGGTCGCGCAGCAGCGACGTGATCTGCTGCTGCGCGGTGTAGCTGGCGTCTTTTGAGAGCGCGGAAACCATGATCCAGCGCAGCCAGTCCTGTCCGGTGATTTTCTTTTGCAGGGTGGTGATGGGCACCAGGATGACGTCGTCCTGGTCCTGGCCCATGGCCGCCGACGTGCCCTTCGGAGTCAGCAGCCCGACGATTTTGAAAGACAGATTGTTGATGCGCACCGTCTGGCCGACGGGATCGGTGGCGCCAAACAGGTTCTTGCGCACCGTCTCGCCGATGACAGCGACGTTGGCGGCCGTGGTCACGTCATCCTGCGTGAACGACGTGCCCTCGGCAAAGGGCCAGCTCCGGATATCGAAATACTGCGGCTCGGTGCCGTTTATGTTGGTGGCCCAGTTGTCATTTCCAAAAACCACCTGGGCGGAAGCCTGGCTGCCCGGCGCAGCGGCCGAGACCGACGGGCACTCGCGCAGGATGGCCACCATGTCGTCGTAAACCAGCGTCTTGGTGGCGCCCCAGCCCATGCGCATTCCGCCCTTGTTTACCGTGCCGGACTGGACAAACAACATGTTGGAGCCCATGGCCGCGATCTGCTGCTGGGCCTGCAGCTGCGCTCCCTGGCCCACGCTGACCATGGCAATGACCGCGCCCACTCCGATGATGATGCCCAGCATGGTGAGAATGGAGCGCATCTTGTTGCGGGCCAGCGCCCGCATGGCGATACGAATGATGGCCAGTAAATCCATACTCAATCCTCCAGCGCGGGCATGTTCTTCAAGACCTCGACCGCGACCGGCCGGTTCTGCACCCGTTCGTCGCGACGGATGGTGCCGTCACGAAAGTGAATGCCGCGCTTGGCAAATTCGGCGATGTCGGGCTCGTGCGTTACCATCACCACCGTCAGCCCATCGTCATTGAGTTTTTGAAACACTTCCATGATCTCCACGGAAGTCCGGCTGTCCAGATTGCCGGTAGGCTCGTCGGCCAGCAGGATGGACGGATGATTGACCAGTCCGCGCGCGATCGCAACCCGCTGCTGCTGGCCCCCGGAAAGCTGGGAAGGATAGTGCTGCATGCGATCCCCCAGTCCCACCAGTTCGAGGGCTTCACGGGCACGCTTGCGGCCTTCTTCCTTGCTGATCTGGGCGTAGAGCGTGGGCAGTTCGACATTTTCCAGGGCAGTGGTGCGGGACAGCAGGTTGAATCCCTGGAAAACGAAACCGATTTTGCGATTGCGAATGGTCGCCAGCTCTTTCTTGGATAAGTCGGAGACCGCGATGCCTTCGAGCAAATAGCGCCCGCTGGTCGGCTTGTCCAGGCAGCCCAGAATATTCATGAACGTGGATTTGCCGCTGCCGCTGGCCCCCATGATGGCCACAAAGTCGCCCCGCTCGATGCGGACGTTGATCCCGCGCAAGGCATGCACCTTGGTTTCGCCCAGGTCGTAGTACTTGTGCACGTCGTCGATCTGAATCAGGCTGCTGCTTCCGCCTTCGGCGGGCGCCTTTGCTGCGGATTGTGGAATGGTCGCCATTGCTTTGCTCTTGCAGCTTCTCAGCCTCTCTCGCCGTGATCAAGGACGGGCGTCTCGCCCGTCCAGCCGGGCGGGACGCCCGGCCTCCATTGGGTTATCTCACTCGCGGCGTGGTTCCGCCCAGGCCCGGAGCGCGAGTCGCGGCCGAACTACCCGCCACGCCGCCGGTGATCAATGCGTCTCCCTCGTTCAGTTGACCGTTCAGCACCTGCGCGACCTCGGTGACCGTGTGGTCGGTGATGCCCGTACGAATCCGCACCGGTTCCAGCGTTTTGTCCGGACGCAGCTTCCAGAGCACGGCGACATCCACGCGCGGAGTGTGCGGCTGCCCCGCCGCGGCGCCGCCTTCAACACCTTCCCCCTGGGCGCGCTGATGTTTCACTTCGGCCCCGGTGCCTCCCGCCGCCTGGCCGCCGGCAGATTGAGTTCCCGCGGCCTGGCCTGAGACTAATCCGTATTGCTTGTACAACGCACGCAGCTGGTCTGCGGTCATGTCCGGTTTGTAGCGCAGCGCCCCGTTGGGCACGCGCAGGGTATTTTGCGCGGTCGCTACCGGAATCGTGATGTAGGCGGTCATGCCGGGAAAGAGCTTCAGGTCCGGGTTATCGAAGTCGATGATGGTGTTGTAGGTGACCACGTTCTGCACCGTGGTCGCGTTCAAACGCACCTGTGAAACCCGTCCGGTAAACGTGTCTTTGGGAAACGCATCCACTTTAAAGGTGACGATCTGCCCGGTGTGGATCACGCCCACGTCAGACTCGTCGGTGCTGGCATAGACCTGCATTTTCGTGAGGTCCTGCGCGATGGTGAATAGCGTTGGTGCCTGCAGCGATGCCGCCACCGTCTGGCCGACATCCACACTGCGGGCAATCACTGTGCCGTCAATGGGCGCATGAATGGTGGTGTAATCCAGATTGGTCTGCGCCACCGTCACGGCGGCCTGCTTCAACTGCACCTGGGCCAGCGCCTGGGTGATGGTTGCCCTGGCTGCCGCCACGGCCGCATCGTCGGAGTCGGCGGTGGCCTTCGCCAGGTCGAGCTGTTGCTGGCTCATGACTCCTTCTTTGGCCAGCCCCGCGGTCCGCTCATAGTCAGCCCGCGCCTGAAGCGCGCTGGCCTGGGCTTTTTCGAGATTGGCCTGGGACGCAACCACGTTGGCTTTGGCGTTCGCTAAATCGGCCTTGGCCTGCAGCAGAGAGCCCTGGAACAGCGACGGATCGATCTGCGCCACCACCTGCCCTTTTTTCACCCGCGAATTGAAATCGGCATTGAGCCGCGAAATCGTGCCCGAAACCTGCGAACCCACCTGCACGGTGGTTACCGCGTTGATGGTGCCGGTTGCCTCCACCACCTGGCGAATGTCCCCGCGATCCACTTTAGCAGTGAAATATTTTGGCTGTTCGGTGCCCTTGAACTGATAGGCGGCGAAGACAGCAAGTGCCACAACAATCAGACTTGCGATCAGCCAATGGCGTTTCAGCAGGTTCACGACATCCTCACTTTAGGGTCCGCCGCGTCTTGCTTGTATTCTGGATTTGCAGGCCCCATGTATAAAAACCCCGAGCAGGACTGAGGGTTGCGGATACAATCTCTAGCTTCGCGCATCGGACCGCACGCCCAACCACCATGGATGGTACATCTTGCGTGGCAGCTGCGCAGAAGGCGGCGGCATTTTACAAGATTTTACTAAGATGAATGCAGCCTGAAGATGAAAGTATTCTCAGGTTGAGCCGCAAATCGTGGTGCTCTGCCGTCAGACACATCGCGCGGCGCGGCAAAGAGCAGAGAGGGAAATACTGATGGATTGGCAGGCATTCTGGCTCACCATCCGGCTATCCGCCGTAGTTGCCGCCATACTCGTGGTGGTGGGAGTTCCGGCGGCATGCTGGATCACGTGGTCCCGCTGGCGCTGGAAATTTCTCGCCGAAGCCGTATTTGCCCTGCCCATCGTGCTGCCTCCCACCGTTCTGGGGTTCTATGTGCTGGTCGCGCTCGGCCGGCACAGCCCATTAGGACGCGGATGGGAAGCGCTCACCGGCCACACCCTGGCGTTTACCTTCGAGGGTCTGGTGATCGGATCGATTCTGTACAGTTTTCCCTTCGCGGTGCAGCCCTTCGCAGCCTCATTTGCCGCCGTGGATCCCCGGCTGCTGGCGGCATCGCAGACCCTGGGCGCTTCCCGGCTGCGCACTTTTTTCCGCGTGATTCTGCCCCTGTCGGTCTCCGGAGTGGTGACCGGAGTCGCGCTCAGCTTCGCCCCCACTATGGGCGAGTTTGGCGTGGTGCTGATGGTGGGCGGCAATATCCCGGGCGTCACCCGCACGGTTTCGATTGATCTCTACGACAAAGTGCAAGCCGTCGATTACGCCGGGGCCAATGCCACGGCCCTTGTGTTGCTGGCCATCTCGTTTGTGACGCTGGCTGTGGTGTACGGCTTGAACCGGCGTCTGTGGATCTTGAAGTGAAAAGGTTAAACCACCAAGGACACGTAGGTGCACGAAGGAAGAGCGGTATTGCGTGGAATTCGTTCGTGGTACTTCGTGTCCTTGGTGGTTATCGATTTTGAATTGAGCCCGCACCCATGAAACCGCCGGAAACCCACGCAGTGTCAGTTCAAATCCGCAAGCATCGGGGAAAGGATTTCGAACTCGACCTTGCCGTCGTCCTGCCGCCCGGAATCACCATCCTGTTCGGTCCGTCCGGGGCGGGGAAGACGACTCTGCTGGATTGTATGGTCGGGCTGGTCCGGCCGGATGCGGGCCGAATCACAGTGCAAGAGAAAGTCTTATTCGACTCCGCGCTCGGCATCGATGTTCCGCCGCCGCGGCGAAGAGTTGTCTACGTATTTCAGGACCTGGCTTTGTTTCCGCACCTGACCGTCGAGGCAAATGTCGAATACGGACTCTCCCGGCTCAGCCGCGCCGAGCGCGAGCAGCGCGGCGCCGCCGTGCTGGAGTCGTTCCGCATTTCCCATCTGCGTTCACGCCGGCCCGGGGAGATTTCCGGGGGCGAGCGTCAAAGAGTGGCGCTGGCCCGCGCCCTGGTGATTGAACCGGTAATCCTTCTTCTGGACGAACCGCTCGCGGCTTTAGATATGGTGACCAAGTCGAAGATTATTGACGATCTGCGGACATGGAACCAGGAGCACGCTGTCCCGATTGTTTATGTCACTCACAGCCGGGAGGAGGTTTTCGCGCTCGGCGATGGAGTGATCGTGCTGGAAAATGGCCGGGTGATCGCGCAGGGAACGCCGCACCAGGTGATGAGCGCTCCGCGCCTGGAGACAGTGGCGCAACTCGCCGGCTTCGAGAATATTTTCGACGCCACGGTGCTTGCCGTCCACGAAGCGCGCGGCACGATGGTGTGCCGG
>DASQHA010000385.1:0-9196 GCA_035632335.1 Terriglobales bacterium
ACCCTGCATCACAAAACCAGGGGCAAATTCAAAAGCGGCGGACAAAAGTGTCCGCCACACAGCAAGCCCTTGCCCACTTCATGCGCGGACGTTACCCTTGGAACGCCGGAAACCTTGAAGGAGCAGTCATGAAAGAGCACAAGCACCATCCCGAAACCGAGGCCGTACGCGCCGGTACCGATCTGCGCAAGAAAAACGGACCGCTGGTCACCCCGATCTACCAGACCGCGACTTTCGAGGTCACGGACAGCGACCAGCAGTTGCGCGCCACTTCCACCGACATGTTTTACACCCGTTATGGCAACCCCACGCACACGGTGGCGGAAAAAGCGATTGCGGAACTGGAAGGCACAGACGCCGCGCTGCTCTTCGCTTCCGGCATGAACGCCATCACGACGTCAATGCTTGCCCTGCTGAAGAGTGGTGATCACGTTGTGGCCCAGCGGGACATTTACGGCGGCGCCACAAAATTCTTCAGTCAGTGGCTGCCGAAGCTCGGCATCGAAACCACGTTCGTGGACACCACCGAATACGATCAGCACGCTCGCGCCATCCGGCCGAACACGAAGTTGCTCTATTTGGAATCGCCGACCAACCCGTTGCTCCGGGTGGTTGACCTGCCCCAATTGACTGCCCTGGCCCGGCAGCATAACCTGATCACTTTCATCGACAGCACGTTTGCCACGCCCATCAACCAGCGTCCGGCGGACTTCGGCATTGACCTGGTAATGCACTCCGGCACTAAATATTTTGCCGGACACGCCGACCTGATCTGCGGCATGGTGGCCGGCCGCCAGGACCTGGTCCAGAAGATCCACGAAACGCGCACGACTCTCGGCGGCGTGATGGACCCCCACGCCGCATGGCTGTTGCTGCGCGGCATCAAGACGCTGGCGGTACGGGTGCAGCGGCAGAATGACAACGCCCTGCGCGTCGCTCAATTTCTGGCGCGGCACTCCAAGGTGGGGCGCGTGCACTATCCGTTTGTCGAAGGCCATCCCCAGCGTGCCCTGGCGATGAAGCAGATGCACGGCGGTGGCGGGGTGCTGAGCTTCGAAGTGGAGGGCAATGGAGAAGATGCCAGGCACCTCTCGGAAGCCTTGCGCCTGTTCACGCTCGCGCCCAGCCTGGGCGGCGTGGATTCACTGGTCTGCCTGCCGGTGCTGACATCGCACGCCATGATCTCCGCCGAGCACCGCCAGAAAATGGGAGTGACCGAGCAACTGATCCGGCTTTCGGTGGGAATCGAGAATGCCGACGACCTGATCGCCGACCTGGAGCAAGCCCTGACGGTGGTGGTCGGGACCCCGCAACACGCCTTGTCATCCTGAGCGGAATGGCTGGAATAGCGGGATTTCAGACGCCGGCGACAATGGTGTGGGGCGGACACTCTTGTCCGCCGCCTTTGACGTTGATCTTCGTTTTGGAGGCCGAACCAGTTTCGACGACTCAAAATCAACTTCAAAGGCGGCGGACAAGAGTGTCTGCCCCACACCGGTTTCCTAGAAGATGAACTTCGCTCCCAGTTGCAGAATGCGCCCATTGTGCGCGGTCGCCGGCCTCAGGTACGCATTCGCCCCGGTACAGCCCGGATCCCCGGCCGAGTTGTTCGCTCCGGCGTAGCAGGTCAGGGTGCTGTTGGAGCTGGCAAAGGGGCTGTTGGACGCCGCCGAGCCGCCGTCGCCCCCCAGCCACGCGTATTCGATGTGGTTGAACACGTTGAAAGCCTCGGCGCGGAACTCCAGGCCTACTCTTTCCGTGATGGCGAAACGCTTGAACAGCGCCATGTCGAAATTCGTGCGCCGCGGATTGGTAAGGAAATTCCTCGGCATGTCACCGAAGGTCAGCCCTCTGGGCGCGGCAAAGGCTGACGGGTTGTAGAGCAGCGGGCCAAAGCCGGGGAAAATGAAGTTAGGCACACCCGACCGGGGATCGCCGATCACGTCGGGATACGACTGGGACGAGTTCGAAGTGATCCCGTTGGCTACTCCGGCATTGTCTCCAAAGACTCCGTTTCCCGGGCTGAATGGCGTGCCGCTCTGCACCGTGACAATCCCAGACCACTGCCAGCCACCCAGGATTTTCTGCGACAGGCCGGGACTCTTGAAGAAGGGCAGATCGTAAACGTATCCCAGATTGAACAGGTGGCGCTGGTCGAAGTTGGAACTGGCGCGCGCCCTGCCCAGGTCGTAACTGTTGAGAATGATGGCATCCCTCGCCGAAGAGGAATCGTCGATGGAGTGGCTGTAGGTGTAAGCCAGGCTCAGCTGTAAACCGCCAATGCTGTGCCGGACCGAGGTCTCCAAAGCGTGATACGTGGAAGAGGCCTGTTCCCGCAGCCCCTGCACCGACCCTACTCCAGGGAAGTTGGTGCGGAAGGGATCCGGATTTGCCCCGCATGCAATTTGCAGATTGATCAGCGCCTGGCCGGTGACCGGCACGCCGCTGGGGGTCGTCGAGGTGTTGCAATCGTCGTGAATGGAATCTCCGGTGGAGGGATCGATGCCGCCGCCGATCGGCTCCCCGATCTTGTAAGGATTCTGATTCGCAGGCGTTGGTACGACCTGGTTGAGTTCGAGATACCGGGTCAGATGCGTGCCCTTGCTGCCCACGTAAGAAACCGTGGCCACCGTGTTCTTCATGAATTCATGCTGCACATCCAGATGCCATTGCTGCACGTACGGCCACACGGCCTTGTTTGGAATCGAGATCATCGACAGCGGGCTGGACGTGCCTGCCGGCGTAGGTACGATCTGGTTGTATGACGTCAGATTGAAAACGCTGGTGGTTTGCACGGTTGGACTGGCCGCGCTCTCGAGTGATTCGGCATTGGCTTCGTTGCCGTTGGTATGTTCGAAGAACACTCCGTAACCGCCGCGCAGCGCAGTCTTTCCGTCTCCCTTCGGGTCCCAGGCGAAACCGATGCGGGGAGCGGGATTGAACAAATGGCCCTTCATGCAGCTGTCGGGAATCCCCGGGGTCACGCCGCACTGCACCACGCCGTTGAACGGATTGCCGATGACCAGACCGGTTACTGGATCCACGCTGCTGTCTCCAACCACGTAGCGCGAGGTGTCGAAGTTGAACTCGCTGTGATAGCGGTCCCGGTAGGTCCCGAACAAACTCACGCGCACGCCGAGATTCAGCGTCAGATGGCTGGTCACGTGCCAGTCATCCTGGAAATACGGCTCAAAAATCTTATAGCGATTGTAGAACTTGGGTTGAGCGCTGCTCTGGCTAAAGGAGGCCACGTTGCCAATCAGTAGATCGGCGAAGGCGTTGCCGGTACTGATGGTGTTGCTGGTGTCGAAGGTCAGGGTTCCGTTGGTGGCCACGCCGGGCGCTCCCAGCTCGTTCTTCTGCGCCGCCACGAAGTAGCCGCCGAATACCAGGTTGTGTTTGCCGATAATCTTGGTGACGTTGTCGCGGTAGGTATAAGTGGGGTTCGAGTTATACGGACCGTTGGGCAGGTATCCGACGTCTTCGCCGAAATTGAAGATGCCGCCGGTCAGGCTGATCCCCGGAACCTTGCCCTGGTCCGCGCCCGGGAACAAGCCGAAAGTCATGCTGGCCGGCCGCTGCCACGCGCCCACCGGAATCAGCGTGATGTGGTCGGTGGTATAGCTGGCGACAAACTCGTTCAGCAGAGTGGGCGAGAGAGTCGCGGTCAGCCGCGCCACCATGCTCACGCCGGGGCCGCCGAAGTTCGTCTGGATGGTTGGGAAACTGGTCCCGTTGGTCCAGAGCGGGGTGGGATAAAGCTGGTTCCAGGAGTCGTGGATATACCGGAAGGTGCCGCTCACCTTGTTGGTAAAATTGTGGTCAACGCGAAACAGTTCTTCCCGCCACGTAGTGGGCAGGGTGGGCGAAGCGTTCCAGGTATTGAGCCCTTGCGTGGGTTCAGGAATTTCCGCCGCCAGCGCCGGAGAGTTCACGGTATCGACCGGAACGATATTTCCCGGAAACGGCAAATGGGTGGTGGGGTCCGTGGGACAATCGCTGAATGAACCCTGTGCGTTGGGACATTGGTCGCTGAAGTTGCCGCCGCGTTCGGCCAAAGACGGCACTGTCACGCTGCCCAGGTTGGCGGGAACGCGTTCCTTGCGCCACTCCTGCGACCAGAAGAAGAAAGTCTTGGTACGGTCCTTGTTATAGACGCCGGGAATATAAACCGGCCCGCCGATGGTGTATCCGAAATCGTTTTTCTTGTAGGGCGGCACGCTGCTCTGCGGAAACGTGGTGGCGTTGAAAATATCATTGCGGACAAATTCGTAGGCGTCACCATGAAAAGCCCGCGTGCCCGACTTGGTCTCCACTTCCACCGTGCCTGAGCCGTTGCGGCCGTACTGCGCGCCATAGTTTGAAGTGAGAACCTTGAATTCGGCAATCGCATCCAGGCTGGGATAGACGTTCAGCGTGGTGTTGCTGCCGTTGTCCATGTTGTCGCCGCTGTCCAGTTCCCAGTTGTTGTACTCGGTGCGGCCGCCGTTCATGCTGAAAGAAACGTTGCCCCCCACGCCCACGCCAGCGTCATCCTGTCCCGACTGGTTGCTCACTCCGGGCACCAGTGTGGCCAACTGGGTGAAGTTGCGTCCATTGAGTTCTAGTTGGGTAATTTCCTTGCCGTTGACGGTGCCGGAGAGATCGGACGATTGGGTCTCGACCGTGGCCACGCTCGAGCCTTCCACTTCGACCGTGGTATTCGCCGCGCCTACCTGCAACACCACGTCAGCCCGGGCCTTTTGCCCCACTTGCAGCTTCACGCTGGTGGCCTGGTATTTCTTGAATCCAGCGGCCACGATGCTCAGGTCATAAGTACCGCCGGGCACGGAGCCGAACAGATAGTCGCCGCTTTCGTTGGTCTGGCTGGCGCGGTTCACCCCGCGGTCCGGACTGCTCAGCGTGACCTGCGCGTTGGCGACGGCGGCGCCGCTCGGATCGGTCACCGTACCGGTGATCGAAGCAGTATCCTGCCCCCAGGCAGCGAGCGAAAGACACAGGCAAATAGCCAGCCAAAGCGCGCGGGTTTTCATAGATCCCCCTGATAAGTTTTCCATCGGCTAAGAATTGCTGAAAGACTGTTCCTATCGAAATCCTAGTACTCTTCTAACCTTTGCGCGGAACCATCTGAGCCCAGCACCTGTCCGGTAACCCTGCCCGGCCGCCCACGAAAAACCGTACGGGCAAAACGTCTTCATCGAAAGGGCCCCGAGAACCGGTGGCCGTTTCGAATGAAACCGTTTATTAAAACGAATCAATGGCCTGAATATTGCGGTAACGGCCAGGCCAGTGTCAAGAAAAAAACCCAGGAAATAATGCCGATCAGCTTTATGGATCACCGGCAAGAGATAGGGTTTTACCCGTGTTTTTGCCTAGAGCAGGCTGCGGGTGGACTCGCGCACCGCCAATTCGGGGGCCATCTTGCGGTGTACCGCCGATATTTCCCGTTTTTCAAGGACGGCGTTAATGCGTTCAATCGCCAGGTTTGCCGCCATCGCTCCCATCGCTTCCATAGGCTGGCGAATCGTGGTCAGGGGTGGCGTGTACAGACTGCAGGCCGCAACATCGTCGAATCCGATGACCGAGCACTGCTCGGGCACCCGCAGGCCGGCTTTCGCCAAGGCGCGAATGGCGCCGAACGCCGTCATGTCGTCAAAGGCCATCAGGGCGGTGAATGGCCTTTTCCGCTTGATCAGTTCCTCGGTCAATTTGTAGCCGGCTTCAAAACTTGAGATGGGATCCTGCGACTCCGGCAGGTCCAGGATGAGCCGCGGATCGAGTTCCAGGCCGGCACTCCTGGCAAATGAGCGGACCCCCTGCCAGCGCGGCGCGCTGTCCCCCAACGTTTTGGGCCCGCGGATGAAGGCAATCTTGCGGTGTCCCAGCGAATGCAGGTGCTCGACCGCGGAGTAGCCTCCCATCTCGTTGTCGACGATCACCGAGCTGACGGTATCGGTTTGCAGCTCGCGCGCGATCATCACGCTGGGGAGACTGCTCTTTTCGAGATCGGCCAGGACATCGATATCCACAAACAGCCAGTTGGCCAGGACGATCAACGCCTCCACGCGGCGGTCCAGCAACATCTCCAGATAACGTTCGAAGCGGCTGCGTTCGTTGTGCACGTCGGTCAGAATGGGAAGGAAGGAAGACTGGTAGAGAGAATTTTCGATGCCGCGCAGAATCAGCGTGCAATAAGGGTCAGTCATGTCGAAGACCATGACGCCCACGGTGTGACTGCGCTTGCTGCGCAGCGAACGGGCAAACAGGTTGGGACGGTAGCCCAGTTTCTTGGCCGCCTTCTCAATTCTCTTCTTGGTGGCCGGCGGAATGTAGCGCGCCAGGGGAGCGTCATTGAGCACGATGGAGACGGTGGTCGAGGAAAAGCCGCTCTCCTTGGCCACGTCGCGAATGGTAATCACTGAAGTCTTCACCATAGGAAAACCGCACATGGCAATTGGCAATCGGCAAGTAGCTAAGTGCCGATTGCTAATTGCCAAGAGCTGACTGCCGCCGCTTGAATTTCAGGCCGTCGCTGGCGGACACTACAGGAGAGTGAAATCACTGTCAAGGCTGCTTGCGCTCGTCCTGTTCGCGTTCCCGCCGGGCGCGAAGGCCCAAAGCGCGCCGCCACCGGCCTCCACCGCGGGCCCGCGGCAATTATTTCAGCAGGGCGAAAGCGCGCTCCGGAAAAACCAGCTCGACCTGGCGGAACGGTCTTTTCGCGGCGTCCTGGCCCAGGACCCGCAGGCCGCCGGCGCCTACGCCAATCTGGGCGTCATCTACATGCGGCGGAAACAATTTCCGCAGGCTCTGGAGATGCTGCAGAGGGCCGAACATCTGGCGCCACAAATCCCAGGCATTCGTCTCAACGTTGGCCTGGCCTATTACCGGCAAAATAATTTTCGCTCCGCCATCGCCCCGTTTGAAACCGTGGTCCGCGATGCGCCCGATTCTTACCAGGCACGCTACCTCCTGGGACTCTGCTATTTCTTTACCGAACGCTATGCCGATGCGACCACCATGCTGGAACCGCTCTGGCCGCAGGCTTCAGACCAGCTGAACTATTTGTACGTTCTGGGAATCGCGGCGGGCAAGTCCGCCCGACCCGACCTGGAACAGCGCGCCTTGGGCCGCCTGGTCGAAACCGGCCAGGACTCGGCCGAGTTACATCTGCTGCTGGGCAAGGCCCACATCAACCGCGAAGAGTATGACGATGCCATCAAGGAGCTCAATCTCGCCGCCATGGCCAATCCCAGGCTCCCGTTCGTTCATTTCAACCTGGGGATCGCTTACTACAAGAAGCAAGAACTGGCGCGGGCCAAAGAAGAGTTCCTGAAAGACGCAGCCCTCGAGCCCGACGTGGCTTACAACTACGACCAGCTGGGATTGGTAAATGCGCTGCAGGGAAACAATCAGGAGGCCGAAAGCAATCTGCGCAAAGCGTTGCGGCTGGACCCTTCGCTGGCCAGTTCACGCTACCAGCTGGCCCAGGTTTATCAGCGAGAAGGAAAATACGCTCAGGCCCTGGTTGAAATTGACGCCGCTCTCAAACTTGATCCCGGTAGTTCCAGTGTCCATTACCTGCGCGGGCAATTGTTGCAACGCCTGGGCCGGACCCAGGAAGCCCACGCCGAAATGGACGCCACCACCCAGATGATGAACCAGCAGCGGGACAAGCGGCAGAAGGAACTCTATGGCGGCCCCGCGCCTAATCCAGAGCTTACGCAGGAACCCCGGTAGTCCTACTTTTTGATAGACTGGCTGCCACTCGCGGCCTTACTCCACCGTGGTTGCTCGCTCTCATGAATTCAAGGTTGCTGAAGGAGTTCCTGTATGAAAGTACTGAAAATTGTCGGGATCGTGGTAGTAATCCTGCTGCTCATCGTCATCGCTCTTCCCTTTCTGATTAATGTAAACAGCTTTCGTCCCAAGCTCGAATCGGCGCTCACCGAAGCTCTCGGCCGGCAGGTTAAAGTCGGCAATCTGAGTCTTTCCATCCTTTCCGGAAGCGTTTCAGCGGAGGACCTTTCGATCGCCGATGATCCGGCTTTCAGCAAGGACCCTTTCATCCGCGCCAAGTCGCTGAAGGTAGGCGTGGAGGTGATGCCGCTGATCTTCTCCAAGGCCTTGCACGTCACAGATATCACGCTGGACAAGCCGGAGATCGCGTTGCTGCGCGACGCGGCCGGAAAATGGAATTTCTCCAGCCTGGGAAGCAAGTCCGAGGCCACCGCGAAACCGGCCGCGACCGGGCCGTCGTCCACGCCCGATCTTTCCGTCAGCAAGCTTGACGTAAAGGACGGCCGTCTGTCGGTCAACCGCGCGAACTCGTCCATCAAGCCGCATGTGTATGACGACGTGGACATCAGCGTGCGTGACTTTTCGCCGACGTCGCAGTTCCCTTTTAAAATCACTGCCAACCTTCCTGCCGGCGGCACCGCGAAATTGGATGGCAAGGCCGGACCGATCAATTCGGCCGACGTGGCGGCCAGCCCCATCGAGGCGCAGATCACGGTCAAGGGACTGGACCTGACGGCTTCGGGATTCGTTGATCCCGCCACTGGAATCGCAGGCGTCGCCGACTTTGATGGCACTCTCAACTCCGACGGAAAGGTGTTGAAAACCAGCGGCACCCTCAAGGCCGACAAACTCAAACTGGCGGTGAAGGGCACGCCCGCGACCCAGGCAGTGACGGTGAAGTACGCCACCGACTTCGACCTGAAAAAGCAGGGCGGAACCCTCACCCAGGGCGACGTTTCACTGGGCAAGGCCCTGGCCAAACTTACCGGGACCTACCAGAGCCAGGGCGAGTCTACGATCTTGAATATGAAGCTCAACGCCGACGGCATGCCGGTCGATGATCTGCAAACCATGCTGCCTGCGCTCGGCATCGTCCTGCCTTCGGGATCGAAGCTCGAGGGCGGTACGCTTTCGGTCAACGTGGGAATCACCGGGCCGGTCGACAAGCTGGTGATCGTCGGACCCATTCGCCTGTCGCAGACCAAGCTGGCGGGCTTTAACCTTGCCTCCAAGATGTCTTCAATCTCGGCCCTGACCGGAATGCAGAGTGGCTCCGATACAACCATCCAGAACCTGAGCACGGATGCGCGGGTCGCCCCCGAGGGCGTGCGCACGCAGAACATTAACCTGACGGTTCCGGCGTTGGGCACGGTCACCGGGGATGGAACCATCAGTC
>DASQHA010000386.1:0-9660 GCA_035632335.1 Terriglobales bacterium
TGTAGGTCCCTTTGGAGTGGTATGTCCCGACCACGATGGCCGCGTTGACGTACGAAATCACCCGGGCTTCGTCATTGGCGATCAGGGTGGCGCGATAATCGGGGTCTTTCAGGTCCTTAAGGAAGTCCGCTTTGTTCATGACCGTACCGTCGTAGTCGGTATAAACAAACTCGTCCGAAACCAGGTCGCTCACCGCCTTCGCGTCATGGTGAAGTTGCGCCTGGTTCCAGGCATTTTCGAGCGCGATCAGCCGGCTTGCCTCGGCCGTGCTCTGGTTCGTCGGATACCTCCCCATCAGCAAAGTGCTCAGCAGCAGGAAGCCCAGTATGATTTTCATGGCGTTTCCTTTTTGCGCTTTCAGTGATTCGGTGGAAGGACCACCCTCCGCCAAATATACATCGCCGCCCGCAGGTGTAGGCGCGAGCGTCCCGCTCGTGCAGGAACAGGCAAGGAATCTGAGGAAGTTCCGTAGCGCCGGCCTCCCGCCGGCTGTCCTGAGGGCGTCCCGCCCTCAGCCCCGGTGAGGTGAATTCCGGGCGCGACCAAAACCGACGCGGGCAAGTCGCCCGCGACCACACCGGCCACGCTTGAATTCAAAAGGGGTCGGGCCAGAGGAAGCTTCGCCCGTCAGTCCAAAAGAACGGAGAAAAAACGCCCCAAATAAGAAGCGCCCCAAACTCTCGCGAGTTATGGGACGCCCGAACAGCCCTCCCCCAGGTCTGCTCAAGGAAAAGATACGGCCCGCCCGAAAATATGTACATTCCACCTTCGTGCCAATCGCATGGCACGAACAGGCCATATGCCGCTCCCAGAGCCGGATTCGGGCCATCCCGCAATCCCCTCCCCGTCCGTGAAATAACCGGCAAAACCCCGCAAAACCGGGGCCTGGGCCAGGAGCTAGAAGCTAGGAGCCAGAAGCCTGCAGCAAGCCTCCCGGTTACTCCCGTAATCGGCCTCAGGGGGATTGCCGTTGACCCTGGCTCCGGCTGTACTTACATTCGCCACAGGGGGACGTAATGAAGGATATTCACGAGGTTTTACGCCGTAAGCAAGCCAAGTACGCCCAGCTCAGCAAGCAGATCGAAGCCCTGCAGCAGGCGGCTGAAAAACTGCGCGAAGTCGCCCCTCTGCTCGCCGAAAGTGACGATGAGGAGAGCACGGTTTTGGCCGAAGTAGAGGAGCCGGGTCACAGCATGGCGGCACGGGCGGGATCGGAGCCTTCAGGCACTGCCGCTCCCAAGCCGGCGCCGCGCGCTCCGCGCTGGCCTTAATCCGGCACGAGTTGCGACACAGGGCCCCAGTTATGACATTTCAGTCTCTGCTGGTTTGCAAGGACGAACAGGCGGCGTCGGTGCTCACGTCCGTCCTGGCCGGTTTCGGCCTGGGCGTGCAGACCTGCGGCTACCCCGACGCGCTTTGCCGCCTGACCGAGCAGAAATTCGACGCCGTGATCGTCGACTACGACGATCCCCACAGCGCCGCTCTGGTCCTGCAGAACGCCTACCAGTCGTCCGCGCCCCACAAGACCGTCACCGTCGCGCTGCTCGGCGACAAGACCAAGGTCCGCCACGTTTTCGGGGCGGGCGCCAATTTCGTGCTCTACAAACCCATTTCCCAGCCTCAGGCTGAAGCCAGCCTGCGCGCCGCCATGGCCCTGATGAAGCGCGAACGCCGCCGCTCCTTCCGGGTTCCGGTCCAGCTCCCGGTAAAACTTCGGGTCGAAAACGGCGCGGAGATGGAAGGCATCCTGCTCGATCTGAGCGAGGATGGTCTCGACGTTCTGGCCGCGCAGCCGCTCTGCCCGTCAGCCATCATCAATGCTCATTTCGCGCTTCCCGATCAGACCCAGATGGATGTCCGCGGTGAAGTCGCCTGGGCCAATCCCAACGGCGAATCCGGAGTTCGCTACATCGATCTCCCGGAAAACCTTCGCCAGACTCTCAAAGCCTGGGTGGTCGCGAACGCCGCCGAACTTCTTCCCGAAGATCCCGACCCGGTTTCTCAGTGCAAGCTCACCGATCTCAGCCTGGGCGGCTGCTACGTTGAAACCGAATCGCCTTTTCCGGAACGCTCCGGTATCGTTCTCTGCCTGAAAGCGGAGGACATGGAAGTCCAGGCCGAGGGCCTGGTTCGGGTCATGCATCCGGCATTCGGCATGGGCATCGAGTTCGCCTCCGGCACCGCCGAACAACGCGATCAGGTCGGAACTTTCATCAATTTCCTCACCAGCCGTCCCGGAACCCTGCCGCAATTGCTCATCACCCCGCGGGCCTTGACCGCCAGCGATGACGACGACTACCGCGGCAGCCAGCCCTCCGGCGAACTGGAAGACCTGCTGCTCGGCCTGCTCAACCGCGCCGATTCTCTCAGCCAGGAAGAATTCCTCCAGGAACTCCGCCAGCAACGCAGCTCCGAAGAAGTCCAGTCGTCAATGTAGGCGCGAGCGCCCCCGCTCGTGCGTCAGCCACCACAAAGCACGTGGGGACCGCAGCCCTCGGCTGTCCGGCGGAGCAGCGCTCCGCTGCTTTTGGCAGAGTGCAGTCAAGCTGCGCTCGACAGGACAACCGAAGACGTCAGTCCCCGCCACAGTCCGAAACCCCATTTGCCCATTTCCACCACTTAGGCAACAATCTCTTCCGTGCCGACCAGACGCCCGCCCGCGGCCGCAACCCCGCTCCCTCGCGGCGCCGGGGGCGGCCCGCTCCTCGGCTTCCCCATATTAATGATCATGGCCGCAGCCTTTGCCCTGTTCGTGCCCAGCTTCTTTTTCGGAATTCCCTCCGGCCACGACTTCGAATTTCACATGAATTCCTGGATGGAAGTGCTCAGCCAGTGGCGGCTTGGCATCCTTTACCCGCGCTGGGCGGCGCTGGCGCATTTTGGATACGGCGAGGCGCGCTTCATTTTCTATCCGCCCATTTCATGGATGCTGGGCGCGGCCCTGGGATCGTTCCTGCCCTGGTGGATCGTGCCCGCAGTCTACGAATGGATCGCGCTTACGCTCGCCGGCTGCTCGATGTTCCTGCTGGCGCGCCGCTTCATGCCCCGCCGCGACGCCACTTTCGCCGCTGCGCTGTATGCCGTCAATCCGTATCACATCGTGATCGTCTATTGGCGAAGCGCCTTTGCCGAGTTGCTGGTCGGCGCTCTGCTCCCGCTTCTCTTGCTGGTGCTGCTCCGCTCGGTGGAGAAAAGCAGCCGGACCACCGTCCTCTCTCTCAGCCTGATCGTGGCGGCCGCCTGGTTGACCAATGTCCCGGGTGCCGTGATGTTGACCTATTCCCTGGCGCTATTGTTGATGGTCGCCTCGATCCTGCGCCGCTCGCCCCGGCCGCTTGCCATCGGCGCCCTGGCTCTTTTCCTCGGATTGGCTCTGGCCGCGTTCTATGTCGTGCCGGTCCTCTACGAACAGAAGTGGGTGGAGATCGCGCAAGTGTTGTCCATTGGAGTCCGTCCCCAGGACAATTTCATTTTCACCTCCCTGCACAACTCGGACCACGATCGCTTCAATATGCTGATCTCACTGCTCTCGGTCGCCGAGATGATCCTTCTGGCCGTTTTCTGGTTTCTCGCCCGTCCCTGGCGTGGGCGCCTCCCTGAGCTCTGGTCGATGCTTACCGCCTGGTCGATCGCCTGTATCCTTCTACTTTCTTCCCTGAGCCTCTTTCTCTATCGCTATCTTCCGGAATTGCGTTACGTGCAGCTTCCTTTGCGCTGGCTGCTCTGCCTGAATGTCAGTTTCGCTTTGCTCGTCGCCATGGGTTCGCGGCGCTGGCTGTTCCGCGCTCTGGCCTGTGCCGCCATGCTTGCAGTCCTGGCATTCGTATGGCACCGCGTGCAGCCCCCCTGGTGGGACGATGCCGACGACGTGGCGGAGATGCTGGACCATCAACAGGATGGTTCGGGCTACGACGGCATTGACGAGTACGTGCCCGAGGGCGTCGACGTCTACCGCATCAAGCCGGACGCGCGCCACGTCACCTTCGAAGGCGACGGCGCTTCGCGCATCCATGTAACCCAGTGGGGACCCGAGTCAAAATCTTTGACCGCCAACCTGAGCCAGCCCGGCAAGCTGGTGCTCAAGCTGTTTAACTACCCCGCGTGGAAGGTCGAGGTAAACGGCCGTCCAGTCCAGACGGGCATGCAGAAGGTTACCGGCCAACTGGTCATTCCGGCCGAGGCCGGAGACAATCTGGTACAGGTAACTCTGGGACGCACACGCGACCGCGAAATTGGAGGCCTGGTCTCGTTCGGCGCCGTTATCCTGGTACTCGTGCTGGTGCCTTTTAAGCGGGGCTCCGTTTTTTCACCACCATGATTCGCGTTCTCATCGCCACCACCAATCCGGGCAAGCTCCGCGATTTTGCCGGGGCCGCATCTCCCCGTGGAATTGAAATCGAGTCCATTCCGAACTTCGCCTCTATTCCCACCGCCGTCGAGGATGGTCTCACCTTTGAAGCCAACGCCCGCAAGAAGGCCGAGTACTACAGCGCCTACGCGCCGGGAGAAATCGTTCTGGCTGACGACTCCGGCCTGGAAGTGGACGCGCTCGGGGGCGCCCCCGGAGTCCATTCCGCCCGCTATGCCGCCGACCAGCCGCACCTCGTGGGCAATAACACCGACGACCAGGCCAACAACGCGCGCCTCATTCGGGAACTCAGAAAAATTCCCCCAGACCAGCGCACCGCCAGATTCGTGTGCCTGATCGCCGCCGCCCGTGACCGCCAGACCTTGAAAGTATTTCGCGGCCAGGCTGAGGGCGTCCTGCTCGATTCCCCCCGCGGCTCGAACGGATTCGGCTATGATCCGCTCTTCTATTTTCCATCGCTGCAAAAAACTTTCGCGGAATTGACCCCTGAAGAAAAAGCAAACTACAGTCACCGCGGCGCCGCCTTCCGCCAGTTCCTCGACTGGTACCTGCATAACTAAAAACTGAGACCCGGGAACTGGTGTCCTTGACTTCCCTTCTACCCCGCCGACATAATAAAAGGTTCCATAGTCATCTCTGACGGCACAAGGGGATCAGTGGCGACAACCGCCAGTCCGGCAGTTCCCGCAAGCACCCACCCCGGCGTCCCTCCTCTGCGAGCCGGCCAGGGACATTCGTTTCTGCTCCGCAAGCTGCACTCCCTGAGCGGCATCATTCCGGTGGGCGCGTTTCTGGTCGAACATTTCGTTTCCAACGCGTTCGCTACCCGCGGTCCGGCGGCCTACGCCAAGCAGGTCGAACTGCTCTCCAGCTTTCCCTTCGTTTTCTACCTCGAACTGTTCGGCATCTGGCTGCCCATCCTCTACCACGCGCTTTACGGCTTTTACATCTGGTACCGCGGCGAGAGCAACGTCGCCGATTATCCCTGGACCGGCAACTGGATGTTCACCGCCCAGCGCTGGACCGGCGGCATCGCCTTTTTCTACATTGTGTGGCACACCTGGCACCTGCGCTTCAGCGGCGTGCACATCCTGACCCATCCCGACGCCGCTTTCGGCAAGGTACAACTGGAATTCCAGCACGCCTGGGCCATCGCGTTTTACGCCGTGGGAATTTTCTGCGCTTCCTGGCACTTCGCGTATGGGATATGGCTGTTCGCCGCCAAGTGGGGGATCACCACGGGCGACGCCGCCCGGCGTAAATTCGGCTACGTTTGCTTCGCTATCGGACTGCTGTTCATGACCGTGGGCGCGCTCACCATGGTTTCGTTCTTGAAAACTCCTTTACAGCCCATCGGTCCGGAGAGTGGCATGCATGAATCCTATGCCGGCGCACAGTCAGGGATTCGGAAGGTCGACCCGGATTAAATCGTGGCCACAAGAGACGCAGAGTTTCCTCCGTGTACTCCGTGTCCCCTGTGGTTAAACAGATAGTGATCAGTGAAACGGGAAGTTCAAACTAGATGGCATCGAATCCGAAAATCATTGTGATCGGCGGCGGCCTGGCTGGCCTTTCCGCCGTCATCAAAATCGCCGAAATGGGCGGACACGTTGACCTGTTCTCGATCGTGCCGGTCAAGCGCTCGCACTCGGTCTGCGCCCAGGGCGGCATCAACGCGGCCAAGAACCTGAAGGGCGAAGGCGACTCTACCTGGCAGCATTTCGACGACACCGTTTACGGCGGAGACTTCCTGGCCAACCAGCCCCCCGTCAAGGCCATGTGCGAAGCCGCGCCGGGCATCATTGATCTGCTCGACCGCATGGGCGTGCCTTTCAATCGCACTCCCGAAGGACTGCTCGATTTCCGCCGCTTCGGCGGCACGCTCTTCAATCGCACCGCGTTCGCCGGAGCGACAACGGGTCAGCAACTGCTCTACGCGCTCGACGAGCAGGTACGCCGCTATGAGTCCGAAGGCAAGGTGCGCAAATTCGAACACTGGGAGTTTCTCTCCGCCGTGCTCGATTCCAACCGCGTCTGTCGCGGCATTTGCGCCATGGACCTGCGCTCCATGGAGGTCCGCACCTTCCCCGCCGACGCCATCATTATCGCCACCGGCGGCAACGGCGCCATCTTCGGCCGCTCCACCAATTCGGTCGTGTGCACCGGTTCCGCGCAATCGGCGCTCTACCAGCAAGGCTGCTTCTACGCCAACGGCGAGTTTATTCAGGTCCATCCCACCTGCATCCCGGGCGAGGACAAGCTCCGCCTGATGTCCGAGTCGGCCCGCGGAGAAGGTGGACGCGTCTGGGTCCCCAGAACCCCCGGCGACAAAAGAGAGCCGAAGGCGATCCCGGAAAAAGAGCGCTGGTATTTCCTCGAAGAGTGGTATCCGAAGTACGGAAACCTGGTGCCGCGCGATATCGCGACCCGCGCCATCCACAAAGTAGTGTACGAGGAAAACCTCGGCATCGACGGCAAGCCGATGGTCTATCTCGACCTCACCCACATCGATCGCAAGATTCTCGATCGCAAACTCGAAGGCATTCTGGAGATTTACGAAAAGTTCGTGGGCGACGATCCCCGCGACACGCCCATGAGGATTTTCCCCGGCGTGCACTACACCATGGGCGGTCTCTGGGTGGATTTCACCCAGGCCACGAACATCCCCGGCATTTATGCGGCGGGTGAATGCGAATACCAGTATCACGGCGCCAATCGCCTGGGCGCCAACTCCCTGGTTTCCTGTATCTATGGCGGCTTTGTGGCCGGTCCCACCGCCGTTCAATACGCCCGCAACCTCAAGACCGCGTCCGCCAACGGCCATTTCGACGCCGAGCGCAAGCGCCAGGAAGAAAACAACGCCACCCTGATGAAGTCGGACGGCACCGAGAATCCTTTCAAGCTATGGCGCGAACTGGGCGACCTGATGACCAAGAACGTCACCGTCATCCGCTACAACAAGAATCTGCAGGAAACCGACGCCGTGCTGTGCCGGCTGCTGGAGCGCTTCCGCCACATCAACCTGAGCGACCGCACCCAGTGGGCCAACACCTCGGTGATCTTCGCGCGGCAACTCTACAACATGCTCCAACTGGCCCGTGTAATCACTCAGGGCGCCGGCTTGCGGGACGAGTCACGCGGCGCGCACTACAAACCAGATTTCCCCGAGCGCGACGACAAGAATTGGCTGAAGACAACAAAAGCCACTTTCGCCCCGGATGCCGACGAGCCAAAATTCGAGTTCGAGCCGGTGGATGTTTCGTTAATTCCGCCGCGCCCAAGAAGGTACGACGCAGTCAAGTAATCTACGTAGGGGCAGGTGTCCTCACCTGCCCAGCCGAGCAAAGCTCGGCAAAGGTGTTGGAGCTAAATGCTAAGAGCTAGAAGCTAAAAAGCAAAATGGCTGAACAAAAGCAAGTAATCTTCAAAATCAAGCGCCAGCCGAACCCCACCGTCCGGCCCTACTGGGAAGAATTCGAACTTCCCTGGCACTCGGGCATGAACGTGATTTCGTCGCTGATGGAGATCGCCGCCAACCCGGTCACCCGCGACGGCAAAGCTACCACGCCCATTACTTACGACTCCAATTGCCTCGAGGAAGTCTGCGGCTCCTGCGCCATGCTCATCAACGGACGCGCCCGTATGGCCTGTTCCGCTCTGGTCGACCAACTCGAGCAGCCCATCCGCCTCGAGCCTTTTTCCAAATTTCCGGTGGTCCGCGACCTGGCTGTCGATCGCAGCGTCCTGTTCGAAAATCTCAAAGCGGTTAAGGCCTGGGTCCCGATCGACGGCAGCTACGATCTCGGCTCCGGCCCGCGCATGACCATGCAGGAGCAGGAGGAAGCTTATCCCCTCTCGCGCTGCATTTCCTGCTGCTGTTGCATGGAAGCCTGTCCCCAGTTCAACGACGATACCGGGTTCGTCGGAGCCGCCACCATCTCTCAAGTCCGTCTCTTCAATACTCATCCCACCGGGGCGGCCCTGAAACGCGAGCGTCTGGTCGCGTTGATGGGAGACGGCGGCATTCAGGAATGCGGCTACGCCCAGAACTGCGTCGAAGTCTGCCCCAAGGACATCCCGCTCACCCGCTCGATTGCGGAGGTCGGCGGCGAAGTCATGAAACAGGCGATCGGCGACTTGTTTAGAAAATGATTTCCGCTCAGAACCTCAGCGCTCATCGGTAACACCACTAAAGTGGCGTGTCGGGAACTGTCAACCTGCACGCACTTTGTCAATCAAAAGCCCGATGAATAGGGCCTTTCGGCCCGTAACCTCTTGTAAATTACTTACCCCGTGAATGGCATTCGGGTTGCTCCTACATTAAGCGGTTGCCACGGGCGCGCCGTTAGCGCGATTTCAGTAACCAAGGGTAACGGCCCGGGGGCTCTTCAGAGATACTCCGGGCCATAAAAAAAGCCCTTGTTTTTGTGCAGCCCCGGTTTAGAATACGCGCCTGTCTCCAGCGCCCTGGGACATCGCGATAAAAGTTTGAGGCCACTTCGTTGAAACGCAGGATTCAAAGCGCGACACTTTTGTTTTTACTGGCTGCCCTCTGTGCGCCGGCTTTTGCGCTGCACAGCTACGTGGCGCCGCGTCGCACCCGGCATGTTCGTCGCGCCCGCCTTCGCCGCCTGCGCTGGAACCCGGTTTTCCGTCCTTCCCGTGAATCCCTGCTGCTGCAAAATCAGGAAATCGATCGCATGGATTTGCCCCGCATCCAGGACGACGCCGAACTGGAGCAACTGAAAGCCAGCGAGGACCTGGTTCCGATCGTTGCCGGCCCCACGCTTCGCTTCGATCCCCGGCTTGATCCGGACCGGCGCTATTGCCGTCCCTGGACGCGCGAATTTCTCGATGATCTCAGCGCGGCTTATTACCAGCGTTTTCATACCTCGATTCAGGTGAACTCGGCCGTCCGCACCGTGAAGGTCCAAAAGAAACTGCGCCGGCATAATCGCAATGCAGCACCCGCGGAAGGTGAAATCGCTTCCTCCCACCTGGCCGGGATCACCGTAGACATCCAGCGGCGCGGCCTGTCCCGCGAACAGATCAAATGGGTCCAGGACTACATGCTGCCCCTGAAAGAACAAGGCTTGATCGAACCGGAAGAGGAACGGCATCAGTGGGTCTTCCACGTAATGGTCTCCGGTCGCTACACCGACTGGCGCGAATCCAAAATGCTGGCCGGCGAACAACCCATCCCGGACGCCGATGAATCCGCCGAACTCCCACCCCAGTAAAATCCTCTCATCCTAAGCGAAGTGAAGACTTTCGCTCGCGAAACGTACCCC
>DASQHA010000387.1:0-12360 GCA_035632335.1 Terriglobales bacterium
TGGCCCGGGGTCAGCCCGCCACCGCGCGCATCACCAAGCCCCTGGTGGTTTCCGAGAACCTCCATTACTTCCAGGACGCCAATGGAAAGCCCCTCATCCTGAACGGATCGCAGACGTGGAACACGCTGCAGGATTGGGGCGCTGGCGGAACCCAGCAAACGCTCGATTTCAACGGCTTCATCCGGTTCCTCACCCGCCACGGACACAACTTCACGCTGCTCTGGTATACGGAATTGCCGAAGTTTTGCGGGCTTCCCACGACGGCGAGTTCTCCGCCCGATCTGATCGCCGGTCCGCATCCGTGGCTGCGAACGGGTCCCGGGACCGCTACCGACGGCGGTCCGAAATTCGATCTCACGAAGTTCAATGCGGGCTATTTCGATCGCTTGCGGACGCGCGTGCAGGCCCTGCGTAACGCCGGCATCTACGCCGGCGTGTACCTGTTCACAGGGGAGTGGCTCAACATCTTCCGTTGCTCGAGCGACGGCTACCCGTTCACCGGAGCCAATAACATCAATGGCGCCGACGACGGCTACGCCGGCGGCTCGAAGCAGGGAATCGGCGCCGTCACCATGACCGCGCCGAACGCCATCACGCGGTTCCAGGACGCTTACGTGGAAAAGGTGATCGACACCTTGAACGATTTGCCCAACGTGCTGTGGATTGTCTCCGAGGAAGCTCCTCCCAACTCCACGTGGTGGAACGATCACCAGATCTCGCATATCCGAGCGTACGAATCCCAAAAGCCGCACCAGCACCCCATTGGGTACGCGGCGCTGATCCGATCTTCCGACACCGTTCTTTACAACTCCGATGCGGACTGGGTTGCCCCACAGGCCAGGATTTCGCCGGTCAGCTCCTGCGGCAGCGGGAAGCCCGCCTGCAAGGTCAACGTGAATGACAGCGATCATTCGTACTTCGGGATGTGGAACAACACGCCGCAACAGAACCGCAATTATGAATGGCAGAACTTCGCAAACGGCA
The DNA here is from genome assembly GCA_035632335.1 of Terriglobales bacterium. Taxonomy (GTDB): domain Bacteria; phylum Acidobacteriota; class Terriglobia; order Terriglobales; family Acidobacteriaceae; genus JAIQFF01. The sequence continues at coordinate 985 of DASQHA010000387.1, forward strand.
GCCAGGTGTTGTTCATGGACCCCTACCTGGTCTATTACCCGCGCGAGCGTCGCAATCTGTGCGCCTCGCCGGTCAAGGGGATTTGCAGCGCGCCCGATCCGCGATACGACAACTTCCGGGACAACATGGGATACATTTTGAGATATTCGCGGAAGCTAAACCTGGCCCGTGTCACTCCGCAAAAGTCCCTGTCCTCGACCGGCTATTGTCTCGCCCAGACCCCGTCCGCGGGCGCCGAATACCTGGTTTACGCTCCCTCCGGCGGTTCCTTCACGGTAGATCTGTCGGCGATGGCGGCTTCGCGGAAACTGGCTGTAGAGTGGTTCAACCCATCCACCGGGGCCACTGTTGCCAGGAATTCCATTCCCGCCGGATCACCTTCCCAATCGTTCACGCCGCCGTTCAGCGGAGACGCGGTCCTGTACCTGGTGGATACCGCCGGACATGCAGCCGCAGGGAGGCGCTGATGCATCCGTGGAAGCTGTGGATCGGGCCTGTCCGGCCGGCGCGCAACGCCGGCGTGGGCCTGCCGGACAGGGAGGGCCCGCGTTCGGCGGAGGCGGTGAGGGGAACCCGCCGCATACGTAATCCAAACAAAAAGGAGTGCGACATGTCTCCAGCCAACCGATGGTGGGCGCGTCTGGGAACGTTGACCCTGGTCTGCTTAGCCTGCAACTACATGCCGGCCCAAATGACGACCGGGTCGATCGGCGGCACCGTGGTGGATGCCACCGACGCCGTAATCCCGAGCGCGGACATTTCTCTGGTGAGTGAGGGCACCGGGGCCACTCGCAAGACCATCTCGGGCGGCAGCGGGGAATTCCTGTTTACCGCAGTCCAGCCGGGAACCTACACCGTCTCGGTCGAGAAGACCGGCTTTCGAGCGCTCAAATTCACCGGCATCTCGCTTACGGCGAGTCAGCGACTGAGTTTGGGCAGCCTGAAATTGGAAGTGGGCGAAGTGGCGCAATCCGTAACCGTAACCCAGACGGGTGAGGCAGTCAACGTGGAGAGCGCCGACACCACCGGCCTGGTCACCGACAAGCAGATGGATTCCCTGGTCATTCGGGGGCGCGACGTGATGAACCTGCTGCGCATCCTGCCCGGCGTCAACACCATTCCCATGAGCCAGGGTGGCGAGAGCACTGCCGGCGATTCGTTTTCATCCACGCAGTCCCTGGGAGGGAACGTGGGCAGCTTCACTCCGACGGTCTCGGGCGCGCGCCTGGATTGGAACAACACTATGGTGGACGGCCAGCAGAGCAGCAATTCCGACTGGCAGGGATTGGCCGTGTCGCCCGTCAGTATAGAGGCGATTGCCGAGGTCAAGGTCATTGCCAACAATTACACGGCGGAGTATGGCCGCAACATGGGTTCAACCATTCAGATCGTGAGTAAGTCGGGGTCGCAGGAATTTCACGGCACCGCTTACTGGTACCATCGGCACGAGGACCTGGATGCCAACGATTTCTTCAATAACCGAAGCGGCCTGAAGAAGCCGCTCTATCGATTTACCACCCTGGGCGGAGCTGTCGGCGGTCCGGTTTATATCCCGCATCTGTTCAACCAAAGCAAGACCAAGCTCTTCTTCTTCTATTCGGAGGAAGACTGGCGGAGCAAGTTGCCGAGCGCCGTGGGCCAGTGGACGCTTCCCACGGCGCTGGAGCGCCAGGGCGACTTCTCACAAACGCTCGACCAGGGCGGGAGGCTGATTGCGATCAAGGATCCGGCGAACGGCGGCTCCCCGTTCCCCAACAACATGGTGCCGAAGAGCCGTATCAACCCCAACGGGCAGGCGCTGCTCAACGTGTTCCCCATGCCCAACATCCTGAATCAAAGCATCACCGGCGGCTTTTACAACTACCAATTTCAGGAAAGCATCACGATGCCCAAAAGGTTGCAGGCGCTCCGGCTCGATTACCATCCCAGCGACAAGGATGTTATTTCTGTGACGCCGCGGCGGTTCTGGGTAAGGTTGCATGGTTACAACCAAACGCGCGCTTTCAGCGGCCCTCCCCTCCTGCTGGCGGACCACAAATACTCGGTTGACAACGTCATGGTGAAATGGACGCACATTTTGTCTCCGCATCTGGTCAATGAAGTCAGCGCGGGAATGGACGGTGACCGGCAGAGCGGGCAATCCGACCGGCCGGATTACTTCCAGTCGGTGCAACGCTCGACCATCGGGTTTGGGCTGGGGCAATTCTTTCCGTCCGCGAACCCGCACGACATCATGCCGCAGATGAGCTTCGGAGGCGTGCCGGACGCACCCAACGTGAGTGTGGACGGCCGGTTGCCGGTCAGCCGGGCTTATGAGCGATTCCAATTCAGCGAAGCCTTCAGCGCGAATTTCGGCAAGCACGCGCTGAAATTCGGCGTAGACATCGAGCGAAACTGGGCCACCGATGGGCCCGCGTCGCCCGCCTGGGAGGGGAGGTTCGATTTCTCCCGCGATGTCAACAACCCCTACGAAACCAACTGGGCGTTTTCCAATGCCATCTTGGGGTATTTCCGTTCCTACACCGAATCGAGCGCCAAATCCAACTACCGTGCCGTAGATTTGCTCGCGGAATGGTATGCGCAGGATGTTTGGAAGCTTACTTCGCGGCTGACGCTGACCTATGGCCTGCGATTCTCGCGCGCTTTGCCGTGGCGTCTGCAAATCGGGCAGGGCATCGGGTTCGACTCGTCAAAATACAGCCTCGCCCAGGAGTCGCCGCTCTACCAGCCCGCGCTCGACTCCGGCGGAGCGCGCGTGGGCAGGAATCCGGTAACCGGCCAACTGGTTCCCGCATTGCTTATCGGCGCCTTTGTGCCCGGCGTGGGGACTCCCTATAGCGGCATCGTCTCGGCGAGCAGCATGGACAACGGCTTCATACTGCAGCGGCCTATGCAGTTTGCGCCGCGCTTTGGGTTTGCCTACGACGTGTTTGGAAACGCGAAGACGGCCCTCCGGGGTGGTTTTGGCGTGGCCAAGGAGCCTCAGTCCGCTTACGGCTATTACGGCGGGGAGAGCGGCCTCGCGTCGAATCAGCCGCTGATCACTTCTCCACAGATTTTCTACGGAACCATGGCAACACTGTTGAGCCAAACCGGCTACATCTTTCCGAGCACGGAACAAGCCTTCGACCCGCGCCCCAAAGTGCCCAGCATTTACCATTACAGTTTTGGCGTGCAGCAGGCCCTTCCCAGCCAGATGGTTCTGGATGTCTCCTACGTCGGCTACCAGGCGCGGCACTTGCTCGCGTCGCGCAATCTGAATACCCTTCCTTACGGGGCTCGCTTCCTGCCGCAGAACGCCGATCCCACCGCGCCTTCGCGGGCTTTGCCGGACGCGTTCCTGTATCCCTATTTCGGGTATACCTCGCTGGGGTATTTCGAAAACTCAGCAAGCGGCAACTACAACGGCTTGCAGGTGGGGCTCAATCGCCGGTTTAGCCACGGGGTGCTGTTCGGATTTTCCTATACCTGGTCGAAGGCCATGGGCTACGGCAGCGGGGATTTCGATTCGATGCCGATGTACAACTCGAACCGGTCTTGGGTTTACGGGCCAACCTATTTCGATCAGACGCAAATGTTTATGGCGAATTATGTTTGGACCCTGCCGAAACTGAGCAAGCTGCTGCCCAACCCGGTGATCCATCAGGCCTTCGACAACTGGGAATTCTCCGGCATCACCAACTTTTCGAGCGGGCTGCCGCAGACCGTGGGCCTCTCTACGACCGATAACGCCGATATCACCGGCGGCGGAGATGGGACGCGTACGGTGATTGTGGGAGCAATACCCACCTCGAATCCCGGCCTGTACAAATGGTTCAATACCGCGGCTTTCGCGCGGCCGCCACAAGGCTACCGCGGCAATGCGCCGCTGCGGCCTTTCCGGGGTCCCGGGGTCAATAACTTTGATCTGAATCTGATGAAGAGTTTTCCGCTGTGGAGCGAGGGTCGCTACTTGCAGTTCCTGGCCGAGTTCAATAACGCGTTCAACCACACGCAATACCAGACGGTGAATAGCACCGCAACATTCAATCCTGCCGGCCAGCAGGTTAACGCGCTGTTCGGGCAGGTGACCGCGGCGCGCGCGCCGCGAGTCATCCAGCTTGCGATCCGGCTCACGTTTTGAGAGGCATGGATTTCACGGCCGGGGCATCTCCTGGCAGGTGCTCATTCTACGAGTGAGCGGGGTTGCGGCGGCAAACCGGTTTTTCGTGTCGCCCCGCATAACCATTCGGCCCCCTCTTCTCCCAAGGGGAAATGGTCCACTGTGTCCGGGGTCCGCTTTTCCAGGATTACGGCCCACTGTCCTCCCAGGGCGCCAGGAAGGATGGTCTGCCGCACGCCCAGGCCGCACCGGGCCACCGCCTGGAGAAACCATTGGCGGTCGTAAATTACCGCGCTAGTGGGGTCGACGTCACTCACAAACAGGCAAGCGTGGTTTTCCGAAAGCCATGGGAAGCTGTCTTTGTCGAAGAAAAACCAGGTACTGCGGGTCACGCCGCCGGGCTTCAAGATGCGGGCAACCTCGCGCAGGTAAAACTCGGCTGGTCCTTGGCAGAGATGTGTAAAAACGGAGTTGGCGAGCACGAGCGAGAATTCCTCGTTGCGGGAAGGGAAGGGAACGACCATTTGGCGGGCGTTTTCCGGCCCGAGAGTCGCGTTGTAAACATCGTGGTGGTAGAACTGAAAATTGGGGTCCACCGGCGACAGATGGTCGGCACACCAGCGGATCGCTTCCCGGTTAATATCGATCCCCACATAGCGTCGTGGCCGCACCTTTTGTTGGAGCAGTTGCCGTGCGACGCGCCCGCAGCCGCAACCGAAATCGAAGACCGACTCGTAAAGATCCTCTGCAATCTCGGGATAGACTAATTCTCCGGAAGGGTTGTCGAAGTTGGAGTCGCTCGTCATGCCGACCATCCGCCTGTACTCCATGGGCTGCAGCGGCGGGACCGAAACATCGTCGGCGCCATTGCCTTCAGGGGCGGCGGTTGGAGCGTCAGGGCCGAGCGGAGCCCGGCGACGAGGATGCGGTGCGGCTTCGTGCTCGAGAACCACGTAATCCTGGTAACCCAGGGATCCGCGTTCGATGTGGGCTCGAATCCGGAAATACCGGCTCCAATGTTGGAAGATATACCAGGGCGTATGAAACGTGGAGTGATAGAAGTCAGGGAATATGCCCTTCCAGCCGTCGTCGGTCAAATAGAACAGGCCCTCGCGATTGAATTGCTCGCGTTCCAGCCGCGGATCGCGCCCCCACTTCCACCAACTTTGCTCCAAGCCTTGGAACGCATGCTCTCCGTGAAAGCTCACCACCAGAATGGCTCCCGGCTCGGTGACCCGCCGCAATTCCTCCAGCCATGCATTCTGGTAGGTTTCGTCGATGTGTGTAAAAACGCTGTGGCAGTACACTAAGTCGAAGAAGCCGTCCGGATAGTCCCAAGGCGGCAAGTATGGGCCTACGGTGAGGTGTGCCTCGGGCATCTGCTGCCGCAGCCACTCGATGGCCGGGCGGTCGATGTCCACTCCGTAGAGACGGCTGGAACGGGCGAGGTCTTTTAGCCAGAGCAGGATTCGGCCGCATCCACAGCCAAAATCCAGGATGGTCTTGTAGCACTCCAGGCTCCGGCCGATACGGCCGAGAGCGTTCTGGATATCAGCGACGGATTTGGGCCCGCTGCTGTAGAACCATTCCCGATCCGGTTTGCCGATCACCCGAAACATCAAGTCGTCGGGAGGAATCGGGAAGGATGCATCGAGGGCTGAGCTGGATGTGGTCACGGCAATATTCTAGCAGCGGTTTGCTTTACGAGCGTGCCGCGAGCTGAGCGAGTCTCTCCCGGATGCGACGTCCCATGACCGTCGCCGAAAGGTGCTCTCTCACATAGCTCCGGCCCGCCTGTGCTACCTTGTGACGCTCGCCGGCGGATTCGACGACGGTTTTCATGTGCTGTACTGCTTCGGCGACGGATGGCTCCGCCCACCAAGCTCCGGGCGGATACGGGTCGTTCCCCGGGCCCACTCGGCACATGCGGCAGCTCACCAGGAACGAATTGCCGGGGTGGGTGAACTCCAGGTTGCCCGAATAGGCGGTGGCAATCACCGGTTTCCCCAGGTACATGGACTCGGCCAGGCGGAATCCGAATCTCTCCGACCGGTGGAGCGATACCAGGCAGTCGCAGGCTTGCATCAAGGCAGCGACTTCATCCCCCAGCGGCGCACGGTCAATGACCGAAGCCCGCAGGCTCGCGCAGCTCTCCCGCAGTTGGTGCATCAAGTCCGGCCGCGCATGAGCATTCTGGACTTGCACTACCAGGTGACACCCCTCATTGCGCGGAAAGGCCAGCCGAAAGGCCTCTGCCACCGCCAGCGGATTCTGGCGAGCGAAGCTGTCCAGCAGGTCGAGGAAAGTCAGGAAAAGAAACTTGTCGCGCGGGAGGCCCAGTTCGGCGCGGCTCAGCGACGGGATGGTGTCTATTTGGATGCAATAGGGAATACGCACCACCGGTACCGGAGACTTCCGCGAAAAAACATCCTGGCTGAACCCGGTGGGAGTCCAGACTTCCCGAACCCAATGGAAGCAGTCCGCCCAGTGTTCTGGAAACTCGTCGAGTTCGCAATCCCAGCAGCCGATTGTGGAACGGCCTGCAAAAAAATGTGCGCCCAGTTTCTCGATGACACCGGGCATCGAATCGGGATTCACCTGCACGAGGTGGAACGGAAAGGGGAAGTCCTCGGCAGTCGGGCGGCGGTGCGCTGGCACGGGACTGGCCGGAACAGCGTTGAATCGAACCGGAATATCGCACGCGCGCGCGGCGGCTAGCACCGACCGCGCGGAATCGCCGATGCCCAGGGGGCCGCCGGCGTAGCCGGTCAGATTGAACGCCAACTCCGGGGCAGGCTGGGGCGCCGGGGCCACAGCCGCGGCGACCGGCGCAGGCGGAAGCAGGCCGGAGGGCGGTGACAGACGCGCCTGGAGCCTCGCCCCGGCAGCCATCCGGGCGAATCTGGTGCGCGCGGCAATATGCCGGGAACCCCTGCCGAGCGCAGCCTCGTGCTGCCGGCGCGTGCGGAAGGGGGCGAGAAACCTTTCATCCAGATGAAACTCGACGCGCGCGTAAGTCAAAAACCAGAGCGTGAAGGCCTCGGCATCGGCGCCCGCCGGATCCGGAAAACTCCGCTTCAGATCAGGCCGGGACTCGTAGATCTTTTGCGCCAGCCGCGTCAGGGGAGACTGGCTCCCGTTGGTGGCGACCGTCTCGTTCAACCAGGTGACGCAGGCCTCTTCCGTCATGCCCCGGCGAAAAAGAGCGATCAGCGCGCCGGTCGCTTCTGACACGATCTGGCGGCAAGCGGGCGGCAGTGTTGCCGGGATTGCGGCGCGCAACCGCGCCAGTCTCTGCTCCATGTTCTTCGGCGGGCGCGGGGATCGTTCGGCCCGCTCGGCCGCGAGAGCGCTCCGGAGGGGCGAGAAGAACGTTTCGCCCCAATCGACCTCCCGCACGCCGTGCTGCATCAGCCATTCCAGGAACTGCCCCTGATCGCGCCCCAGCACATCGGGCATCGCGGCTTGCAAGTCGGGCCTCTGCAAGTAATAGTGGTAGGCGAGGCGGGTGAGCCGCGTCCGGCCTCCGGCCCGGTCCGGCTGCGGATCGTTCCAATACCTCCCAATGGAGTCAAATCCAATGGCCGAGAATGGGTCGCGGGTGTCGAGCAGGGCCTGTGTGGAGGCGCGAGGGACGCGCCGGATGATGTCCGGAATGCGGATACCGTTGCGAAAAGCCCCGTAGGCGTACGGCCAGGATTTGCAAATCGTGTAGCCGTTGCGGAAGAGGTCCTGCCGGTAATCCTCGACCAGATCCTGCCCGTCGCCGAGATCCACAATCTGAAATCGATTTTGACGCCTCGAGAGCAGGGCGGGCTGGTCCGGATCGAAACCGCTGAAATGGAAAAAATAAAGAGGAGATCCATTGACCGAATACCCCTCCGCTTGTTTCCGGATCTTGCGGTCATTGAGATTCCAGTAGCCGACGTTGTAGCCCGGCTCGCGATTGAGCACAACCCCGTCGAACAGGCCCGGCGCCAGATCCATCCAGCGCTGGCCGGCCGCGACGCTCCGCGAGGCGTCGGCGAAAGATCGATCGTGCACCTTGTTCTGCCACCATCGCAGGAAGGCAAAGGTGCTGAAGTTGGCCCTCAGGGCGAGAAACCCGAGGTTGTAAGCTCCCGCCCACAGAATATCCGCCTCGCTGGGAGAAAAGAAATCGTTGAGACCCGCCGTCAGATGCGGCGTCAACACGATCGAGGCTTCCCGCAACTGTTCCAGCAAAGGCGACAGGGGCGCATACAACTTGGTGTCGGCATCCAGGTAGATGACGTTCTCCACCCCGAACCGCTGGAACACCCATTCGAGCGCGTATGGTCGAAGGCCAGTGGTCAGCTCGACAAGCGAGTGCTGGAAGTGGAACCATTCCGAGGCCGGAATTTGCAGATCTTCGGAAAGAACGATTCCGAAATTCTCCTGCGCCGGACTGAAGAGCCAGTCGATGCGGTCTGCGAGAACCACGGCGCGCAGGAATTCAGGGTGCAGCCGCCGCACCGACTCCATCAGGCACCTGGCGTGCGCAAGGTGATTCTTGGCCACGATCGTGAGAACTGCCGTTTTGGTCTGCATCAGACGGGCTTAGGGCGCTGGCGCTTCACAGACGCCTCTGGAGCGCGCGGGGTATCGCCGATAACGGCGGCCGGTCCCAGCAAGACCGCGTTCCGGCACCAGCCGGGTTCCTCCCGCAAGCATCCCTGGAAGCGAATCAGACGGAGGTGCGCGCTCTCCTCAGGGGAAAACACGCCCAGCCGCATTCGGTAATCCCCGTTGGGCACGTCGTGCGGGACGGTAACCGTCTTGCGGAAGTATCGGAAACCCCAGCAATCCACGGGGGCATCACCAAGGCCATAATCGCCTTGGAAGCTGATTTCCCCCTGGGCGTCCAAGAAATGAAAAAAAACACGCCACTCGCGCCGGATTCGCGGCGCGTACCACTGAAAATGAAATACGATCTCGGGCAGACACTCTTGCTCGCGGCCAAACGCCAGCAAAGTTATGTCCCCGGCGAATTCGGCGCCAAAGCGGCCCAGGCGGGCTTTTCGGATCAAATCTCCGATACCGGCCAGTGTGGCTTGTTCCTGTGTCCGCCGGCGCTTTTGCACCTGAAACTGTGGATGAACGGAGAGTACTCGATACAGGTCTGCAAGCTGAGACAAGTCTGACAGACTCACACTCCCTCCGACAAAGCCTGGTCGAGAAGGCGCATCTGGGGAGATACGGCTCCATGTGCTTCGCACCAGTTGTAGTAAGAGGCGGTGAAGACGCCGACGCTGCGAGCCAAAGCCTGCACCAGGATATGAACCCGGAGCGCCGAATCGCAAGCAGGTTCGGCCCTCTGTATTTCATCCAACAATCCATAAAAGTGCTGCCCCAGTGCGGTCTGCCGCACGTCCAATCGAGGCGGGCGAAGCCCCATGGCGGCCAGCAATGACTGCCACATCTCCTGCGCCGCCAAAGCTGTATTCCGGAGCAGCCCGCGCCGTGGAAAGCCGGGCAGCTCGGCGCGAAGCATGAACTCCACTTCTCCGCAGAGATGTCCGATCTGGCGAAGGAACTCCTCGTCGGTGTAAACACGGGCTTCGGCGAAAGGACACTGCACCAGCTTGGGCACGATTCTATGGCCGACATACTGCCTGTTCAAGTTGTACACCGCCGAGCGGCTGTGCGAATGGATAACCCGCGCCGTCGGGTTGTAAGCGATGCGGCGGCCCGCCGCCAGAGCCCGGACCGACCAATCGAGATCCTCCGCGAAAGGCACGGATCGAAAGGGATGCTTTTCCCAGAAACTCCGCCGCACGGCGGAGCAGACGTTGTTAAACCAGGCTAGTTTAACCCGCTCGTCGAGATTCAGCGCCAGGAAGTCGTTCCATTTTCTTACCTCGCTGACCAGAACCGCTTCTCCCATTAAGCGGTTGCCCCACTCCACTTCGAGCCTGCCAAACGGATCGGCGTCCGCCCTCGGCTCCTGCTTGGCCGAGACGCCCACCACCCGCTCATCGGCAAAGGGCGCCACGAGATTTTTCAGCCAATCCCGGTGGCACGGAACGGCGTCTTGCACCAGCAGCACGCAGAAGTCGCTGGAGGTCTCGCGGAGGCCCAGATTGCGGGTTTCGCCGTGGTTGAATGCGCTGGGGCAGATGGAGATGGTGCGGGCGCCGTATTGGCGGGCCAACTCAGGGGTGTTATCACTCGATCCGGAGTCCACCACCAGCACTTCCGCCGGGGGGACTTTCTGCCTGCCGATGGCCTCCAAGACATCGCGGAATCCCTCGCCAGCGTTCTTGGTTGGAATGACGATCGAGGTCGCCGGGCCCATCCTGCTCCTGAACCTCATCCGGGATTGTGAGAGGTTCGCTCACGGACTCGCAAGCAAACCGCCCCCCATCAGAAGAGATCATATGTTAACGCAAAATGTGCTGCTATTGCTCAGGATTTCCATTCTGTAGCGGCAGCGGCCTTATCAACAGTCACGTCTGGTTTTCCGAGCCGAGAGCAGGTCGAGGAGGGGCCCATGGTTTTTGTCAGATCGTTCGTCGCAGGCCCTTGACGCCGCGCATTGTGTTCCACAGAGCCGATGGCGCCGCCGAGGGCCTATCGGCCAACACGGTCGTAGCCATCCCGGGCCGTCCAGCCTCTTAAGAGCCTCCGGGCAAACTGAATCCCGATCCTTGACGGAGTTTTGACACAGCACCACTACGCAAACGCGGGATCCTGAGTGAAGGGCCCGAAGTCTTTGAGAAGCTGGGGTAAGTCCTGCGTTTGGCTGGAGGCGCGGAGCGGATTCGAACCGCTGAATAAAGGTTTTGCAGACCTCTGCCTTACCACTTGGCTACCGCGCCCGGCGTGGAAAAAACACTCGGGAATGGAGCGGGAGACGGGGTTCGAACCCGCGACATCGACCTTGGCAAGGTCGCACTCTACCAGCTGAGTTACTCCCGCACCTTCCACCTTCGATTCTAGCGATGGGGCCGCAGAAGTGTCAACCGCGGGGCGCAGACGCAGCCAGCCGCGCGGCGGGATCGTCCCGTCAGGGCGACAGCACGGACTTGCGCTCGGCGGGGGCTGCCTCAACCAGGCTCGCCTCGCGCAGGAACTTGGCCGCCTCCTCGGGCGGCGTGGGGTTGATATAAAAGCCCGAACCCCACTCGAAGCCCGCCACCTTGATCAGCTTCGGCATCACCTCGAAGTGCCAATGGTAGTAGTCCTGGGTATTCTCATTCAGAGGCGAGGTGTGCAGCACGAAATTGTAAGGCGGAAACTCCAGCACCTGGTCC
>DASQHA010000388.1:0-7050 GCA_035632335.1 Terriglobales bacterium
AACGGCTTCTGTCCGACCGGAAGTATGTCCACGGCGCGCGATGTTGGTACGGAAGTCCTTCTGCCCAGTGGCAAAGTGTTGCTGGCTGGCGGGGACAACAATAGCAGCACCGCCCTGAACGCCGCTGAACTCTATGATCCGATCACGGGAACCGTTTCCTCGACCGGAAATCTGGTTGCGGGGCGCGCAACCCAAGCCAGTGTGTTGTTGCTGAACGGGAAAGTGCTGCTGATCGGCGGCCTTGATAGCGCCGGTAATCCGCTAGCTTCAGCTGAGTTGTATGACCCGACCGCTGGAACGTTCACAGCAACAGGCAGCATGGCGCAGGCCCGCGCGAGAGTCTCAGCAGTCCTACTGGCCGATGGCAGGGTCCTGGTCAGCGGCGGCGTCGGTGTGTCGGGCGAGCTTTCCTCTTGTGAAATCTATGACCCAGCGACAGGTACCTTCAGCGCAACAGGGAGTCTGAACGTCGCGCGTGGCCGCCACACCATGACGCTTTTGGCTAACGGAAAAGTTCTCGTGGCTGGTGGCCGCACGTTCAGCGGCGCGCCCGTTACCGTCTTTGCCAGCGCGGAGATTTTCGATCCGAACGCGAATGGTGGTGTGGGTGCCTTCACTGTCACGGCCAACATGAATAGCCCGCGGGATGAAGCAAGAGCCGTCCTTCTTTCCAACGGCAATGTTCTAATCGCGGGCGGTTTCGTCAGCTATCAAACCGGCCTTTCCAGCGCAACCGCGGACATTTTCAGTCCTGCAGCCAACTCCTTCACGCTATCCGCGAGCAACATGAGCGTTGCGCGAGCGCACCCCACTGCAACACCTCTGCCGGATGGAACCATCTTGGTCGCCGGGGGTGTGCCCGACACAGGTGCGACTACACCTTCGACTACTTCAGCGGACATTTTCAACCCGATGACCGGAACATTCGCACCAACAGGTGCGATGAGCGCGCAGCGCGAATATGCGACCGCCGTTATCTTGCCAAACGGATACGCGCTGGTTTCCGGCGGAGATGACGGAGTCACCACCGCCTCTACGCAGGAGATTTACTACAGCACTTCGACATTCGGTCCGATGGTAATCACCACGACCACGCCGGGCCAGACCGGGACGACAAGCTATACGAACCCCACAGCTTTTGGCGGGGCGGCGAGCAGCCTCAGCACTATCGGATTCAACGGCATACTTAATGGCGCCACGAATCTCGATTTCAACCCGCTGCTCCTTTCCGGGGTAAGTTTCTTTACTCCGCAGCCCAGTACCTTTGTGAACGTGACAAAGTCGACGTTCTACACGCCGACGTATCCAGCGTATCCAGCCGACTTCATCGTGAATTCCGCCAACTCGAATCCGAGCAATCAACTGGTGATTACGCTGCCGGCTCCGACGTACGCCGTTGGGTTAACCTACGGGGCCCTCGGCTTCAAGGGGACCAGCAGCGGAAACATCACGCTCTCGAATGGCTACGTCCTGCCGTTCGCGGCGGGCAGCTTGCCCACGGCGGGACAGACGCAATTTGCAGGATTCACGTCCGGCACCCCATTTACTGCCCTTACGTACACCGTGAACAGCGACGATTGGGTGCTGCTGAATCTGCAGCTCGGCACGGCAAACGTCACGCTGACCAACGCGATCCAGAACTCGCCCTACACGCAAGTCCTGCTCGAACAAGGCGGAGTCGGTGGCCTGACGTGGAGCGTCACCGGCGGCGGACTGCCTCCGGGCATCAGCCTGAGCGCCGGCGGCATCTTGCATGGCACGCCCACGGCTACCGGACTGTACAACTTTACGGTCAGCGTCACCGACAGCAGCTCGCCACAAAAGGTGGCCGCGGCCGTCAACTTCACGCTCACCGTTATTCAGCAACTCGTGGTGACGACGACAACGTTGCCGAATGGCACGGAGGGTGTGCCCTATTCTGCACCGATTAATACCTCGGGCGGGACGCCGCAGATCTTTTTCTCTGTGACCCAGGCGAATTTCCCGCCGGGGCTGACCATCACTCAGCCAGCGGTCAGTTCGACGAGCGACACGTTAGCGGGCACACCGACGCTCGCGGGAGTCTACAATTTCACGGAATTCGTTGCAGACAGCGGGAATCCACAGCAGACGGCATCGCAAGCGTACACGGTCACGATAGCTCCACAGCCGCCGACCAACTTGATTGCGTCGCCACAAGCGCCGACGATTGTCACGCTGACCTGGACGCCGAGTAATTCGGGTGACGTGGCTTCGTACAAGGTGTATATGGGAACCACCAATGGCGGCCCCTACCCGACAACGATCAATGTGGGCAACACCAACACGTTCGTCGTCACGGGTCTGACCTCGGGCGCGACCTACTATTTTGTGGTGACCGCCGCGAGTGCTTCGGGGGTTGAGAGCCCATTCTCGAACCAAGCCACGGCCACCACGCCGTGATGGACAGGTTCGACGAAAAGTGAGGCAATGCCCCTAAATAGCGTTTTGTCCCAATCTATGCGGGCGGGGCAAGCCCCGCCCCAACAATCTTTTCGCGGGCCGCAAAATCTTGACAGATATTTCTGGGACGTAACACTAGCTTAGTGTGAGGCAAGGCGGCGCTGGGCGTCCGCGACGAGCGGGTCTCCGGCGCCTTTTTCTTTGATGGCGAGGAAGGTCTTGTAGGATTCGGCGGCGCCGGGGCTGTTCAAGCCTTGGCGGGCGCGGCCCTGATAGTAGTAAACCGCGGGGAGCAGGTGATAGCTCGGAACGTCATCGAGAAAAACGGAAGTGGCCTCGCCGCGGCGCTTCAGGCAGACATCGAATTCCGAGGAGGCTTCGGTGAAGGCGCCGGCGTCGAGATAGGCGCGGCCCAAATCGAAATGGCCGAGCCAGCTATCGGCCAGCTTCTGCGCTTCCTGAAACGAGTTCAGAGCCTCGCGGGCATTGCCTTTTTTGAGTTGGGCTTCGCCGGCAATTAATTTGGCATAAATCTGCGGCTCGGATTCGAGACGCTGCGAAAGCGGCGCGACGAGCTGCAGGGCCCGAGCTTCCTGGCCCGCGGCGATATAAACCTGAGCTGCACGATACAGGACGCCGGGATCTTTGCTGCCCGCGGAAGCCTCACCAGCGGCCGAAAGCGCTTCCTTGTTCTTCCCAAGGGTCAATTGCGTGAGAGCGAGGGTGGCCAGGTGATCGGCCGCCGATTCCGTGTCCTTCGCTGCCTTATCCTCACTCACGGCTTTTTCCAGGATGGCTGCGGCTTCCGCGAGCCGGCCTTCATACAAGGCCAGGTCCGCAAGTCCAGTTCGCGCAATGGAAGCGCCGTAGGCGCTCACCGCTTGCACTTTTACATAGGCCTGGCGGGCTTCTTCGTTGTGGCCACGGCCCAGCTCCGCAAGAGCCAGGGTGCGCAGCGCCTGGTCGAACTTGGGATTCTCGCGAAGGATGGCCTGCGATTCTTTGGCGGCGGCATCAAAGTCTCCGGAATACAGGGCAAACATCGCGAAGTTGATATGTTGCACCACGTTGTGCGGAGAGAGCTCGAGGGCATGCTTCTGCTCTTCGAGCGCTTTGCTCATGTTGCGCTGGTAAAAATAAGCGAGCGCCAGGTTACCAAAACCTATGCTGTCAGCAGGATACTGCTTCACCAAAGCGGAATATTCTTCAATGGCCTTCGGCTCATTCCGCACGAAAAGGTAGTAAGCGCCGCGGGTGCGATATTTCTCGCGGTCAGTCATGCGGTCAATATGCGACATGGCCAGCGCAAAGTACTTTTCCGCGTCCTGGCGTTTTCCATGATTGGCATTCACGATGGCTATGCCCGCGTACGCGCGGCCCATGTCGGGATCAAATTGAGTCGCCTGGCCATAGGCGTTCACGGCGTCGGCCCACTTGCCGGCCTGCGCAAAATCCTGACCCATGGCGTAGGCATGCGCGGCCTCGAGAGAGCTGGCCGTGAAGGATTCTGCGGAGAACTTTTGCGCAGTATCTCCCAAGTCTTTGCGGATACGCTCCGCGAGTTTCCCTGCGGCTGCCAGCACGTCCTGTTTATTGGAGGCGTCCCGCTGCTCCTGCAGAATGGATTTGCCCGTCGCGGGGTCCAAGGTCGTGACATAAACTTTGTAGCCGCTTCCTTCCTGAGTGATGGTTCCGGAGACCACGACATTGACGCCTTCACGCACCGCCACCAGTTCGGAGAGTGCGGCGTCCAACCGCGTGGCGCCAGGCTGGAGCCGCGCGGCTACCTGTTTTGCCTGGCCGCGGTTGTACGAGGAGATGAACGATGCGCCTTCGAGCGCGATGCCCAGCATGGGTTCGAGAGTTCCATCGAACACGCTGTCGCCGGTTTTGTTGTCGAAATCCGCGATAAGCAGGGTCAGCGGAGCGTGCGCAACAGCGGGATGCGAGGAGAATTTCTCACGAAAGGCGATTGCGCCGACGGCCAGCGCGACGCCGAGTCCAGCGGCCGCCCACCTGACGCGCGCGGGCCAGCCCGTTTGGCGGTCCAGCACCACGCGAGTGCCGGCATGGGGGCCTTGCCAAATCTCAATCGCTTGGAGCAGTTCGGTGGCACTGGCGAAACGTTTGGCCGGATCGATCTCCAGACACTTTTTTACGATGTCGCTCAGGGCGCTGGGTAGGGTCTTGTCCAGTTCGATCAGCGGGCGCGGAGGTTCGCTGGTGCGTTTCCACAGCTTGCCCATGGTGGTGTCGGCGTCGAAGGGGGCTTTGCCGCTGAGGATTTCGTAGAAGATGATGCCCACGGTGAAGAGGTCGGACCGGGCATCCAGGGGGAGACCCTTGGCCTGCTCCGGCGACATGTAATCGGGCGTGCCAATGATGGCGCCCGTCTGCGTCATTCCGGGCGCAACCATGGACCGGGCAATGCCGAAATCCATCACATAGACGCGGCCACTCTTGTCCAGCATGATGTTTTGCGGCTTCAGGTCGCGGTGGATGACGCCTTCCCCGTGGGCGGCCTCCAGCGCGCGGCAAACCTGCGCAATGATCTTGGCGGCTTCCGCAGGCCCGAGTTTCTTCTTGCGGAGAAGGACGCTGTGCAGGTCTTCGCCCTCCACGTACTCCATGGTGATGAACTTGACGCCATCGGCCTGTGCGAGATCGAAGATGCGGATCACGTTCCGGTGGGTGATCTGGCGGGCGAGAATCAGCTCCTGCTTGAAGCGCTTGAGGATTTCCGGATTGGCGGCCATGTCGGCGCGAATGACTTTGAGGGCTACCTGGCGGTCCAGTTCGCGGTCGTGTGCCAGATAGACCGCTCCCATGCCGCCCTGGCCAAGCAGGCGGATGATTTCGTAGCGCGGGCCGAGCGCGGCACCGGGGGAGAGGGGAACGAGCCCGGCCTGTGAAACAATGGCATCCCCAACGGGCAGGGACCAGCCTTCGCCGCCGGTAGCCAGCGTCTGATCACTTATCGGCAGAGGCGTCGCGCACTTCTCGCACTGCACCGACTCTGCCGAATTTGCGTGGCTGCACTGAGGGCAAACCATTCCGAATCACGCCCCTGCACCGTGGGACGCGTCAATTATCTAACCTTCCAGAAGAAAAGCAACCTTTTGCCAGAGCGGAGTGCTGAGCGAGGCGGTCGCGGATGTGTTCGAGCGAACACATCGTGTACGGAGCGACACGTGCTCAGGACACACCAAGGCCACAGAATTACAAAATCATTGCGAGAAAATAGTGGCACGTTATCTGCTGTCTATTCGCGCGGCGGAACTCAGGTTATAGTTTTCTTCTCCTCGAAGGAAAGTCATGGCGCAATCCTGGAAAGCGTGGCTGCGGCTGGCGGGGGCGGTGGCCGGAGCGCTGGTGCTGGCCGCGGCGTTTGTGGGCTGGAGAGCCACGCGGGCGCTGCGGACGGCCAGCCGGGAAGTTCTGGCGGAACGCGGGTTGCGATTCGCGATGCGAACGCTGGGAGCGCCCCAAGATGTGCGCTTTGAGCCGGTGAGTGCGCCGGAAGTCTTCCTCGAAACCGCGCGGTTTCAGGACCACCTTTATATAGCCAGCCCAGCCGGGCTTTTGGAATACGATTCGAACGGCACGCCGTTGCGGCAATTTTTGGTTGGAAGGGAGCTGCCGTCCTCTCCGTTGGTAGCGTTGGCGCCTGCGGTCCTGGCCGACTCTCATGAGCCGGAACTGCTGCTGGCGACGGCGCAAGATGGAGTGCTGGCATTCAACGGCCGCAGCTTCCGCCAGATTTATCCCCAGGAACCCGAAGCGCGCGATATCACGTGTCTCCTGCCGGTATCTTCCGGACATTTATTGATTGGAACTAAGAAGCGGGGCGTGCTGCTGTACGACGGGAAGCAGATTACGCCGCTGCATCCGACTCTCGGAGGATTGTACGTACAGGCGCTCTCCGGGAACGAGTCGGATTTGTGGGTGGGCACGCTGAGCCAGGGGGTTCTCCATTGGCACGCCGGGGCGACGGAAACGTTCGGGGAAAAAGAGGGGCTGCCTGACCCGCAAGTGCAGGCCATCGCCGCGGCCGAAGAGAAAACATACGTGGGGACGGTGTTGGGAGTGGCGGAGTTTGACCGTGGGCGGTTCTCGCGTGTGGTGGCGCCGGGGGTCCTGGTGACTTCGTTGCTGCCGCAAGGGGACAACCTGATCGTGGGCTCGGAAGATCAAGGAGTGATTTCCGTACCGTTGGCGGGCCGGCGTGCGAGTGTTAGCAGCAGTGGCACTGCGGAATTGTCGGAAGTGCGGCAAGTGCTGGATTCCGGGGACGCGGTGTATGTGCTGACGCGGAAGGCGCTGTTCCAAATGAGGGCGCGGGGGTTTGGGTGGAAGCAGGTGTTGCAGCCGGGAGCGGCGTTGTTGAGCGACCGCAACGTCTCGGCGCTGGCGGTGGATGGGCGGGGGCGGGTGTGGGTGGGCACGCTGAGCCAGGGGGTTCTCCATTGGCACGCCGGGGCGACGGAAACGTTCGGGGAAAAAGAGGGGCTGCCTGACCCGCAAGTGCAGCCCATCGCCGCGGCCGAAGAGAAAACATACGTGGGGACGGTGTTGGGAGTGGCGGAGTTTGACCGTGGGCGGTTCTCGCGTGTGGTGGCGCCGGGGGTC
>DASQHA010000389.1:0-7325 GCA_035632335.1 Terriglobales bacterium
TATCTGCTGCGACTGCAACCGATGAGAAGCTTTCACCTGATCTACGTGGCGTTCTTCATCCTGTTAGGTGGCCTGTTAGGCGAACACTTGCTGCGAACCCACGTCTGGCGGTGGATTGTATGTTTCTCCGCTCTCTCGACCGGCATGTTCGCGCTCGATGTAGCGGGCTATCCCTCGAGTCCGCATATCGAGTGTCCAGGCGTGCCCTACCACGGCGAATGGCTCGCCAGCTTCGTCTGGATCCGCGAGCACACCCCGAAGGATGCGATCTTCGCTCTTGACCCCGAATATCTGATTAAAGCCGGGGTGGATCTTCATGGCTTCCGCGCCGTGGCTGAACGCAGCATGCTGGCGGACCAGGAAAAAGACAGCGGCGCGGCTTCGGTGTTCCCGGAATTGGCGGAACCCTGGAAGGAGCAGAGCGCGGCCCAATCCGATTGGGCGCACGTTTCCGATGATCGGTTGCAGAATCTTCGCGCCCAATACGGCGTGAGTTGGGTGTTACTGGAAAACGCCACCGTGTCTGACGGCCTGGTCTGTCCTTACCGTAACGGCGACTTGCGGGTCTGCCGGATTGTGGACGATGATGGCCGTGAATTGCTGGGACGCGCTGCCGTCTTGCCCGGCGTGGTGCGCCGCGTAGGACGACGAAAGGCATCCGTGGTAGAACGTTAGTGCGGGCGTCAATCCGAAAACTACTGGAGTCTAACTTGCCCCCAGGAGCAATTTTGCTGGGCTGATTGCACGATCGCCCGGCTTTGAGCGCCACTATGGAAAGTGCCTCATCCATTCGCTATTCGATTGTTGTTCCGCTCTATAACGAACAGGAGAACGTTTCCCCGTTATACGTGAAACTGACCGAAGTGATGGAGGCGCTGGGCGAGCCCTACGAACTCATTTTCGTCGACGATGGCAGCCGCGATAATACCTTCACGGCCCTCGCCAGCATCTATGAACACGACCGCCGCGTGAATCTGTTGCGGCTGCGCAGAAATTTCGGGCAGACCGCGGGGCTGAAAGCGGGCTTCGATTTCGCGCAGGGCGACATCATCATCTCCATGGACGGCGATTTACAGCATGACCCGCAGGAGATCCCCCGTTTTCTGGAAAAGATTGAGGAAGGCTACGATCTGGTGAGTGGATGGCGGCATGAACGCCGCGACCATTGGCTGATGCGCCGCATCCCCAGCCGGGCCGCCAACTGGATGATGGCCAAACTCTCGGGTATCGAACTGCACGATTTCGGGACCACGTTCAAGGCCTATCGCCGCGAGATTATTCAGGAAATTCAACTCTACGGCGAACTGCACCGCTTCATTCCCG
This sequence comes from Terriglobales bacterium, assembly GCA_035632335.1. Classification (GTDB taxonomy): domain Bacteria; phylum Acidobacteriota; class Terriglobia; order Terriglobales; family Acidobacteriaceae; genus JAIQFF01. The sequence continues at coordinate 1,324 of DASQHA010000389.1, forward strand.
CCCTGGCCAGCTCCGCCGGGGCCAGGATCGCGGAAGTGCCCATCGTCAATCTCGAACGCAAAAGCGGAAAATCCAACTACGGCATCGGGCGCACCGTCCGCGTGTTTCTCGATCTCATCATCGTCAAGTTCTTGCTGGACTATGCCACGCGCCCGCTGCAGTTGTTTGGCTTGCTGGGCATGGGCGGCGCTGGACTGGGGCTGGCCCTGGCGGGATTTCTGGCTTACGAAAAGTTCTATCACGGAATTCCGGTCATGCTGGAACACGGACCGCTGATGCTGCTGGCGGTGACCCTCCTGGTGAGCGGAGTTCAATTCATCTCGATGGGATTGCTCGGCGAAATGATGTCGCGCACCTATTATGAGTCGCAAAACAAGCCGATCTATTCCCTGCGCGAGGTGAAAAGCCGGCGCACGGATTACGGCGGCTCCGCGGACTCCCCCGGTCGAGCCGCGCGGATCGCCGATTGAGGGCCCAGCCTCGGGCACCCGGTCAGGCGGTTGTAGAGTTCTTCGAAAGCGGCAATTCGCGAATCCGCTTTCCGGTGGCGGCGAAGATCGCATTGCAGACCGCGGGGGCAAACGGCGGCACGCCCGGTTCGCCCACGCCCGCCGGCGGCGCGTCGCTATCCACAATGTGGACTGTCGTCTTATACGGAGCGTCGTTCATTCGGGCGACCGGATAGTCATCGAAATTTGACTGTTCGATGACCCCATCCTTGGCCGTAATCGCTCCGCTGCGCACGATGCTGGTCCCGAACACCGCCGCGCCTTCGAACTGCGACCGCGTAGCTTCGGGATTGACCACCACGCCCGCATCCACAGCGGTATGCACGGAGGGAATCTTTACCTCCCCCTTGTCATCCACTTCCACTTCTACCACCGTGGCCACGTAGGTCAGGAAGCTGCGGTGGGCGGCAATGCCCAGGCCTGAGCCCTTACCCAGCGTGCGCTTTCCCCAGCCGGCTTTCTCGGCGGCCAGTTCAACCACCCGGCGCATCCGCGCCGTATCCAGGGGATACTCCGTTGTCGATCCCCCGTAATTGTCGTAGTCCGGGGCGGAGGCCTTTACGTCCACGATCCGCGGCGGCCCGATCAGCTGCAAAAGATATTCCACCGAATCCCGCCCCGAGGCGTGCGCCAGTTCGTTGGCGAACGACTGGGCGGCGAACCCGTGATAAATATTTGCCACCGACCGGAACCAGCCGATGCGGACATGGTTCTCCGCCGGCCCGTTCTCGACCCGGTGATTGGGCAGGTCGAAAGGCAGGTCTGTCCAGCCCTGCCCCAGGTCGCCACCGTCGCCATATGTGGTGTTCAAGGCGAAGGTGGAACCGATTGGAGGAAATACCGAACGTTGCAGCCAGGCAGCGGGCATGCCCTTTTCGTCGAGCGCGGCCTTCATGTACATGGCCGCCACGGCGTGATAGTAGCCGAACTTGATGTCATCTTCCCGGCTCCAAACCACCTTCACCGGCCTGCCCGTGGCTTTCGACAGGACCGCAGCCTCGGCGGCGTAGTCCGGCTTCGACTTCCGCCCGAACCCACCACCCAGCAGGGTTACATGGCAGGTCACATTTTCCTTGGGGATGCCCAACACTTCTCCCACAGTCTCCTGGACGGCCTGCGGGCTCTGGGTGCAGGTCCACACCGTCACCTTGCCGTCACGATAGTCGGCCAGTGCGGCCGGCGGTTCCATCGGCGCATGGGCCAGGTGAGGCACGTAGTACTCCGCCTCCACGATTTTTCCGCCCTTGGCAAACACCGCATCCACGTCGCCGATATTGCGCGCCACCTTGCCCGGCTTGCGCGCCGTTTCCTGCAGTTCTTTCTTGTAGGGATCCGAGTTATAGCCGGCATTCGCCCCGTTGACCCACGAGACATTCAGCTTCTTGCGTCCCTGAAATGCCGCCCAGGTGTTATCGGCGATGACCGCCACCCCGCCCAGCGGCTGAAAATGATGCGGCGGGGTGAAGGGCTTGATCGGAATCGTCTGCTTGACGCCCCTCACCTGCAGCGGAGCTTTCTCGTCGTAAGATTTGACCGTGCCGCCGAGCACCGGCGGATGCTCGATCGAAGCGTAGACCATGCCATCGAGATGGGCGTCCATGCCATACCCGGCTTTGCCCGTGCACAGGTTGGCCAGGTCGTAGCTCTTCGCGCCTTTTCCGATATATCGCCAGGCGCTCTTGGGCTTGAATTGCAGATCTTCTTTCTTGGGCACGGGCAATTTAGCGGCGGCCGAGGCCAGTTCGCCGTAGCCGGCCCTGCGCTTGCTCGGACGATGCACGATCACGTGAAGATCGGACTCGCACTCCGAAACCGGCACGCCCCACTTCTGGGCTGCGGCCTGCGTCAGCATCAGCCGAGCCGTGGCTCCGGCCTCCCGCATGGTCACAAATCCGTCGCGGACGGAATGCGATCCATCCGTGTCCTGGTCTCCGTACCGCGGGTCGCCGATGGCCTGTTCAATTTTCACCCGCTTCCAGTCCGCATCCAGCTCATCCGCCAGAATGAGGGGAACAGTTGTGCGGCTGCTGGTGCCCATTTCCGAGCGCGCCGCGACCAGATAGACGGTTCCGTCGGTGTCGATTCCCACAAACACGCTGGGGTGCAGGGTGGCGCGGTCGGCATGCGAACCCGCATACGTTTCCGCGGCCCACAGGGCTTCCGGAACCAGGCGCACACTCAGGACCAGGGCGCCCGTGGAAACCAGGCCTTGCAGAAAACCTCGGCGGCTGACGTTCAGGATATTGTGGCTCATGCGCTCTCCCCGGCGGCCGCCTTGATGGCCGCGCGAATCCGCTGGTAGGTGCCGCAGCGGCAGATATTTCCCGACATGCCGGCCTCAATGTCTTCGTCGCTGGGCTTGGGTTTTTCTTTCAGCAGGGAAATGGCTTGCATGATCTGTCCCGGCTGGCAGTAACCGCACTGCGGCACGTTGTATTCGATCCACTTCTGCTGCACCACGTGCAATCCATTCCCGGAGATGCCTTCGATGGTGGTGATTTCTTTTCCGGCGGTCGCGCTGACTTTGGTTACGCAGGACCGCACCGCCTTTCCATCCTGATGCACGGTGCAGCTTCCGCACAGCGCCATGCCGCAGCCGAACTTGGTTCCGGTCAACCCCAACACGTCGCGCAAATACCACAGCAGCGGCAAGTCGGGATCGCCATCGAAGGAACGTTCCACACCATTGACCTTGATCTGCATCGTGTTTGCCCCCTCTTCCTTCGTTCTTTCGCGCTATTCTTCCAGAAAGTGTCGGTGGAAGTCTAATATGATACCGCTGTTTGTGAAGCGAGGGGTGAAGGCGGGTCGAGAGAGTGCGTGCTGAATTTGAAACCCAATCTTGATAGCGGCGTCATCCTGAGGGACCTTAGTCCCGAAGGATCCGGCGCGCAGCTGCACCATTGCCGGCTTTCCATCCTATGAGCTCCACGCCATTGCCGGTCGAGAAAGTGGATGGCCACGGGTCGCGGATGACTACTCTCAGGTGCAAGTCGATTCTCGCCATTGGTAGCGTCCTGGCTTTTCTGCTGCTTCCTTCCTGGATCCACTCGCAGGAGAGCCCGCACAGCGTGAGTGTGGATGTGCGATTCGATCAGCCCGAGGGCACAATCTCCCCCATTTGGAATTATTTCGGCTACGACGAACCCAATTACAGCTACGCGCCGAACGGCAGGAAGCTGCTGGGCGAACTGGCGGCCCTCAGCTCCGGGCCGGCGTACGTGCGGGTCCATAATCTCTTGACTACGGGCGACGGCTCCGCCTCTTTGAAGTGGGGATCGACCAACGTTTACACCGAGGACGCCCAGGGAAAGGCAATTTACAACTGGACCATCCTGGACCGCATTTTCGACGCCTTCCGGTCAGCCGGAGTCAAACCGTTAGTCGAGATCGGTTTCATGCCGGAGGCTCTGTCCACTCATCCCCAGCCCTACCGTCATAATTTCCCTGAAGGCTCCATTTTTACCGGCTGGGCCTACCCTCCCAGGGATTATCAGAAGTGGTCGGAAGTCGTCTTTCAATTTGTCCACCACCTGCGCCAGCGTTACGGCGACGCGGAGGTAAAAACCTGGCTGTGGGAAGTCTGGAACGAGCCCGACATCGACTACTGGAAGGGAACGCCGCAGGAATATTTCAAGCTTTACGATTTCACCGCGGACGCCGTCCTGCGCGCCCTTCCCGAAGCTCGCATCGGTGGTCCGGACAGTACCGGCCCAGGCAATGCCAAAGCCGCTGAATTTCTGCGCTCGTTCCTCGACCACTGCGCTCGCCAACCGAACTATGTGACCGGAAAAGTCGGCTCCCGCCTGGACTTCATCAGTTTTCATCCCAAGGGATCTCCCAAGTGGCAAGGCGATCACGTGCAAATGGGCATAGCGCGCCAGTTGGCCGCGATCGAGCAGGGCTTCCAGATCGTGGCCTCGTTTCCGGAATGGCGCAGCACTCCAATTATTCTGGGAGAGTCGGATCCGGAAGGCTGCGCAGCCTGCTCGGCACGGAACAATCCGCAGAACTCCTATCGCAACGGCCCGTTGTACGCTGCCTACACGGCTGAAACACTGAACGACGTTCTTTTTCTAGCCGGCCGGGAGCACGTCAATTTTATTGGCGCGGTGACCTGGGCATTCGAGTTTGAAGGCCAACCCTATTTCGAGGGCTTCCGCACGCTGGCCACCAACGGAGTGGATAAACCGGTGCTGAATGCTTTCCGCATGCTGGGTTTGCTGGGCAACGAACGCGTGAACGCTACTAGTTCCGGCGCGTTGCGTTCGGAAGACGTTGTCCGCGACGGGGTGCGCGCACAGCCGGACATCGGCGTGATTGCCGCGCGCCGGGACCACGAAGTCGAAGTCCTGATCTGGAATTACCACGACGACGACCTTCCCGCTGCCGCGACGCCAATTGACCTGGCCGTCAACGGACTGCCCAGCAAGGTCAGCCGAGTCCTGCTCGAACATTTCCGCATCGATTCCAGCTACAGCAACTCCTTCACGGCGTGGAAAGAGATGGGCTCTCCGCAATCGCCGACCCAGGGCCAATACGAGCAACTGCAAAGCGCAGGCCAACTGCAGATGCTGGGTTCTCCCTCATGGATGCCGATCGCGCAAGGCGCAGCCCGCCTGCAATTTGCCTTGCCCAGGCAGGGTCTTTCGCTGGTCCGCCTAAGCTGGGAATAACCCTGATCAGCAATTAACGGTTCTTTATTCTTTATCCGCGCTGCTGAGACTTGATCACCGCGGAAAAGTCCTGATCGCCATAGCCCTTGGCGATCGCCTCCTTGAATATGGTAAGCGCTGAGCTCGCAGTCAGGAGATCGTGTCCCAGGTTGGAGGCTTCGCCGATGGCGTAACCCAGGTCCTTGGCCATCAGATGCAGCGGAAAATTCGGAGTGAAGTCATTGGCAAAGGCGCGAGCGGCAGCGCGCTGCACCAGGCCGCTGCCCGGCGCACCGTGAGTAAGGATCGGTAGCGCCTTCTCGAGGTTCAGACCGCCGGCGCCGATCATATACTCCGCTTCCGCGAGGGACGCAGCCTGCACACCGCACATGAAATTGTTGATGAGCTTCATCAGCGCGCCGCTTCCGGTCGGGCCCAGGTGAATGAATTCGCGTCCCATCACAGCCAGCACGGGCTGGGCGGTGGCGAGAGCCGCATCCGATCCGCCGATCAGGAATGACAATTCGCCGGAAGCCGCATGGGGCTTGGTTCCGGTAACGGGCGCGTCCAGCAATTCGCATCCTCGTTGAGCGGCAGCAGCCGCGAGTTCCTTGATCCAGCCGACGGTGAGCGTGCTGCATTCGATCAGCACCGATCCGAGGGCCGCTCCCGCCAGCGCGCCGTTTTCGCCCAGCCACACCCCCCGTGAGGCTATGTCGTCCGAGACCATGCTGATGATGATGTCCGCCCGCGACGCGGCTTCGCGCGGCGACCCCGCCACGGTCGCGCCCGCGCCGGCGAAAGGCGCGGACCTGTCCTTGTTCCGGTTGTAAACCGC
>DASQHA010000390.1:0-14210 GCA_035632335.1 Terriglobales bacterium
GAGGAAATCGCTTCCCCGTCCGCGCTTCGGACACAAAAGCCTCCTCGCTCCCGCCCATTTCTGCCCGCGAAATCCAGCACAGTGCCGGATTCCCTTGTATGAAGCCGGAACGATCTGCTTGCGCGGTTATATCACGGATGATACCCCCCGTAACAGCCTCATAAGGGACGTAGCAAGGGTAGGAAGTTGGTTCCCCCCTGATGTTGGACTAAATTCTCTCGTGCTCCTGCGCCAGGAATCGATTGGAACTGCGTCGTCGGGTGGGAAGTACGGCCTTCCGGACGACTTCAAATGCAGTTTCTCGGCTATTCTGTTCAGCAAAGCAAACCCAGACCTCTTATTGGCAACCAAGATCGCTATGAAACCAGGCCCCTGGACACTGCCTCGCCGTTTTTCTTCTGCTCACCGCCGCTGCGGCGGCCCAGGGTCTCAGGGACCCACCGGCGAGCCCCTTCGGAAATGCTTCCACCCCATATCAATCGATCACCGGCCGGCAGCGCCTGAGCTGGGCAGTCAAAAGCACTATCGGCGGGGAGAGCCTCTCGGCCGGTCTATTCACTGCAGGCTTCGGTACCGCGACCGACCGTCCCCATGAGTATGGTCCGCACTGGGAGGGCTTCGGCAAGCGCTATGGGATGCGGTTCACCGGCACCGCCACCAGCAATCTCATGGAGGCATCGCTGGGCGCGTTATGGGGAGAGGACCCGCGCTATTTCCCCACCGCCGGCCAGTCGGTCGGGAGCCGGATCAAGAACGTGGTGGTGATGACGTTCGTGGCGCGCCGTGCCCGCGGAAGTGTGGCTCCCGCCTATGCCCGATATATCGGCACCGCAGGCAACAATTTTCTCTCCAATACCTGGCGGGCTGACAGCGAGTCCGGCGTGGGCGACGCCTGTCTGCGCACCGCTCTGGGCTTTGCCAGCCGGATGGGCGGCAACGCCTTTGCCGAATTCTGGCCGACGCTGACCCGGCACGTGTTTCACCGGAAACATTGAAATCAGGATGTTCGCCGATGGCGTGGCGGCCCTCGCCCGTCTCTCTAGACTGAGCTGACTTGTTCCCCCTAAAAGGCGCTTCCGCCGCCGCCGCCGAACCCGCCGCCCGAGAAGCCTCCTCCACCGCCGCCGCCAAAACCTGAACCGCTGGAACTGGCGCGCGGCGCGGACACGAATACCTGGTGCATATCCGATGCCATGTTGTGCATGGAACTGGAGAACAACAGCGGGTTGAAACCGGTCATCCCGTTCGGCGACACATACCAGCTGGGCGGGTTCTGAATAATGCCGGCAAAGGCCTGCGCCCAGTGATGTTCCACGCCCAGCGCCATGGCGTAGGGCAAATATTTCTCAAACGTGTCCGGAGGCATGCGCTTCAAACGGTCGGCGTCCACCCGGTTCATAAATTCCTGAAAGCCCAGGATCGCGATCCGGGTGCGGCCGCCCTGCACGGTCTTGGCCGACATTTGGCGGGCGAACAACCACCAGATCACCAGCGAGATGATGCCGCATACCACCAGCAGTGCGATGGAATTGAACATGGCCGTGTATCCCAGGAAGGGTGCGGCAATAAACGGAAGGGCGATCAGAACCAGGGCGCCCACGCTATATCCGTTGGCCGAATCGGGATCGAGCAGGTACATGCCTTTGTTTCTCAGCGCCGACTTGATGTCCTGCTTGATTACCGGGATGGCGGTGTAGAAGCGGTTCTTCAGGCTGGACAATTTGGTCTGCTGTCCGCCCTCGAAGATATTTTCCAGCATGACTCGTTCGTGCGGCGCCAGGCCCTGCCATTCCGTGCTGGGCTTGAGCAGATGGAAAATGTAGTCCCTGGAATGGAAGATCAGAAGATTCGTGTCGACAGTTTCTTCAATCTTCAGGTAACCCCGCACCGCCAGGTCCACGATGGTGGAAGTAATGTCGCGGGGATGAACCGTGTCCTCGATCAGCGCGCCCGCCTCGGCCGGCGACATGCCCGGCGGCGGTTCGTACATGGGCGCGACCGAGCGGCCCGGATCGGGATCGCGGCCCTTGTACCACCACAGGGCGAACATCACGCCGAAGGTGACGAACGGCAGAAATACGACCGGATTGCTGCCGATGAACCAGAAGAACCGGGTGAGCGTGCCCGGTTCCCGAAGAATGCCCTTGGGGATAAAGATATCGATGGTCATGCCCCCGCGCATGGGCAGCGGGTTGGCAGTCTCGAAGGCCACGTCGGCGCCGTTGATTTCGGAAGTAGCATCGCGCTCGGCCGATCCGTAAGTGCCGGTAAAGGCCTGGGCGCGCAGCGTTCCCGCCGCCTTTTTGGGCAGGTAAACATGCGCTTCGGCGTGATCGATCGGCACCGGCCAGTCGTTGCCGGTGACGTTCCAGTAGAACTCGTCGTGATCTTCGAAGTACCGGATGCCGTTGCGGACGATGTAAGTGATTTCCACCGTGCGCGTGGTATCCACCGCCCCGGGAATATAGATTTTCAAATCGCGATAACCGCCGGAGGTTTTGGATTCGTACTTCAACTTCTCGCCGGCGCCGTCCGTGATCCCCGTGACATCGAGAAAAAGGGTGTAGTTCGTGCCCCGCGGGCCCGGGTACTCAACCGGGATGGTGCGATGAATGCCGTGCCACTGGCCGATGAAGACGAGGCTGATGCGCTCCTTCACCAGGGCCGAGCCGTCTTCGGTGATCAGAATGGTGTCCTGGAAGTCGGAGATGCGCCAGCTCTGGGCAAGGAGCGAGGTTCCAGCACCCAGCAGCAGGCAAACGACGAGAAGAATTTTTTGGATGGAGCAGCCCTTTAGCGCTGCAATCAATCCCCGAGAATGACCGGCTCTAGCCGCTGGGATTATGGACATTAGGACGCCGATCAGAAGGTACCTCAGCGGCTGAAGCCGCCATTGACAGTTTAGCTTTCAATGCAGCGCTGAAGCGCTGCTCCACCCGAGTTCAAAGGTCGTGTAAGCGGCTCTTTCGCCCCGATGGGGCTCAGCGGGACCGCCGCTCCTGGACCCGCGGCTTACGCCGTGGGCTGCAATCTTGCGTCGACCGCGGCTTGAAAGACATCGGCCGGTTAGAACTTCACCGCCACGGGCTCGCGGTCGGCGGCGGCCACCTCGAAGAACTGGCGCTGCTGGAAGCCGAACATGCCGGCGAGAATATTGGTCGGGAAGGACTGGATCTTGGTATTCAGGTCGCGCACCACAGCGTTGTAGTAGCGGCGCGCGTTCTGGATCGTATCCTCGGTCTGGCTGAGCGAACCCTGCAGCTGGGTGAACTCTTCCGACGCTTTGAGCTGGGGATAATTTTCCGCCACCGCGAACAGACTCTTGAGCGCTCCGCTGAGCTGGTTCTCGGCCTCGGCCTTGTCGCCGGGGGTCGTGGCCTGCATCGCCTGGGAGCGGAATTTAGCGATGTTCTCGAATGTGCTTTTCTCGTGGGTAGCGTAACCTTTGACAGTCTCGACCAGATTGGGGATCAGGTCGTGGCGCCGTTTGAGTTGCACATCGATGTCCGACCAGGCGTTGTCGCAGCGGACGCGCAACTGCACCAGACTGTTGTACATCCCAACCAGCAGGATGACGATCACTACCAGAATGCCCAGGAAGATCAGAGCCATAAGCGTCTCCCTCGCGGGGAAATGGGGAACTGGGGCGACGGTAGCACACAGCGCACTCCGGCGCAATCGCCCGGTCCCCGTCTATTGTAGATCGTGAATATCGTAGATCCTGAGTATCAAGGTCCGGGTCCGGCAGTTTAAAATTGATTCGAGGTGGAACATCGGCTACGCCAAGAGCTTCGCGACGTGGTTGCCGGCGTTATTGCTTTCCCTTTCAGCCGTGGTTTCTCAGGCCCAGACCTGCCTGACCGCGGGCGATATGGACGAGGCCACGGCCTCGGCGCTGGTCAGCGCCGGCACCCGCTTTTACGATATGGCTGCGCGCGGCGATTCGGCCTCCCTGCGGCAGAATGCGATCGCCAGCCTGGCCTCCGATTTTTCCGGCATTGACGCGGCGGTCAAGGAGAATCGGGCCAATCTTAACGGCGTGCGCCCGGTGGCGCGTCCGCCATTTCTTCTCAAGGCGGAAGGGACGGAACCGCTGCAGCGCGCCGAGTTCCTGTGCGGCGTATTCGGGGCCCAGGGACAGACCCGGAACAGCGCCGTTTTCGTGATTCCCAACCTCCCACCGGGCAATTACGGCATTGTGACCCTGGATGCGGCGTCGCCGCAGGGCGCCTACACCGTGTCGTTTGTTTTGCAGCAGCGGGGAAACGACTGGAAATTGGGCGGGTTCTACGCCAAGCCCTCCCAGATTGCCGGCCACGACGGCAACTGGTTTGCCAGCCAGGCCCGGGAATACAAGAGCAAAGGACAGCTACGCAATGCCTGGTTCTATTTTGGCGAAGCGCGAGAACTGCTGGTCCCCGTGCCTTTCATGGCGACGGCTACGACCGACAAACTTTATGACGAGATGCAGGCAACGAAGCCGGCTGACCTGCCTCCCCTGGATCTGACCGCGGGTGGAAAGACCTTCAAGGTAGCGGACCTTTTTCCCGTGCCGGTAGGCCGCGATTTCGACCTGGTGGTGAAGTACCAGTCGGCGGATGTCTCCGACACCGGCAAGACGTTTCAGGAAAACGTGATGGTGATGAAGGCGCTGCTGGCAAAATATCCGGAGTGTCGCGATGCCTTTGGCGGAATCGTGGCCCGCGCCGTGGAACCTTCCGGAAGGGATTACGGGTCGATGCTGCCGATGAAGGAAATTAAATAGCTTCTGGCTTCTAGCTTCTGGCTTCTGGCTGGGGCTTTCAGCCGCTGGCGTGCCTACTTCTGCAGCACGCACTCTTTGGGATCCTTGTCATCCCGCAGCCGGAGGAAGACTGGCGCGCGCAACTTCATGCCGCCTTCCGCGCTTTCATGGGTCCATTCCGAGAACTTGATTTCCGCCACCAGCTCAGGCTTTACCCAGTGCACGGTTCGAAGCGCTTCCACCCCTCCGGGGAAGGGGCTGCGCTTGGTGGCCAGTTTCTTGAGCGCCTGCCAGACCTCCTTGAGCATTGCCTGATCGAAACCGGTGCCCGCCTGGCCCACATGCACCAGTTCTCCATTGTCGTCATACAGGCCCAGCACGATGGAACCGAAATATGACCGAGTGCCTTCCGGGTCGGTATATCCGCCAATGACGCAATCCAGGGTCTGGGTGATCTTGATCTTGAGCCACTCCCGCGTGCGGCGCTCTTCGTACACGCTGCTCCGGCGCTTGGCCAGGATTCCTTCCAACCCCTTTTGTTTGGCCACATCGAACAGCGCCTTGCCCTGGGAGAAATGATCGGAGTAGCGCACCGGGCCGCTGACGTTGGTGATCCGCTCCAGCAATCCTTTGCGCTCCTCGAGCGCAACCCGCCGCAGGTCGTATCCGTCCAGGTAGAGCAGGTCGAAGACGTAGTAGAGGACGGGAATATCGCCGCGCGAGGGGCCGCGCCGCCCACCCTGGCGAATACCCGTGCGCTGCTGGATCAGGCTGAACGACGATCGCCCCTGCTCGTCGAGGGCGGCGATTTCGCCGTCGAGAATGGCCGTTTCGGCGGTGATGAAACCGGGGATATTCTGCAGCTCGGAAAATTGCGCGGTGAGGTCGTTCTGATTGCGCGAAACCAGGTGGACCTTGCCTTGAGCGATGAAGGCAATGGCGCGGTAGCCGTCCCACTTGATTTCAAACAGCCATTCCGGGCTATCGAACGGGTCGTCGACGGAAGTTGCCAGCATGGGATGGATCGCAGTGGGCATGGGCCGTTTGACCGCGCCCGCCAGGTCTTTAACCACGGAGGACGCGGAGGAAGACTTCATGGTCCGCGCACTTCGACGGGACGCCGGACCAACTGAACCGGCTACGCTCTTATCTTTTTCGTTTTTTTTTACTTTGAGTTTCTCCGTGTCCCCTGTGGCTTGTTTCTTTTTGCTCTTCTTATCAAACTTGGCGATCGCATCGGCCAGCCATTTGGCTTTGATCGCTCCGCGCGATGCCGGACGGCTGCTGGTCCACTGGGCTGAGCCCTGGTCGCCGGCGATATCGGCGATGCTGCGGCCGGTCAGCGCCGATTCGTCGTACTGGTCGATGTCGAAGCCTTTTACCACGTAGTCGTCTTGCTTCTTGATCAACAGCCACTCCGTGCCCTTGGTGCCGGGACGGCGCGAGTGCATGTGAATCAGCGCGAAATCACCGTTGAGTTTTTTGCCGTGCAGCCGGATTTTTAGATCACCCTTCTTCAGCATGGCCGAGGCTTCCGCGTCGGTCCCCGGGACAAACTTTCCCTTTACCGGTTCGGGCGACAGCGGCTCCCAGGTGCCGACGTCCCAGACCATCACGGTGCCCGCTCCGTAGTTGCCTTCAGGAATGGTGCCTTCGAAATCAAAGTAGGAAACGGGATGATCTTCCACCTGCATGGCCAGGCGTTTGTCGGCGGGATCGAGAGAAGGGCCTTTGGGCACGGCCCAGGACTTAAGCACGCCTTCCATTTCCAGACGGAAATCGTAGTGCAGGCGGGTGGCGCGGTGCTTTTGCACCACGAAGCGATGCTGCGACTTCTTCTCCAGCTTGGGCGGAGGCTCGGGAGTGGCCTCGAAGCGGCGCTTGCGCTTGTATTCGTCCAGGGACACAGCCACATTCTAGCGCGTGCCGGATCTACTTCGCTGCTGGACGGGAAACCCCAAAGATGGCCCCGGAGCAAATCTCTGCCCCGGGGCAGTAAGGATCAGGCGGCTTTACCGGCCGCAATGCGGTGAGCGGTCCAGGTATCCACGCTGAAAGTGTCGACCACGGGGTCGCGCTTCAGGCTGGGCTTGAGCATCTCCGCAATACGGTTGTAATGCTCGCGATGATAGCGTTCCGCGTCCTGCTTGCTGTTCCAGAAGCTGACGGAAACGATCCGGTTGGGATCGGTTTCAGAGACCAGGCCGATCAGGTCTACAAAGCCGGGCTGCTTCTGTAAGATGGGCAGCACATCGTTGCGCAGCTTTTGGCTGAAGTCATCTCTTTTGTCCGGCTTCACGTGGCATTCCACAAAACGGGTAAACATGAGGGTAATCTCCTTTCGCATTGTCTGGGAAATAACTGGGATCGGCCCGCCGCCAAAACAGCTCAACCTGCCAGCCAGGACGGCGGGGAAGATTGGTTACTGCGATTTGTCTACCAGAAGAGCGATGAGATAAAAATTATAGTCCCGTCGACGAGGCGGAGTTTTGCACAGGCCGGCCATTCATGAAACGCGAATATCCCGATTCCCCCCTGGTGGGCGTGGGCGCGGTGATCATTGAGGAGGGCCGGGTGCTGCTGGTAAAGCGTGGGCATCCTCCGCTGGCCGGGGAATGGTCCATCCCCGGGGGCGTGCTGGAATTGGGAGAGACCCTGCGCCAGGCGGCGGCTCGGGAGGCGCAGGAGGAAACCTGCCTCACCGTGGACCCCACCGAACTGCTGGGCGTCTATGACCGTGTGCTGCGCGATGACGACGGCCACATTCTGTATCACTACGTGCTGGTCGATTTTCATTGCCGCCGGGTGGCCGGAGATTCGCGGGCGGCGGGCGACGCCGACGAAGTGGGATGGTTCACGCCTGAGCAGATCGGGAAACTGGGCCTGGCCGCAGACACTTTAGAAGTCATCCGGCTCGGTTTCCAGAAGGCTGAACCATGAATTCGGCTTATCCAGTCGCGATCTGCTGGCTGGCATTGTCATTCGTCGTGGGGAACGCGGAATCGGCCTCCCTGTGGCGCATGGGATACACTCCGTAGACGCTCCCTTATGGCGTGGTTCTTTCTACTGTTTCTGGTCTCGGGATTCTGCAGCATCCTCTACGAGATTGTATGGCTCCGCCTGGCGATGGCCCAGTTCGGGGTCACCACCGCGCTGACCTCCATCGTGATCTCGATGTTCATGGCAGGCCTGGGCCTGGGCTCCTGGGGAAGCGGCCGCCTGATCCGCGGATTCGAGAGCGGAATCCGGATTCCGGCTCTGCGCCTCTACGCCCTGGCTGAATTGCTGATCGGCATCTCGGCCCTGCTGGTTCCCTACCAGCTCTTGTGGGGACGAAAGCTGCTGGAGCGCGTGGGAACGTCCTCGTCGGGGGCCTACTACCTCGGGTCCGGCGTTTGCGTCGCTCTCACCCTGATTCCGTGGTGCGCCTGCATGGGCGCGACCATTCCCCTGGCGATGCTGGCGATCCGCAGGCGCTGGAGCGGGAAATCAGAGCGATCGTTCAGTTATCTTTACCTGGCCAACGTGCTGGGCGCGGTCATCGGCGCAATCATCCCACTGCTGCTGATTGAACTTTACGGCTTCCGGGGCACGCTGAGGCTCGCCGCCGCCTGCAACGGATTGCTGGCCCTAACTGCGCTGCTGCTCAGTTTGAAAGTGACAGCAGCCGCGCCAGGCCCCGGCGCAAAAATTGAAACGGCGGGAAACGCAGCCCGCGTGGCTTTCTCCGATGGAACCGTCAGGCCCCTGGTGCTGCTCTTTCTCACCGGACTGACCAGTATCGGAATGGAAGTGGTCTGGATACGGCAGTTCACGCCGTATGTGGGCACCGTGGTGTACGCCTTCGCGTCTATCCTGGCAACCTACCTGGTTTCGACCTTCATTGGCTTGCAGATTTACCGGCAGTGGAGTCGAAAGCCCCGATTGGAAGGCAGGCTGATCTGGGTTCTACTGGGACTGTTTGCGCTCCTGCCGCTGGTGGCCGCTAATCCTGACGTCCATATGGGGCGGGTATTGCGTCTGCTGCTTGGCATCGCGCCCTTTTCCGGCGTATTGGGATTCCTTACGCCCCTGCTGGTCGACCGCTGGTCCGGCGGCGACCCAGGCAAGGCAGGAAAAGCCTACGCCATCAATGTGTTGGGCTGCATCCTGGGACCGCTGGTCTCCGGCTTTTTCCTGCTGCCGCTGATGAGCGAACGCTGGGTACTGTTCGTCTTCGCGCTGCCCTGGCTCCTGATGGCCTTCCGTCCGGACGGCTTTGCGGCAGGAACCAAATTTCGCTTCGACTGGCAAGCCGGCGTTTCTTATGCCGTGGTGCTGGCGGCGCTGGCCCTGGTGTTCACCCAGCGGGGCTACGAAGATCAGTTCCGGGGCAGTGAGGTGTTCCGCGACAACACCGCTACCATCGTGGCCCTGGGAGAAGGCCGCAACAAGCGGCTGCTGGTTAATGGAGTGGGCATTACTGGACTTACGCCGATCACCAAGCTCATGGCCCACCTCCCGCTGGCGTTCCTCGATCATCCGCCAAAGAATGCCCTGGTGGTCTGCTTCGGCATGGGTACAACCTACCGCTCCCTGCTGTCCTGGGACATTCCGGTCACGGCCGTTGAACTGGTGCCCAGCGTGCCACGAGTGTTCGGGTTCTACCACCCTGACGGTCCGGAGCTCCTGAAGTCACCCTTGTCCAACCTGGTCATCGACGATGGCCGGCGCTACCTGGAACGAACCACCGGACAATATGACGTGATCACCATCGACCCTCCGCCGCCGGTCGAAGCCGCGGGATCGAGCCTGCTTTATTCCAAAGAGTTTTACCAGATCATCTGGCGGAGATTGAGCGCCGGAGGAATTCTGCAGCAGTGGCTGCCGGGAGGAGACGCGGTGGTCCACGCCTCCGTGGCGCGGGCGCTGAAAGAATCCTTCCCCTACGTGCGCGTATTCCATTCGGTGGAAGGCTGGGGCTACCACTTCCTGGCGAGCGACCGCCCTCTGCCCAATCCAACCGCGGCCGAGCTGGCCCGGCGCCTGCCGCCGAAAGCGGCCGCCGACTTGATGGAATGGGGACCGGAGAGCACGCCCGAGCAGGAGTTTGCGGTTGTGCTCAGCCGGGAAATTTCACTCGACGACATGATTGCGGAAGCTCCGAACGCGCCTGCCCTCCAGGATGACCGTCCGCAAAACGAGTACTATGCGATTCGACGGGACCAGGGGAAGACGAAACGGGCAGGACCGGAGCGCTCGCAACGGGGCCACTAGAGGCGCTGGAGTAGAAAACCCGGGGTAGAAATGAAGAACGGCCCGCGCATTTTTCATACGCGGGCCGCCCGGTGCACTGTTTGGGATTGACCAAGAGGCGGCCACTCTAAAGGTGGTCCCCTTCGGATAACTCCGGGTCCCGGCGCGACCTGCACGCCGGGCGGAATGCAACCCTAAATCACCGGTAGTCGTGCGATGGTTCTTAGAGCGACCGCTCTAAGTCACAGCCACCTCACCTGGTCTTTTACTACTCCCACATAAGTCAGAACTTGTCATCAGACCACCTCCTTTCCGGTGTAATTGCACATTAGTACGGGAAGGTTGTGCGCGTCAACTGGCACGAAGGTGGTGCGTACATCAGAGGTAATTTCTGTGCTGGATTTTGATTTGGGTGGAGCAGCGCTTTAGCGCTGCATTTAGACCGGCACTGAAGGGCGGCTTCAGCCGCTGAGGGCGTTCACGGTTATTTGTAGGCCTTGGGGTCGTTACGCCGTATCGTGGGCCTCCAACCTCCATAACTTAAGACCTGAGGCGGTCAGGCTCCTCATTGCTGGTGTGATGTCGATTTCCCAACACCTATCCGACTTCGATTCACTGACCAAAGTGACCTAGACGCCCAAAGGCCGCAAAGTTTACCGTTTAGGCAGAAAACCATGCTATCGATCATCGTCGCAATTGTCGCCGGCTTCGCCATTGTAATCGGACAAGTCTTTATCTTCAGCAAAACGCTGCGAAGCATGCCGCGCAGCAAGGTGTTACGCTTTGTCCTT
The DNA here is from genome assembly GCA_035632335.1 of Terriglobales bacterium. GTDB lineage: Bacteria > Acidobacteriota > Terriglobia > Terriglobales > Acidobacteriaceae > JAIQFF01. Next base: position 10,771 of record DASQHA010000390.1, read on the forward strand.
TTGTTCGCACTGTCTGTGCCATTGGAGTTCGTTGTCAACTACGTTAACGTTCGGACCCTCGGATACCACAAAATGAGCTGGGCTGGGGCGTTCATGATTGCTTTAGTCTTTGCGGCTTGGGGAACGTTTTTGCCGCCGCAACCGCACAATACAAACACGCAATGACCTGCTTTAGCCTGCGAAAACGGCGCCGTAGCCCCGCGCACCACAACGGCTGTATGCAGGCCTGAAGGACTACTCCACCCCGTAGCCCCCTTCAGTAGCGCCACGACTTCAGATCGGCTCCGACCGGCGCGGTCTTCTCCATGCGATCGAGAATCTTGGGCAAGTACATGGTGTGGTAGTGCAGGCGCGAAAGATAGTTGGGAAGCTCGGGATCGCCGTTCCAGCAATGCTCCGCGCGATCGCCGTATTTGACTTCGCCGTCGTAGGGCGGATTCTTGGTCGACTTCAGAAAATCTTCCAGATAGTAGACCGCGTCGTTCAAGAAATAGGTGTCGGCCGAGCCCACGTAGATGTGAAGCTTGCCCTGCAGTTTGGGGCCGAGCGTGGCCCAGTCGCGCTGCATGATGGCGCTGAGATCGTAATGCTCTTTCCAGTACGCTGCGACCGTGTGGTCGATTTCGCCAGTCTCCTTGTTGAAAATCTGTTTGGGATAACCGTCGTCGCCGACCGGCCCGTAAACTGCCTGCCAGATATCGAACTGTTCTCCTGAACGGGCGTGCGAGCCCAGCGCGAGCTCGTACTGGTTCATGCCTTGTACCGTGCCGAGGGTGCGTCCGAGATAATCGCGCATGGCGGGCTGCGCGACTTTGGTGTGCGGACCCATCATGTAGAACGCGTTGGGATCACTGTAAATGTTGATGGTGGTATAAGCGCGAAAATCAACCGGGTCGGGACAGGCGACGAACACGCCGTTGTAGTGGTCGGGGTAAAACACCTGCACCGCCAGCGATTCCCATCCGCCGGTGGAACCGCCGTAAGCGAAGCGCGCCCAGCCTTGTCCAATGCCGCGAAATTGTTTTTCGATGGCGGGAATGAGTTCAGTCTCGATGGCGTCGCCATAGGGACCAAGGTTGGCGGAATTCACTGCGTAGGAATCATCGTAGTAAGGATTGGCATGATTGATTTCCGCGATCACCACACGGGGAAATCCAGGCGCAATCCACTGCTGGTAAAACTTGTAAGCCTCCTGCTGCTGAATGCGGTTGTAGCCGGAGATGTGGAAGCGTTCGCTGTAATCCGGCTTCAGATTAGGGTCGGGCGGCTCGGTACGAAAGCCGCCGAAGTCGGCGTTAAAGTGATCCTCATTGATGATGACTGGAAAATGAACGCTGGGATGCTCATCAAACCCCTCGGGCACGAGCACGTTGGCACTGAGATACATGGGGCGTCCCCAGAATTTAGTCAGCAGCGCGCTCTGAATCTTGATGTGGCGAATGTATTTGGTGTCCTGCGGCGGCGGAATGGGCGGGATTTCCTGATCGAGCACGACGGCAAACAGCCCGCCTGCAGGCCCAAGCGTGATCTTCTGCGGGGTGGAATAGAAGTTGCCCGGTGCAATGTTCCAGTGCTGCCCTTCGCCGCGGTCCATGGGCAACTTGACGGTATGGCCATCAGAGCGGTGAAAAGTTTCGTAACGATGCAACACCGCCTGCACGTAGTACTCTCCCGGCGGCACGTCGCGCAGACTCTTGACGGGGTAGCCGGCGGCGGAATCGTCCACCAGCACGGCTCGATCGGGCTGCAGGCCGTCAACATCCATGCCGAACATCATCTGGGTGCGGACGGAATCGTCGATCTGCATGCGGGGCTCGGCGGAAGGGTCGGTCGAAAGAAGAAGGAAGATGCGTCCGTCCAGCGGCTTCTCGCTGCGGCTCTTGGGAAAGGAAACAGAAAAAGTCGGGCCGGCGGCGTGCATTAGAGGAGCAAAAACCAAAATGCCAGCGATTAAGCCGAACAAAATCACGGCGCGCCTGTAAAACAACATTTGAGTCTCCTTGTGATGAGGGCTCAAAAAATCCAGCAGATTGTAGCAATTAATTCGAGCTTGCGTAGTCGCGGGCGACCTCACAACTCTTAACGATTTCCCAGAGTTGCAATCTCCCCCAACCCCAGCAGCATGGCATCCGCGGTTACCAGAGTCAGGTCCAGGACTTGAGCGGTCGCAGCCAAAAAGCGGTCCGCGGGGTCTTCATCAGGGAGCGACAATTGGCGCGCCGCGAGCGCAATTTCATGGGTAAGTGGTGCTTCACGAAAGGGACCAGTAGCGCGCGCCACCCACTCCTCCAGGTTTGCCGGCAAACGGATTCTGTTTTTGGCATTCAGAGTTAACGCCTCCCAGGTGCTGATGGGAGAAAGCCACCGTTCGTTTGCGGAGTCTCTCAATTCATTCTGGACTCTCTTCCCCAACCGATGCGGATCATGCAAACTCCAGAGCCAAATGTGGGTGTCGAGAAGGAGTTTCAACTTCGCAATACCTCCCAGTCGCTTTCATCGTTCGCCGGAGAAACGATGTCCCCCAGGATTTCCATGCTGTCTTTCATTGAACCCATCCAGTCAGAACTGGAAGCGGGAGCGGACGGAAAGACGTCAGCGACCGGTTTGCCAAAACGGGTGATGCGGATCGGTTTCTTGGTTTTTTGCACCTGGTCAAGCAAAGAAAGGCACTTGGCCTTGAATTCGGAAATAGCGATCTCCTTCATGACTACTATTTTACACCATGGTCATAATAACTGGTCAATCCGAAAAGTGCGGCCGTTCCGCAGGTCATGGTCCACAGGAATCTACCTGCTTCCCCCCTATCTTCCTACACTTTGAAGTAACACCCGGGTAACCGGAGAATGGTACGTGAAGCTTTTTCAGCCCTTCCATTTGTAGGCATCGGGTTGAGGCAGGCCTATATGCGCCAGCACGCGATTAGCGAATTCGCGGGCCATGGCATCTAAGCTGGCGGGACGGAAATAGAAAGCCGGGATCAGCGGGAAGACGGTGGCGCCGGCATCGGCGGCCCGGTACATGTTCCGGATATGGATTTTGTTGAGCGGCGTCTCGCGAACACAGAGCACCAGCGGGCGCTTCTCTTTCAGGCAGACGTCGGCGGCGCGTTCGATGAGCTGCGACGCGATGCCGTTGGCGATGCGGGCCAGGGTACCCATGCTGCACGGGATCACGACCATGGCATCGGCGGGATAAGAACCGCTGGCGATGTTGGCTCCGATGTCGGCATTGGCCTGCAGCTGGATCTTGCGAGCCGACTTGCGGCCCAGGATCTGACCGACCAGGTTGCTGCGGCCGCGCAGTCCGAGTTCCTCGGCCATGACGCGCAAGGCGCTGTCGGAGGCAATGAAGTTGACGGTCTGGACGTGTGCGTCGCGCTCTACCGCCAGCAGAAAGTGTTTGAGAAAAAGCGATCCGCTGGCCCCGGTGGTGGCGACGGT
>DASQHA010000391.1:0-11431 GCA_035632335.1 Terriglobales bacterium
CCTGCCCAGTCGCCAGAACCGCCGCCCCGGGCGTCGCTTCCGGGTCTCCGGCCCGCAGATGGGAGTGCGCCGCGGCCTTGCCCTGCAGCAACAATTCCGCGTCCCCCGCGGTCAGCCAGCGGCCCTGTTTGGTGATGCCGATAGGCACCACCTCGAACTTGCTCTGGTCAATGGCGTTAAGAACCGAGGCAGCCGAAAGCAGCGAAACTTCATGCTCCCCGCTGCGCCCGCCAAAAAGAATGCCGACGCGTAGTTTCTTCATGGTTTTATGGGCTTGCGCAGACCCTCTCATTCTTGCACAATGTCATACCGGCTGGGTTATCAAGGGCTGTACCCAGGATAACCTCAGCGACCAAACCGAAAGGTGTGGCCTTGTCCTCACTTCTCACCCGGGGGAAAAATCAATATGAATACGAGAAAGACGATCTGGTTGGTGGCGCTCTCATGGCTGATCTTAACCGGAGTGGGCGTTGCCAGGCAGGCGCCCGCGGGCGCCCCGCCGCGCAAGAAGCGCGTGGCCGTTATGGACTTCGACTACGCCACCGTGCATAGCGGCATCGCCGGACTGTTCGGTCAGGACGTAGACATAGGCAAAGGAATCACCGACCTGATGGTCACCGATCTGGTCAAAGACGGCACCTACTCGGTGATTGAGCGCAAGGCTCTGGACAAGATTATGGCGGAGCAGAACTTTTCCAACAGCGATCGCGCCAATCCCACCTCGGCGGCCAAGCTGGGAAAATTGCTGGGCGTGGATGCCATCATCGTCGGCAGTATCACGCAATTCGGCAATGAAACGAAAAACCAGAATATCGGCGGCGCCGCCGGCGGCCTGGTGCCCTTCGGCCTGGGCAATATCGGACGCAAAAAGTCTAAGGCGATCGTGGCCATCACCGCGCGCGTGGTGGATGTCGACACCGGCGAGATTGTGGGCGTGGCGGAAGGCAAGGGTGAATCGCAGCGCGAGAGCACCTCGTTGCTGGGTACCGGGGTCGGATCCAAGGGTTTCGGGACCGGCAACGTCGACTTCAGCAGCAGCGACTTCCAGAGCACCATCCTGGGAGAAGCCGTAAAGGCCGCGGTAGAGCAGACCACCTCGCAGGTGATCGCCGACCAGAGCAAGCTGGTGACAAGGACGATCTCGGTCGAAGGCCTGGTCGCGGCGGTGGACTCGGGACAGATCATCCTCAATGTCGGGTCGAAAGCCGGGGTCAAGGTGGGCGACCAGTTGACGGTTGAGCGTGTCTCCAAGGTCATCAAGGACCCGGAAACCGGCAAAGTGATCCGCCGCATGGCCACCACGATCGGAGTGGTCCGGGTGACCGATGTCGACGATATCTCCGCGGTCGCGACGGCGGTTTCGGGAAGCGGGTTTAAGACCGGCGATGAAGTAAAAACGGTCACGCAATAAGAATCACGGTCGCGTCGCGTCGTAGACAACTCAGGGCAAGAGGTCTGGGATGGACCCAGCTTCGGATGGTTCCATCCCGCATGCCCGTTACGGCCAAAATTTCTTTCAGGCGCACTAATCCGTCACCCCGAGGGTGTCTCATGCGACTGTTGAAGTTGTCCATCTTCCTGGGGACGCTTCTCCTGGGCGGGACGAGCCTGACCGCACAGCTGAAAAATTCCCCGCTGACCAACAACGACGTGGTGAAAATGGTGAAAGCCGGGCTGCCGGACGCCACCATCGTAAATACCATCGCCAGCCGCGATACCCAGTTTGATCTCTCTTCCGCCGGACTGCAGGCGCTCGGACAAGCCGGAGTCAGCAGCAAAGTGGTACGCGCCATGCTGGCTGCGGAATCGAAGAAGAAAGAGGCAGCTGCCGCGGCGGAGACTGCAGCGGCCGCGCCAGAGGCGGCTACGGCTCAAGAGGCCGCGCCGGACGCGTCCTCGGGCATGGCCTCCCAGGCCAATATGCCGCCCGGAATGCCGCAGGGAATGCCTCCGGGAGCCTCTGATCAGATGGCGCAGATGATGGCCAATATGCCTCCCGAGATGCGGGAGCGCATGCAAGCCTCCATGGCCCAGCGTAACGCGAAGCGGGCGGCAAGGGGAGGGGGATCCGCCGGATCCATCCCGCCTCATGCCGGGGTCCCGGTCGCGTTGGATAGCCCGCTGTATGCCTCATTCGAGAGGCTGAAGACCCAGCCCGGCTATCGCATGGTCATGATCATGCACACTACCGACCCGCAAATGGAGCAGATGGCCCAAAGCATATTCAGCCCGGCGGAATTGCTGGTCGAAGGAAATACCCGGCAATATGTAATGCACTACAAAATGCCCGCCACGGACGTGCCGGGAACGGTGGATGACTGGGAGATTCGAGCGGTAGTGCAAAACGGCCGGGCAGCGCGGCTCATCACTTCGGCCGCGGTGCCTCGATTACTGAAGGAAAGCGAGGAAAAGGCAGCCCATGACCTGGCGGAGCTGGACCGCATGGCCGCGAGCGCGATCGCGCACGCGGCGGAGGAAGGCCCCATGGGCGCGCTCGGCGCCGCAGCTACCGCCGCCTCCACCGCAATGGCGCATGCGGAAGTTCCCAAAATGCTGAAGATGCAGCGGGACATGTTTTCCTGGCAGTGCCGTGACGTTCCTCAGGGAGGCCCGGGCGGGAAATCCGCGACCCAGCTTACCGACCTGCATCCCATCGGCGACCAGGATGTGAATGGCACTATGGCGGATGGCTACGAGTTTTATGCCTACGACAACGAAAAGACCCAGGGCACGGTGCACCTGCTGGTGGCCAAGGACACCGGCTTGCCCCTGCGGATCGAGATGAGTGCTCCCAATAGCCCGGGCAGCATTCAGATGAACTACAGCCGACTCACCGGTCCGGCCAAAATTGAAATCCCGGCGTGCATGGGCGGCAAGCAGTAGTCAGGCAGTAGCAATGACGCTTCGCTCCACCGACAATCCGGGCGGATTCCCAATCCGCTGCCGGACGCAGTGACAAAACGGTCTCTAGTATCTTCTGATTATTGCTTCGCGAACCTTCTGCCCGTAGATTTCTGCGCAATCGTAGGCCGGTTGATTTCTTCCGCATTCCGAGGGGAGTCGAGCCGCAGGGCTCGAAGCAGCCGCGCCGTGGAGTGCGTGATGACATTGCGAGCGGCAGGATTTTCACTTCTGATGGTGATTGTGGTCTCCGCTGCGGCGCTGTTTGCGCAGCAAGCGCAGCCGGAAAAGAAGGTTCCCGCCCCGTCCCCCAGGCACAAAATCGGCCCCTTCGAAATTTCCATCAACTGGCGCACTCGCGCCGAAGGTTGGAACTGGTTCCAGGGACCCACCGGGAACAGCGACTATCCCTTGTGGGATTCCCTCCTGCGCATCGGAATCGGACAGACCCGGGAGCGCATCGATTGGTTCGCCGAGATGGAGCAGCCCTCGATTCTAGGGCTCCCGAATGACGCAGTCGTCGCGCCCCCGCAAGGCCAGCTGGGCCTGGGAGGGACGTACTACGCGTCCAACTTCAACCAGACGAACAACGCCAGCGTCTTCCTGAAACAGGCCTACGTGGACTTCAAACACCTGGGACCAACCCGGGTGAAATTGGGACGTTTCGAATATTTCGACGGCACCGAAGTCAAGCCTAAGGATCCGACGCTGGCGGCCGTGGTGCAGTCACGAATCGCACATCGCCTCATCTCCAACTTCGGTTTTACGGCGGTGCAGCGGACCTTCGACGGCGGCCAGTTTTCTTTAAATTCGGGGCAGAACAATTTCACCTTCTTCGGCGCCCGGCCGACCGCCGGAATCTTTCAAGTGGATGGGATGCCCGAGTTGGACGTGGAGGTTTACTACGGAGCATTCACCCGAACCATGGAGACGCCGCACGGCGCGTCGCAATTTCGCGTGTTCGGACTGGGCTACGTGGATGATCGCAACACCATCCTCAAGACCGACAATCGTCCCACGCCGGTCCGCACGGCGGACATCAACAAAATTCAACTGGCCACCTATGGCGGGGACTTCGTGCAGGTCATCAATACCACGAATGCCGGCAAGTTCGATTTCCTGGTCTGGGGTGTGTTCCAGGGCGGTGCCTGGGGAAATCTGACCCAGCGCGCCGGCGCGTTCGTGGGCGAACTGGGCTGGCAGCCCCCGGTAAAGCATCTGAAACCGTGGTTGAGCGCCGGCTTTTCTTACGGAAGCGGCGATGGCAATCCCAACGACTCGATCCACGGCACCTTCTTCCAGGTCCTGACCACGCCCCGGCAATATGCCCGCTTTCCCTTCTACAACATGATGAACAACGGGGACGTTTACGGGACATTGAACCTGAAGCCGGCTTCGAAACTTCTTTTGCGCAGCGAAGCTCACGCCCTCTGGCTGGCCAACACCGCAGACTTGTGGTATTCGGGTGGAGGCGCATTCCAGCCGAAAACTTTTGGCTATACCGGCCGCCCCAGCAACAACTTCAGCAGCCTGGCGAAGGTCTGGGACCTGAGCGCCGACTACCAGATTACCCGCTCGGTGAGCGCCACCCTGTACTATGGCCATGCCTGGGGCGAGGCCGTGATTGCAAAGCTTTATCCCAAGGACCCCAACGGGCAGCTTATTTTCCTGGAGACCAACTTCCATTTCTGAGGCTGGGCCTCCGGGGCGGGCGGCTAATATAATTCAGTTATTGACCTGCAATCGGCAAAGTGTGATCGTGATCACATTTTTGGAGTAAGTTCAAGGCTCCAAGGAGGATGTTCATGGCAGTCTCGGATCGAGCGCTTCCCCACATTCATACTGCCAAAGGGGCGGATGCCAGCTTCTACGAGAAGCTGAACAGCCGCTGGCATGAGCGCGCCCTCCAGATTTTTATGTTCATCGTGCTGGCACACTGGGGCGAACACCTCGCCCAGGCTTACCAGATTTACGTGATGGGATGGCCGCGCCCGAAAGCCAACGGCATTCTTGGCTTGTGGTACCCCTGGCTAATCAAGTCCGAAGCTCTGCACTATGGCTATGCCATTGTCATGCTCATAGGAATTTGGGTGCTGCGAAAAGGGTTTACCGGCCGGGCGCACACCTGGTGGACGGTGGCCCTGGTGATCCAGTTCTGGCATCACATCGAACATTTCCTCTTGATTTGGCAGGCCACGGCCCACCACAACTTCTGGGGCAAGCCGGTGCCATTTAGTGTGTTGCAGCTGGTGATCCCGCGCGTGGAACTGCATCTTTTCTACAACTCGGTCGTGTTTATTCCGATGGTCATCGCCATGTACTACCACTTGTTCCCGTCGGAGGCCGAAGAGAAGGAAATGACCTGCACCTGCGCCTGGGACAGCCGCCAGTCAATGCAGGCCGCCTGACAACAGCTGTAACGGGGCTCCGAGCCATCGGAGCCCCTGGCTTTTTCCCACCCTGGTGCATCAAGCTTTTTAGTTGACGGTGAAGGTCATGGCATTGGAAGTCTCACTGGCCGTGCCACCGCTGCCGTATATGCCGCCTGAGCCCGGAGTGCCGGGATTGGTCACGCTTACCGGCACGCTGCCGGGCGTGGCGATGGCCGTGGCCGGGATCGTGGTTGTCAGTTGACCGCCCGTCATTCGGGTGGTGGCTTGCCGGGCTCCGTTCCAATTGATGACGGCGTCGGTGGCAAAATTGCTGCCATTGACCGTCAGGATGAACTGCGGGTCTCCGGAGTTGGCCGTATTCGGTACCAGTTGCGTAACAGCGGGCATGACTCCGGGCTGCGGCGCCGGCGCCTTGGGCGCGCTGTATCCGCAACCCAGGCACACCAGGGTAAGCAGCAATACAAAGATGGTCTTCATTGTCTTCTCCCAAATTGAGGATTCTGGTGGGAGATTAGCAACCAGCGAAGTGGGGAGTGTCAGGCGGGTGTTACTTTCTTGTAAAGGAAATGTCTAGGGGCTTCCTGCCCCGGGAACCGGCGAAGCAGGACGGGCGTATCGCTTACAGGATCTTCTTCCCGAATGCCGACTGCGCCAGCTCGACGGCCAGATCTGCGGTGCGGTTGTGCTCGTCAATCACGGGATTCACTTCGACGATTTCAAAACTGAGCATACGGCCGTGGTCGGCAATGATTTCCATGGCCAGGTGGGCTTCGCGATATGTCGCGCCGCCGCGGACCGGAGTGCCCACGCCGGGCGCGTCTTCGGGATCGATCCAGTCCATGTCGAGAGAAACGTGATAGCCGGCGGTGCCGCGTCCGGCCATGCGCAGCGCTTCTTCCATCACCGTTCGCATGCCGCGCTCGTCGATATCGCGCATGGTAAAGACCCCGATGCCGGCCCGGCGCACATTCTCTTTTTCGACGGCGTCGATGTCGCGCACTCCCACCAGCACGCAGTTCTCCGGGTTCACCTTGGGCGAGAAATTGAAAATGTTGGCCAGTTCGGGAAGCACCAGGCCCATGGTCGCAGCCAGCGGCATGCCGTGAACATTTCCGCTGGGGGAGCTGTCGGGCGTGTTGATGTCGGTGGGGGCGTCAATCCACATCAATCCTATTTTCTGGTTTTGCCGGCGATAGAATTCGGCGACACCCGCCACCGTGCCCGCCGCCACCGAGTGGTCCCCGCCCAGCACCAGCGGAATCATGCCGGCTTCGAGCGTCTTGATCACCAGCTCGGCATTCTTGGTGCAGGTGGCGGTAATTTCCTTCAGATATTTGGCCGACGGATCGCCCGCCTTCTTCTGCTCCGCGATGGCCACGGAAATATTTCCCGCGTCCTCCACCACATGCCCCAGTTCTTCCAGTCGCGCCTCCAGGCCGGCCACGCGCACCGCCGAGGGGCCCATGTCCACGCCGCGGCGCGATTGTCCCAGGTCGAGCGGTACGCCGATGACGCGAATCTTTTTGGGAACGATGTTTGACGAAGATGTATTTGCCGGCGTCATAGATGTCAGCCACCTTCGACTCAATTTCACGCAACGGCCACAGCCGCCGTCGGCTGTCCAGCGGAGCGAAGCTCCGCAATTGTGGCCTTAGAAAACACGGCGAGCCTGGCTCGCCCGGACAGCCGAGGGCGGCTGTCCCCACGCGGTCTCCGTAAGCTCTTACGGATACAACCTATTCAGCATCCGTGGAAACGGGATCGTTTCCCGCACGTGCTCCAGCCCGCAGATCCACGCTACCACGCGTTCGATTCCCATGCCGAAACCGCCGTGCGGCACGCTGCCGAATTTGCGCAGGTCAAGGTACCACTTGAAGGCTTCTTCGGGAAGTCCGTGCTCGTGAATCCGCTGCACCAGCAGATCGTAGGACGCCATGCGCTGCGATCCACCAATGATTTCTCCGTAGCCTTCCGGCGCCAGCACGTCCACGCACAAGGCCAGATCAGGCCGCTGGGGATCGGGCTCCATGTAGAACGCTTTTACCTTCGCGGGATAGCGATGCACCATGACCGGCTTGTCGTACTGTGAGGAAATGTAGGTTTCGTCGGGTGATCCCAGGTCCCCGCCCCACTCGAACTTGTTTTCGAGCGCGCCCCTGGCGTGAGCTTCCTCGAGCATTTTCGCGGCGTCGTCGTAAGTGATGCGCGGGAACGGGGCTTGAACCTTCTCCAGCTTCGCGACATCCCGTCCGATGATTTGCAGGTCGCTGCGCCGCCGATCCAGGCAGCGCTTCACCACAAAGCTGATCAAACCTTCCGCCAGATCCATGAGGTCGTCGAGATCGGCATACGCCACTTCGGGCTCGACCATCCAGAATTCCGTGAGATGCCGCCGCGTCTTGGATTTCTCCGCCCGGAACGTCGGCCCGAACGAATACACCTTGCCCAGTGCCATGGCGGTCGCTTCGATATAAAGCTGTCCGGACTGGGTGAGAAAGGCCTGCTCGTCAAAGTAGTCGACCGGAAAAAGCGTCGAAGTGCCCTCGCAGGCGGCGGGGGTGAGAATCGGCGGATCGGTCAGGGTAAAGCCGCGCTCGTCGAAGAAATCGCGGCACGCCTTGATGATCTCCGCGCGCACCCGCAGAATCGATGCCTGGCGCTGAGAGCGCACCCACAGGTGCCGGTGCTCCATCAGGAATTCGACGCCGTGCTCCTTGGGAGAAATCGGATACGGATCGCCCTCGGAAACCCGCTGCACCACCTGCACGCCCGCCACATCGAGCTCGTATCCGCCCGGGGCGCGCTTGTCGGCCCGGACCTTGCCTTCGACCATCACGCTCGATTCCTGGGTCAGGCCTTTTATCGCCTCGAATACTTCAGGAGGCACGGCATTTTTCGGCACCACGCCCTGAATCAGTCCGGAGCCGTCACGAAATTGCGGGAACAGCAGCTTCCCGCTTTCCCGCAGGTTGTAGAGCCAGCCCCGAATGGTGACGGTCTGCCCCTCGTGCTTGCCGATATCAGCGATCGTAGTTACGGGAGATGACATAAGATTTTAGGTAGCGCCGGCGTCCCGCCGGCTGTCGCGAGGGCATCCTGCCCTCGCCGTGGCGGGCGGGGACGCCCGCCGCCACAGCCGCCGAGACGGCGGCGCTACAACTCCAGCATCGCGAACGTTGCGCGCATCTTCTCCACCGGATTGACCTTCTCGTCGGCTTCAATCTCCAGCAGCAAGGGCGGCGTATTGGGCGCCGAGCGCAGCAACTCCATCGCCTCTTTCCAGTCGATGGTCCCTGCCCCCGGCCACAGATGCGAGTCGCGATCTCCGGCATTGTCGTGAACGTGCGTCGAATGGATATGGCGTTTCAGGATTTCGAACGCCTCCGCCACGTTGCTCATGATATGTGCATGGCCGAAGTCGAAGCATACGCCCACGTCGTCGAAATGCGTGATCTGTATAAAGTCCAGCAGCTTGTCGGGCGTGGACAGCTCGTTGGGAATATTCTCCAGCAGGATGCGCACCCCCAGCGGCTTGGCAAACGCCCGCAAGTGCTCGATCGAAGTCATGGCCGCCTCGAACTTGCGGTCGTCAAAAGACTCGCCGCTGGTTCCCAGGTGCTGCACCAGGAAGCGAAAAGGAATCTGCTCGGCGACTTCAATCGCCCGCTTGATCTCGTCCATGGCCTCGATGCGCTGCGCCCGGTCGGTCGCGGCCACGTTCACCGGCGGCGCGCCGGTGCGGCCGCCTTCGTAATCGGCGAACATGGGCGAATGAATGGAATGCAGCGGCACGGTGCTGTTCTGAAACCAATCCGCAATTTCGCGCACATGCTGTTTGCGATTGGCGTAGTCGAGGTGCTGGCGAGCGGCAAAGATTTCAATGGCCTGCGCCCCGCCCCGCAGGAGTCCGTCCAGCAGGCCGGGATGCAACCGTTCCTTCACATACACGTGAGTGGACATCGCCTTCAGCATAGGCAGCTCTTAATTACTCCACGGATCGCAAAACTAAAATCCTACGGCTCTGCCGTTATTTCGTTTGTCGCTGGCGCCCAGGCGGTCTCCACGTTTCGGGTCAACCATGATGCATTCGCCATCGCTCCAGTAAGGCTCTCGTACCCCTGAATCCATCTCTCCAAACTCGATGTGGTGGCCCATGCTCTCCAGCTTTTTGACAATTTCCGGGGAGAATCCTTCCTCCACGCTGGCCACATCCGGGAGCCACTGCTGATGGAAGCGAGGCGCGTTCACTGCCTCCTGGATATTCATTCCGTAGTCGACCACACCCATCAAGATGTTGGCCACCGTGGTGATGATCCGCGGACCGCCGGGCGAACCCAGCACCAGAAACAGTTTTCCATCTTTCAGTACGATGGTCGGCGCCATGGCGGAAAGCGGACGCTTGCCCGGCCCGATCGCGTTGGCCGGCCCCTGAATCAGGCCGAACATGTTGGGAACGCCCTGCTTGGAGGCGAAGTCGTCCATCTCGTCGTTCAGCAGGAACCCCAGCCCTTCGGCAGTGACGCGAGAGCCATAATCGTCATTCAACGTGGTCGTGACCGCAACCGCATTGCCCTCGGGATCGACCACTGAGTAATGAGTCGTGTGGTTGGGCTCGGCCCAGGCGCGAGGAGGAACATGCGCGGCCGCGTCCTGTTCGAGCTGGCTGAAGCTGGCAGGGCGGCGCAGATCTTTGCTCGCGCCGGCGTGCGCCGGGTCAATCGATTCCCGCCAGGCCGCGCCATAGCGCTTGTCGATCAGCTGGGCCACGGGAATTTTGGAAAAGTCGGGATCGCCCAGGAACTCGGCGCGATCGTAGAACGCGCGCTGGAAGGCTTCCAGGGTCAGGTGCACGGCCTGGGCCGACCGGCCTGCGAATTTCCCCAGGTCGTAGCCTTCGAGAATGTTCAGGATCTCGATCAGCGTGGTGCCGCCCGACGACGGCGGGGGCGCGCTGATGATGTCGTATCCGCGGTAGGAGCCGCGCACCGCTTCGCGCTCCTTCACTTCATAATGCGCCAGGTCGCCGACCGTAATCAGGCCGCCGCCCTTCTGCAGGGACGCCGCCAGTTCGCGCGCCATGGCTCCCTGATAGAAATCATCCGGATCGGCCGCGACGCGTTTCAAAGTGCGCGCCAGTTCCGGTTGCTTGAACGTGTCACCCGCCTTGTAATAGTTCCCATCGCGCAGAAAAATCCGCCGCGATTCGGGGAACTCGGCGAGATGCTTATCCTCGCGCAGGTCCCGGGCATCGGAAGCCGCCAGAACAAATCCTTCGGTCGCCAGTCTTATCGCGGGCGCCATCACCTGCTCGAGAGTCAGCTTGCCGTAGGTTTTTTCCGCATGCACCATGCCGGCGACCGATCCCGGCACCGCAATCGCCCGGTAGCCGACGATGCTGGCGTTCTCGATGACGTCACCCTTGGCATCGAGGTACATGTTCGCCGTGGCCGCGGCCGGCGCTTTCTCGCGATAGTCGATGAAGTGGGTCTTGCCGTCCGCAAAGCGGACGAGCATGAATCCTCCACCGCCCAGGTTCCCTGCCTCGGGATACACCACCGCCAAGGCGAAACCCACGGCAACGGCGGCGTCCACGGCGTTGCCGCCTGATTTCATGATCTGCACTCCGGCCCGCGAGGCCAACTGATGGACGCTGGCCACCATGCCACGAGGCGCTTCAACCGGCACCAGGCGTGCCCCGAAGCTGCGTGGGGCGCCTGATATCAAGATCAGCAGAATGAATAACTTGCAATGAGATCGCATGGGGTAAGACTGCTAGAGGCTAGCCCAGCCGGAGAGTGCTAGTCAAATCACCAGGCCAGGCTCTCGATGGCATGGGGAAAGGAAAGGCAGAACCGGCGGATGGCTTCAACGCTCCTACTTTTCTAAAAAATCAGCCACGGATCCTCGCGGATCTCGCGGATGAACCCTTATTGTATTTTTTCTATCCGTGACGATCCGCGCAAATCCGTGGCGCTGTGGCTCAGACCTGTTCTCGCGCCTCGCCCAGGGTCACGCTGACATCCATCTTGTTTTTCCCGCGATAAACCGTGATCCGCACTGTGTCGCCGGCGCGATGATTGTTCATGACCTGGCTTAGGTCCTGCTGGTCCTGGACCTCCTGGCCATCGATGGCAACG
>DASQHA010000392.1:0-2573 GCA_035632335.1 Terriglobales bacterium
GGTTTCCACACCGTCGAGGCTGGCTTTCTCCGTGTCCATGGACAGCATGAACGGATCTTTGACGAACGCGCTGGGCACGCCCTTGAACTGAATCTCGGCTCCGGTTTTTGGCTTGCCCGTCAGAGCCATGTCGTGCTTGAGGGTCACTTCCGCGTGGGTGGCATCGGAAATGGCGACGACCAACTCTTTCGAGCGGCAGGCGGGCTTGGCGTCCACTAGCGTGCCTTTGAGCTTGGGAATATCCGCGTTCTTGACTTCGGACTCGAAATACTGCTCGCCATTCATGTCACTGAGCTGGCCTTTGATCCCCATCCAAAGAGCAAGTTGGGGATTGTCCTTCTTGAATTGCTCGGCTTTGCGGGCGGCGATCTCTCCCTGCGTCTCAATCCTGAAACCGGCGGGCGGCGTAGGCGAACCCAGGGCCAGGGCCTTGAGTTGCTTCAAGCCGTCATCATCGGGCCCATGATACTGGGTGTAAATCTTGTCGAGGTAGGTCTCGACCTGAGCGCGCGTCTGCTGAGGCAGGCCGCCTTTGGCGGGATCCATGGCAACCGCGCGCGCGATCTGATAGATCGCTTGGGGGAACTTGTCCGGATTGCGCTGCGACACCAGCACCGACCCGAGGCGATAGGCAATATCGGCGCTATCGGGATACTTCTGCAGCGCCCTGGTATACACCTGCTCGGCCGCAACATAATCTTTCTTCTGCTCGGCATCGCTGCCCGGCTTCATGGTGATGTACAGGAGCGTGTCCTTACCGAGTTTCTCGACGCCGGGTCTGGCCTGCTTCCAGGCGTCGTCGCTCACGGCAGCCGGTTTCAGCGCATCGAGGTTATCGACGAGTGTCTGGGCAGCCTTCTGCCCCAAAGCCAGCTGGTCGGGGGTGGCGTTCGGGAGATTGCGAATATTCGCGGTAATCAGACTGAGGGCGGCGAAGTTTTTCGGGTCTTTCGCCAGAATTTTCGCACCCAGGTCTAAAACCTTTAGGGGCTGATTCAGATCGCTGTAGAAGCGGAGTTGTTCTTCCTGATAATCGCTTTCGGGATATTTATCCACCCACTGATTCAGGTATTGCACCTTCTTGGCTGGATCGGTCTCTTTGGTATAGGAATTGAACAGGTCATACTCACCCTGGTCTTTGACTTTCTTTTGCTTCTCCTGAGCGTAGGTGCGGACGGTGGTCACGCTGCTCGTTAACGCAGCGACTAGTCCGACCCAAATCAGCGTTGGGAGGATTCCCGCCGCCACCCCTTTAAATCGCTTCTCCGATCTTTGCACTTGCGCCTCCTGCCGGCTGCCGCAATCTATCGAGCCACCGTTAAGGCTGGCTGCATCTCTTCTGTAATCCGGCATTTTTCCGGCTGTTTTTGCACCCAGCCGGCTTTGTGCGGAGTATAGCCAAACCGGCTTAGCGCCGCAACTATTTTTGGACGCCGCTCGAAGGCTACTGGTTCCGCAGCACAAATGATACCAGATCAACGGTATGCTGGAAGTCGCGGTCATGCGCTATCTGGATCTGGGCGTCATCCTCGCCTACCTGATCGGAATTACGTGGTTCGGCGCCCGGTTCCGTGACCGGCAAAAGAGCCTGCGCGACTACCTGCTGGGCGGGCGCACGGCGCCGTGGTGGGCGATTGCGCTGTCCATCGTATCGGCGGAAACCAGCACGCTGACAATCGTCGGCACGCCGTCTCGTTCGTTCACGGAGAATCTCGGTTTTCTGCAGCTGGTGTTCGGATATCTGCTGGCGCGGATCGTGATTTCGATCGTCTTCCTGCCGCAATATTTCCGGGGGGAAATGTTCACCGCCTACGAACTGATGCGGCGCCGGTTCGGCGAGCGGGTGCGGAAATTGACAGCATCGATTTTTCTGATCACCCGCGCCCTGGCGGAAGGCGTGCGGGTATTCGCGATCTCGCTGGTGGTCTCGATTGTGCTGGGCACGGGCGAAGTCTGGTCCATCATTTTCATCATCGCGCTGACGCTGGTTTACACATTTGAAGGGGGGATGACGGCGGTCATCTGGACCGACGTTGTGCAGATGAGCCTCTATGTGCTGGGCGCGGTGGTGAGTTTCTTCGTGATCCTGGGCCACATTCCGGATGGCTGGGCGCATGTGGCGGCGGTTGCGGGGCAGGCCGGGAAATTCCAGCTTTTTGACTTCCAATTTGCGCCCACGATGCAGTTTTTTTCGCGGAATTACACATTTTGGGCGGGAATTTTGGGCGGATGCTTTTTAACCACAGCCAGCCATGGGACCGATCAGCTGATGGTGCAGCGGCTTCTGAGCGCACGCAGCGAGCAGCAGAGCCGGCTCGCTTTGCTTTCGAGCTGGCTGGTAATTTTTTTCCAATTCGGCCTGTTTTTGTATATCGGGATTCTGCTATTCGTCTACTACGGAGACAACCATCTGGCGGCTCCCGCCCAGACCGACCGGATCTATCCCGATTTTGTCTGGCACTATCTGCCGCCCGGCGTAGCCGGACTGACCATCGCGGCAATTCTGGCTGCGGCTATGGCGAATCTGAGCGCGGCTTTGAATTCGCTGGCCTCGACGACCGTGGTCGATTTCC
>DASQHA010000393.1:0-3550 GCA_035632335.1 Terriglobales bacterium
CCGCAGTTTCGGCGGGAGCGTCCGCAAAAGGGCCGCTATCGGCAGTTTTACCAGATCGGGGCGGAGGTCATCGGGCCGGCCAGCGCGGGCAGCGAGTCTCCGGCGCGGGATGCGGAAGTGCTGGAACTGCTGGCGACACTGCTCGACCGGCTGGGGATTCGCGACTGGACCCTGCAACTGAATTCGGTCGGCTGTGCCAGCGATCGTGCGGCGTACAACGAGGCGTTGCGTAAGGCGCTGGAGCCGGTGGTTGCGAATATGTGTGAGGATTGCAAGCGCCGGGCTGTCACCAATCCATTGCGCGTATTCGATTGCAAAGTTCCCGCAGACCAGCCCATCATCGACAAATTGCCGCGCATCAGCGCGTTTCTGGATGAAGGCTGCCGCAAGCATTTCGAGCAGGTCAAGAGTATTCTGACGGCGGTCGGGGTCGAGTTTCAGGAAAACGACCGGTTGGTGCGCGGTCTCGACTACTACACCCGGACGGCGTTTGAATTCACCCACGGCGCATTGGGAGCGCAGAACGCAATCCTTGGAGGCGGCCGCTACGACGGGCTTTCGGAGTCGCTGGGCGGCCCCAGCGCGCCTGGAATCGGCTTTGCGATTGGCGAGGACCGCCTGGTGCTGGCGCTGCAGGAATCGGCCGAGGCGGTGCAGCGCAAGCCGGACGTCTACATCGCTCCTCTGGGCGCAGGCATGGACCGCGAGGCGGCGCGCCTGGCCCGCGAGTTGCGTCGTCACGACCTGGTGGTCGAATTAGGGGACGAGAATTTCCGCCTGAAGAAGTCTTTTGAGACTGCCAGCAAGCTGGGGGTTCGATCTGTGCTGATCGTAGGCGAAAATGAAGTGAAATCAGGTTCCTTCGCGTTGAAGAACCTGGAAACTGGCGAACAGGTTTCAGTCCCGCGCGCTGAACTGGCGGTAAAGATTCAGGCGAAGTAGCGACGGTCACTCAATGGTACCTTTTGCTTTGAATCGGTCGTCATGCTGAGCTCGCGAAGCATCTCGCGCGGGGCGGATGTGCACTTTGGCCAGAGTTATGAAGCTGCGCGCCAGATCCTTCGGGACTGAAGTCCCTCAGGATGACGCCGGAGGTGGGGAGGATTATGAGAAAAGTAAGGTATAAAAACCTGGCTTTCGTTGGCTGCCTGTTAAGTTTTTCCGTCGTGATCTTCGCGCAGGGCTCGGGGAATGCGTCCAAGCCGCTCAGCGCCCTGGAGCAGACGCTGATTGCCAACACCAACGCGGTTCCGGAAGCCCAGAAGTCCAAGAACGTCGATTTTCTGAAGCGTACGCTGACCGATGATTTCGTTTCCGTGGGCAGCGAAGGCAGGCTCCACGACAAGGGAGAGATCGTCGAGAGCGCGCGGGACGGCGAGCTCAAGGATTATTACACCTACAATCTGCGAGTGTTGCCGGTTGACGATGAAGCCGCTGTTGTCACTTACGATTGCATCGTTCACATGCCGGAAGGGGACGCGCCCGGCCTGGCGCCGCGCTATCAGCATATTTCCGATCTGTGGGTGAAGCAGGGCGACCGGTGGCGGTTGAAGTTTCAGCAGGCCACGGCGGCGCGGCCGATTGACTGAACATTCGACTCGAATCCTGGACCTTCGACTCGAAACCGGGTTGCCGGTTGCGCCGCACGAGCGGGACGCTCGCGCCTACATTTATAATCCTTGATTCGGCTTGCAACTCCATCCTCTACTGAAGGGCACACTTTGCTCGATTTTCTTGGCGACTTACGACGTACCCATATGTGCGGCGCTCTGCGTGCAGCCGATTCCGGCAAGAAGGCCGTCCTGATGGGCTGGGTAAACCGGCGGCGCGATCTGGGCAACCTGATCTTTATCGATATTCGTGACCGCACGGGTGTTACCCAGGTGGTGTTCAACAAGGAGCGCGATCCGGCCATTCACCAGAAAGCTGAGGCCCTGCGCAACGAGTACGTTATCGCCGTGATGGGAACGGCCAAGCAGCGGGTCCCCGACACGGTCAACAAGAACATCGCCACCGGCGAGGTTGAACTGATCGCGGAAGAGTTGCGCATCCTCAACGAATCAAAGCAGCCGCCGTTCCTGCCCAGCGAAACCGTGCTGCCGAATGAGGAGATGCGGCTCAAGTATCGTTACATCGACCTGCGGCGCGATGCCATGCAGTACAACATCGAACTGCGGCACAAAGTCGCGCTGGCTATTCGCGACTATCTTTCGGCGCAGGGATTTTTCGAGATTGAAACTCCGTTCATGACCCGCTCGACGCCCGAAGGCGCGCGGGACTATCTGGTCCCCAGCCGGGTGCAGCCGGGAAGTTTCTACGCCTTGCCGCAGTCTCCGCAACTGTTCAAACAGATTCTGATGATCTCCGGCTTCGACAAGTATTTTCAGATTGTGCGCTGCTTTCGCGATGAAGATTTGCGCGCCGACCGCCAGCCGGAATTTACCCAGATCGATCTGGAGATGTCATATCCGCAACCGGAGCGGGTGTGGGAAGTGGTCGAGGGCTTCCTGACGGCCGCGTTCAAAGCCGCCGGACACGAGATCAAAACGCCGTTCCCGCGCATGAGTTATGACGAGGCCATGCGCCTGTATGGCAGCGACAAGCCGGATATGAGGCTGCCGGCGATGGCCGAGGTGCGTCCGGCGTTCACGCCGGAGGAACGGGAAAAATTCGCATCGGCATTCAAGGTCGGCCCGGACTTTACCTCGCTGCTGATTCGAATTCCGAAAGCGGGAGAGATCTCCGGCACCGAACGGCGAACCATTGGAACCTACGGGGCTTTCGCGCATGCCCAGGGGACAGCGTCCGTGAGTTTGATGACGGACCCCAATCGATTTGTCCGGGACTATCCCAATTCGCTGGCGCCGGTTCTGAGTGCTGCCGGAGTCGAGCCGGGTGATTTGTGGGTGCTGGTGGTGCGCAAGGCGGATTCGAAGCAGAGTGCACACCAGTTCTTTCAGACTTGCGGCCAGCTCCGTCTGGACCTGGCGCAGAAGTACGCCGCCAAACACGGGGCCTTCGCCAAGACCGGCGATCCCGCCAAAGATTACCGTTTCTTGTGGGTGACTGATTTCCCCATGTTCGAGTGGGACCGGGAATCCCGGCGCTGGAATGCAGCTCATCATCCCTTCACGTCGCTGCACGACGAGGACATGGCCAAGCTCGAAACCAGTGACGACTCAACCGGCGATCCCAACTCTGCGCTGGGTGAAATCCGGGCGCTGGCCTACGACGTGGTCCTGAATGGCACCGAGCTGGGCTCCGGTTCGATCCGTATTCATCGCCAGGATATTCAGAGCAAGATATTCCGCGCACTCGGCATGACCGAGGAGGAGGCAAAGTCACGCTTCGGGTTCTTTCTGGAAGCGCTGGAGTATGGCACGCCTCCCCACGGCGGCATCGCGCTGGGACTGGATCGCATTGTGATGATCCTGGCCGGCGCCGACAGCCTGCGCGAAGTGATCCCATTTCCCAAGACCGCGCGCGCGGTCGATCTGATGGTCGATGCCCCGACCCCGGTGAGCGAGGCGCAGCTGAAAGAGCTGGGGAT
>DASQHA010000394.1:0-14930 GCA_035632335.1 Terriglobales bacterium
CGCACCGGCATGAAGACGCGCGACGAGGATTTCGTCGAGCATCTTTTCATCGATTCCACGCATGCCTACATTCTGATCTTCACCAACACTGGACGCGTCTACTGGCTGAAGGTGTACGAGATTCCGGATGTCAGCGCTGCCGGCAAAGGCAAACACGTCGGCAACCTGGTCGGCCTGCAACCGGGCGAGACGGTGCGCACCATGCTGACGGTCCGCAATCTCGAAGAGGCGGGCAAGTACATCTTCTTCGCCACCCGCAACGGCCTGGTGAAAAAGACCGAGCTTAAGGACTTCTGCCACGTGCGCTCGAATGGCATCTACGCCATCAGCATCGAGCAGGGTGATGAACTGGTCGCCGCCAATCTTACCGACGGCCAGCAGATCGTGTTCCTGGCCACACACGAAGGCCAGGCCATCCGCTTCGACGAAGAAGACGTCCGCCCCATGGGCCGCCAGGCATACGGTGTCTGGGGCATCCGCATGGAAAAGGGCGACTACCTGGTCGGCATGGCCACTACGCCGAAAGCCGACGTCGCGCCGAAGGCCGATCCAGCGAAAGCGCCCGCGACCGACGCCCAGGTCGCCGACCTGGTTCCGGAAAAAGGCAGACTGATTCTCTCCGTCACCGAAAACGGCTACGGCAAACGCACCGCAGCCGACGAATACCGCCTGCAGGGACGCGGCGGCTCAGGCGTTATCAACGTGAAAACTACAGAACGCAACGGAAAAGTCGTAGGCATCGCCCAGGTGACAGAGAAATCCGAGGTCATGCTGATCAGCCAGTACGGCAAAATCATCCGCATGGATTCGACAACGATCCGCGAATCCGGCCGCGCCGCACAAGGCGTGCGACTGCTGCATCTGGAGCCAGGCGACCGCGTGGCTGCGGCAGTGGTGCTCGCGCCGGGAGAAGAGCCGGTTAACGGGGGGACGCTGCTTCAGTAGAGTGACCTGTAGAGTAGGGCTTGTGTTGTGTGGCCGCGGGCGACTCGCCCGCGAAGGGATGCGAGAAATCGCATCCCTAATTATTTAATAATCACACTTTGACGCCGGCCGCTCCCACGGCCCAAGGCTTCCCATCAAAGTAGGCAGGCAATTCCAAACCAAACAGCTTCATGACGGTAGGCGCCACATCAACAATCGCAGGCTTCTCAATTGCAATCTTGCGATTCGAAAATAAAACGCCCGGCACCAGCCGCGGATCAACACAATGATCGCCGCTCCAGGCTTTGAGATTGTCTTCGAAAATTGCGGTGGTTACTTTGCCCATGACCGAATCCCAGGAGGCGCGGAAGCCCTCGCCGTAGCCGACGATCAGGTCGGGGGCGTTGTCGACATACGGACCGGCATAGACTGCATCGCAGTCGAACATGCCGGTGATGCCGACTTTGCCGGATGCGGGATCGACCAAGCCGTCGAGCTTGCTGCGCAGGTCTTCCTTTAGAGCCTCCGCTTCCGCTCCAGCCTCTACGATTCCCTCGCGCTCGCGGCCTTTAATGTTGAGATACAGGCCGTTCAGGCCCATCGTGTAGGCGCGGGTGCGCGACCAGTCAACGTCTTCGAACCAGTCTCCGCTTTCGCTTTTTCCGTCTTTCAGGACCAGGTAGCCGTTCTGATGCAGCCAGGCATTCAGGTTCATGCAGCGATTAAATGAACGGAAGCCGTGATCGGAAATCACCAGCAGCAGGGCTTGATCGTCAATCTGCTGCATGACCCGTCCGACCAGAGTGTCCATTCGGTCGTAGAGGTCCTGGATCACGCGCGGCTTCTGGTCTTGCGGCACATCTCTTACCGCGGGATGGTCTTTGTCCAGATAGCGCCAGAACATGTGCTGCACACGATCTGTCGTGTCGAAGACGCACGCGCACAGGCCTTGCGGAGTCTTTTCCAGCGCGTCGAAGAACATCCGCTCGCGGTCTTCGTGGTTGCCATACGCCTGTGCCAGAAATGCCTGGTCGTCGAGCACTTCTTCATTCAGCGCCCAGGTATCTTCCGCCAGGCCGAGAGTCGCATAGGGACCAAACAGTTTCGCCAGATAAATCGAATACGTCACGGGATGAGAGATGGGCAGATCGGGATGGCCGGGATCGATGTTCACCGGCGTCACATAGACTTCAACCTCGGGCGACACTTCCTTCAGGTAGAAGCGGCAGATGCCGCGGGCCGTGAAGCCCATGCCCGCCTTGAACTTCACCGGAATCCATTCCGAGTACTCGCCCACCTTGATAGTAAAGGTTTCGGAGTCGATCTCAATTCGCGCCTGGCCGCGCTTTGTGTCGGGTCGAAGTTTGAAGTCGGCACGCAACTCGCTGCCTGTCCCGAGCGGATTCTCCGGACCAGGAATGTAGGAATGAAATCCCGCGCCATTGCGCTCGATGGGAATACGCACGCCGCCCTCGCGGAATCTCCCCTCGCTTGCCCGTGTGGTGCAAAAGCAGAATGTCCCCTGGCTTCCCTTGAGATCGGGTACGCACATGCCAGAAAGCAGCACGCCGGGAAACTTCTCCGGCGGAAAAGTCACCGGAACGCGAATGACAGAGCAGAAAACGCCCGCCTTGCCCAGCCAGTGCCAGAAGGGCGTTCCCTTGCGCAGGCCCTTGACGTCGGACTTGCCCAAAGGCAGCGAATACTTGCCAATCTTCAAGTGTCTTTTGGGCTCGCTGATCTGAGCCGACGAAAGATAAGGAAGATAATTCTTCAGATCGCGGGCCAGAAAATCGTAGATATTGTGTTTGCCGGGATTCACCCCTGTCTGAAACGTTGACCATGCCACCGGAGAGATCGCGGGGAACGTGGTTCGCAGCGGACGAAAAGTTCCGCTGTCGCGAAGCTTGGCCAGGTTCGGCAGCTTGCCTTCGCCCATAAAGCGGCTGGCCAGCTCGGGATCCATGCCGTCGAACCCAACAATCACCACCCGCTTCACTTGCGCTTTGCCGTACGCTCGGCGGCGGCGGAACATTCGCAGGAGCTGTCGAATGGGCCAGGTCATGAGCGCATAGAAGGAATAAAGAAAGGCGACGAAGATTGTCCAAAAAGACGATAAGACCGCGAATCCCGCGCCGGGCCCGGCATACGCCTCGCTGCGCTGGGGGAAGAGCAACACCAGCACGACGATCAGAAGTAAAGCCGGAATCAGGCGGTTGTTCCGTCGCGATTGAAGCCACTTCATACTTGAATTCCCAGCGCGCTCTTGAAAATAAAGCCTGCGATGAGCGAGACCACAAAAAACAGGGCAATCCAGTTCCATTGCGTCCAGGCGAAGCTGATCTCGCGCGGGAGATAATTTATTGCGATCGATTGCACAGGACTATTATCCGCCAAGGCCGGCTCCCCCGAGGTAAAGATGCGCTCCCAGAAATGGTCTTTCAATCGCACCGGCGAAACCCGCGCCAACCCCGGCGCCACGACCACCTGCTTCGAAACCGTCTGCCCGGCGGCGGTAATCCGAATGTCGTAATTTCCGGTACGCCCGGCCACCACGCGCCACACCACTGCCTTTTCTTTCGGGACATGCACCGCGGGAGCCGAGCTCGACAGTTCCTGAGGCAATTGCAGTGAAGCCTGGTCGAGCGTGGCGGGATCTTCGACTCGCGCCTCTACCAGAAAGGTCTGCGCCGGCTGCAGCGGCATCCAGCCGAAATAGCGGTCCAGTTGAACAATCATGAAAGTGATCGGCAGGATCGCGATCAGGAACGGCGTGAAGGCCAGCCGCAGGTAGCTGCCGGTTCCGCGCAGGATTTTTCCATAGGCGCGCATCACCACCGGCAGCTGGTCCTGAAAGAGGCGGACGGCGAGCAGGTGAGCCTTCAGACGGTCTTTTGCACGGCCGATCGCTTTCTGGTCGGAAGCGTAGCGAAACACGATCACCATCAGGAATCCAATCACGATGGAAATCGCAAACACCCATAAGAGTGGAATGTTGGCCGCGAAGTCGAAAAGCGTAAACCCGGGCGGGATGGAGGATGACGCCATTAAGATTTGCGAGGAGAAACCACAAAGCGGCTACTCGATGTAGCCCAGACCCTGCAGCCGTTTTGTCACTTTCTCCTTGGATTCGGTACCGCCTCCCTGGTCAGGCGACAAACGCTTCACTTCCTTCTCGATGGTGTGCAGCACAAACTCATCGACCGACGCGTAGCCCGAAGCCTCCGCACACCGTTTCGCCTTTTCCAGCAACTCGCCTTCAATCTTGATCTTCTGCGAGGACATGGGTCCGCCTCCTTATGCTGAGATGTCACACGCGTCAGCGCTTCGATGAAAACACTGAATGTCCCATCATACTGCCCGGCTGAGGAATTCCAAATTGCGCGAAGATGGTGGGCGCAATGTCGGTCAGAGCGGGGCTGGCCGCGTCAATCGATCGGTTGCTCAGCAACACGCCCGGAACCAGCGTGTAGTCCATGCAGTGGTCCCCGCTCCATGGGTTCGCGTTGTTCTCGAAAATATCCGCAGGGAAGTTGCCAAGAATGGTCTGCCATCCCGCGCGATAGCCGCGGTTGTAGCCTACCAGCAAATCTGGACCCTTCGCCGCGTATGGACCCTGGTAAACTTCGCTGGCCCGGTCCACCCGCGTAATCGCCGCCTGATCGTTTTGGGGATCGCGCACCGCGAGCAGCTTGTCTTTAATTTCTTTAAGCAGGGAATCGGCAGCCGCGCCCGGTTCAACAATTCCTTCGCGTTCCCGCCCACGCAGATTCAGATAAAGACCATTCAATCCCAGGCCATAAGCGCGGGTGCGGCTCCAGTCCACATCGGCGAAGGCCTGGTTCTGATCGGGATTGGGTTCGCTCTTCAACGTGATGTACCCATTATTGAGCAGCCAGGTATTCAGATTAAACGAGCGGTTATAGGGAGCGAATCCATGGTCGGAAAGCACCAGCAAAGTTGTGCGGTCGTCCACGCGCTGCAAAACTTCGCCCAGCACCTGATCGATCTGCTGATAAAACTCGGGCAACGCCGACCCGTACTGGGCGGCCAGCGCGGCGTCGTATTCCGGATGCTGCGGATCGATCAGCCGCCAGAACATGTGTGAATTCAGATCAAGGCTGGAAAAATAGAAGAAGAAAACGCCGGAGTGGAACTTGGGAAACTCGGCCTCGAAAATCTGGCGATGTTCTGCCAAGACGGTTTTCGCCTGCTCCAGATATTCCCCGTCGTCGAGCACGCCGGCCGATAGGGCTTTTGTGTCTTCTGAAATACCCTGCGTGTAGAATTCGCCCACCTCTTCCGAAAGCCTGCGGGAATAACTCCTGGGAGTGGAAATCGGCAGCGCGGGATCGGCAGGATCAAGGTTGATGGGCGAAACGTACAACTCGAAGCGCGGGTGGGCCTGCTTGAGATAGAAGCGGCAGATTCCTTTCACATTGCCGATGAATGGAATGAGTTGAAACTGAATGTGGATCCAATCGCTCCATTCGCCCTCGCGCAGCACGAACGTCTGGTCCTGTACCGAGAATTTTGCCACGGCCTCCAGAGGGTCGACGGAAACCGTGAAGGGTTCGAGTGTGGGCGGCGATCCTTTACGGAATGTGTTGTCCGGCCCGATCAACTTTGCTTTCACCTGTGAATCTTCCACCTGGACCGGAATAATCTGTCCGCCTTCGACCACGCCCGCAGCGGTCATGGGGTCATCGGTATAAAAAGAGAAGGTGCCATAGCTGCCGCGCAAATCCGGCGTGCCCATGCCGGACAGAGTTTTTCCCCGGGCTTGGACCGGAGGAAAATTCGAAGGCATGAGGATGACCGTGTTGGGCACGCCGTGATCGTCCAGCGTCTCCCAGAACGCTTTTCCCTGCCGAAGCTGCTCGGCGGTGCCGCCTCCGATGGGGATCACCCAGTTGCCCAGGTGAATGCCATGCTTTGGCGGTTCCACGCGCGAAGCCGAAAAATAAGGTTGCAGCGTTTTGGGATCGCGATGGATGAAATCAAAAATGCCATGCCCGCCCGCGTTCATCCCCGTGATCAGATTGGACCAGGCCACCGGACTTTGCGGCGGAATGCTGGTGGTAAGCAGGCGGAACGACCCTTTCTGCGCCAGTGCGGAGAAATTCGGCATCCTGCCCTCAGCCATGTACTTTTTCAGCAGTTGCGGGTCCATGCCGTCGATGCCCAGAATAATCAGCTTCTGATCGCCGTGCCATTTTCGGGGCTGACAGGAAAGCAACAGAGCGGCCGCCACGCCCAGCAGCAGAGACAGGCCAAGGCCCCGGATTCGTAGAAAGCGCAAGGTAGGCTGTGATCCTCGTTTCCATGATAGTCGATGAAGCCGACAATGTGGCGCGGGCGCCCTCGCCCGCGTGCCTGCGATACTTCAATCGCTGGGGTAGACTTGACGGTATGTTTCGGCGGATGTTTCCTGCGCTCGTGCTCGCTCTCATCGCCGGGCATCCGGTTGCGACACATGCCGCCGGCAAGCCGAATATCGTCCTCATCACCCTGGACTCCACGCGCGCGGATCGCATGGGTTTCCTCGGCTCCAAGGCAAAAATCACGCCGAATCTGGATGAACTGGCGAGCCAAAGCATGATTTTTGAGCAAGCCTACTCCCAAACGCCGCTGACCGTGGGCTCGCAGGCGACCATACTTTCCGGCACCTATCCTCAGACCCACCGGGTAACCGAATTTGGAGCACGGCTGGCCTCGACTTTGCCATTCATGCCAGACTTGCTGCTCGCGCGCGGATATCACACCGCTGCCTTCGTCGGTTCCATAGCACTCGATCCGAGAAACGGATCAGCCCCCGGGTTCGATCGCGGATTCACCGTGTACGACGCCGGCTTCCAACCGCCGTCGCAGCGACCGGGCAAAAATAGCGCGGTCGATCGGCCGGCGGCGCAAGTGGTGGCGCACGCGACCGCATGGTTGGGCCGGCATCCAAGCGGGCCCTTCTTCTTGTGGGTGCATTTGAACGATCCCGGGGCGGCGTCCGCCGCTTCCTACAACCTCTCGATAGCCGCCGCGGACGCCGCGGTCGGCAAACTGCTCGCGGTTTTGCGCGCCCGCAAGTTGTACGACGATTCCCTGATTGTGATTGCGTCCGACCATGGCGAGGGCCTGGGCGGGCATGGCGAGGAAACCCACGGGGTCTTTCTCTACGACGAAACGATTCGCGTGCCCCTGCTGCTGAAGTTCCCCCAGAACCAGAACGCGGGAAGGCGAGTGCGGACCTGGGCCCGCCTGGTGGACGTTGCCCCCACCATTCTCGAAATCGCGGCGGTCCCAATTCCATCGCAGATGCAGGGGCAGTCTTTGCTGCGAATCGCCAAGGCCAATGCCGATCAGCCGGTTTATTCGGTCAGCAATTTTCCCCAGCAGGCATTTGGATGGAGCGCGCTGGAATCCTGGCGTGCGAGAAAATATCTATACATCAAGGCGCCCCGGCCCGAGCTCTATGACCTCTCGGCCGACCCCGGCGCAACCCGCAACCTGGCGCAAACTTCGAAGGCCACGCTCGAAACCATCGCCGGCCAACTGGATGCATTCGACCGGCGCTTCAACGATCCGGGCGGCGCCGCCGGGGCTTCCGAGCTAAGCTCGAGCGAAATGCAAAAGCTGGCATCCCTGGGTTACGTCGGCCTGCAGAAATCAGCCGTTCCCACAAGCGCGGCCGCGGGAATCGATCCAAAAGATGAGATTGGCACCGCAAATAAAATACTGTCCGCCCTCGCGCTGCTGAACCAAGGCAAGGCGGACAAGGCCGTGGCCCTGCTGCAGCCCGTCCCGACAGACGCCAAGATGTATCTGGCGCAGTTTGTCATGGGCGCCGCTCTGGCGCGCCAGGAGCAGTATCCGCAGGCGATCGCGTACTTGCACCGCGCCATCGAGCTCCAGCCCGATTCAACCTGGGCGCACTACGAAATGGGTTCCACTCTTCTGCAGACCGGCGACTACAAGACGGCGGTGGTGCACCTGGAGATTGCATCCAGCCGGCTGCCCGACTTCGCCGAGGCCCACTCCCTTCTGGCCGAGGCCTATGACCATCTGGGCCGGGCTAAGGACGCGCAGCGCGAACGCGCAAAGGCGGCTGTTCCTCTGGGGATGTAGCCTTAATTTCGGCCGGTCTTCTGCTCCCCGCGTTGTCAAAACAATTCTATAATGTCTATTATTTTAGTAGACTTATATCCGTGATTTTGACGTATACTGGTTTCCGATGGTTACGCGTCCCAATTCCCGCACCTGTCTGTGTACGTGCTGTCGTTGCACGTGTTGCAGTCGTCGTGGGCATGGGGACGGAATGTAGCCAGGACAAAACATTCAATTTCTCAAGCGGCCCACGAATCGGAATCGTGGGCCGTTCGCTTTTTACGGCCGTGACTTCCGGATTCGGTGGCCGCCTGAAACTTCAAAGGGGAAGTTAATGCAGAGGCAGGTTTTGGTGGCGGCGGGGCTGCTGTTGGCGGGACTGCTGCTCCTGTTTTCGATTCAGGGGCGGGCGCAGGGCGGCCAGGTGTCGTTGTTGAACGTGTCCTATGATCCGACGCGGGAGCTGTATCAGGATTTCAACCAGGCTTTCGCGAAATACTGGAAGGCAAAGACTGGCCAGACAGTCACGGTCGAGCAGTCGCATGGCGGATCCAGCAAGCAGGCCCGCGCCGTCATCGACGGATTGCAGGCTGACGTGGTCACCCTCGCCCTGGCCTATGATATCGACGCAATTTCTCAGAACGCCGGACTGCTGCCGGCGGACTGGCAAAAACGGCTGCCGCAGAACAGCACGCCCTACACCTCGACCATTGTGTTCCTGGTGCGTAAAGGCAATCCCAGGCACATCAAGGATTGGGACGACCTGGTGAAGCCGGGAATTTCAGTGATCACGCCGAATCCCAAGACCTCCGGCGGAGCGCGCTGGAATTACCTGGCCGCCTGGGCGTACGCCATCAAGCAACCCGGCGGAAATGACCAGAAGGCGCAGGACTTCGTGAAGCGCCTGTATAAGAACGTTCCGGTGCTTGATTCCGGGGCGCGCGGCGCTACCACAACTTTCGTGCAGCGGGAAATCGGCGACGTGCTGCTTGCCTGGGAGAACGAGGCTTTCCTCTCGATCCGGGAACTGGGCCCGGACAAAGTCGAAATCGTCGTGCCTTCGCAAAGCATTCTGGCCGAGCCGCCGGTGTCGATTGTGGACAAAGTTGTGGACAAGAAAGGCACCCGAGCCGTGGCCCAGGCCTATCTCGAGTACCTGTACTCACCCGAGGGCCAGGAAATCGCCGCCAGGAATTACTATCGGCCGCGGCTGGAGTCGGTGACGAAAAAATATGCCGCGACATTTCCCCAGATAAAGCTCGTGACCGTCGACGAGGTCTTTGGGGGCTGGCAAAACGCCCAGAAGACGCACTTCGCCGATGGCGGCGTGTTCGACCAGATCTATCAGCCCAATCAGTGACTATGGCTTTCACTTTCAAAAAACGCAGCAACCTGCCGGGCTTCGGGCTGGCGCTGGGCTTCACCGTTTTATATCTCAGTCTGATTGTCCTGATCCCGCTGGCGGCGACGTTTCTCAAAGCCTCATCGCTGAGCTGGGGACAGTTTTGGCACATCGCGGCCTCGCCGCGCGCCGTGGCTTCCTATCGCCTGACCTTCGGAGCGTCGCTGATCGGCGCTGTGGTCAATCTGGTATTTGGAATTCTGGTGGCGTGGGTGCTGGTCCGCTACAGCTTTCCCGGCAAACGGATTTTTGATTCGCTGGTGGATCTCCCGTTCGCCCTGCCGACCGCGGTTGCCGGTATTGCCCTCACCACCATCTATGCCCCCAATGGCTGGCTGGGCCGGCCACTGGCTGCCGTCGGAATCAAGTCTGCCTACACTCCGCTGGGCGTCTGCATCGCGCTCACCTTTATCGGACTGCCGTTTGTCGTCCGAAGCGTGCAGCCGGTTCTCGAGGACATGGACAAAGAACTCGAGGAAGCCGCAGCCAGTCTGGGAGCGAACCGCTGGCAGACGTTTTCCCGGGTGGTGCTGCCCACCATTTTTCCCGCCGCGCTGGCCGGTTTCGCCATGGCGTTTGCCCGCGCTATCGGAGAATACGGCTCGGTCGTATTCATCGCCGGCAACATGCCGATGAAAACTGAAATTACGCCGCTGCTGATCATTACCAAGCTCGACCAGTATGACTACGCCGGCGCCACCGCGATCGCAGTGGTCATGCTGGTGTTCTCGTTGGTCCTGCTTTTACCGATCAACCTGTTGCAGAAGTGGAGCAGCAGCCGCGAGGAGAAGACGACCGAATTGATTCCGGATGTGATTGAGACTTGATCTGACCGAGATATCGCCCATGGCATCGACCACACTCGCTGCAGGAAAATTTCCGGCAACCCGCCGGGTTGCGACCGCCGCAACCGGCGAGTCCGTCACGGTGCGCTGGGTCCTGATCGGCGTCGCGGTATTGTTTCTGGCCCTTTTCGTCTTCCTGCCGCTGGCGATCGTGTTCTCCCAGGCCCTGTCCAAGGGGATCGGCGCCTATGGGGCAAGCTTACGCCAGCCCGACGCGCTGGCCGCCATCCGGCTAACGCTGCTGGCGGCGGGCATCGCCGTGCCCCTGAATCTTGTGTTTGGGGTGGCTGCCGCCTGGTGCATCGGCAAATTCGAGTTTGTCGGCAAGAGCCTGTTGATCACTCTGATTGATTTGCCATTTTCGGTTTCACCGGTGGTTTCGGGTCTGGTCTTTGTTCTGCTCTTTGGGTTGCAGGGACTGCTGGGACCGTGGCTGGCGCGCCACGACTTGCAAATCATCTTCGCGGTGCCGGGAATCGTTCTGGCGACGATCTTTGTGACCTTCCCCTTTGTGGCCCGCGAGCTTATCCCACTGCTGCAAGCGCAAGGGCAAGAGGAAGAAGAGGCGGCACTGGCCCTGGGCGCCAGCGGCTGGCAGACTTTTTTCCGGGTGAGCCTGCCCAATATGAAATGGGGCCTGCTCTACGGCGTGATTCTCTGCAACGCCCGCGCCATGGGCGAGTTCGGCGCGGTTTCGGTGGTGTCCGGCCATATTCGCGGACGCACCAATACCATGCCGCTGCACGTCGAAATCCTATACAACGAATACCAGTTCTCTGCCGCGTTCGCGGTGGCATCCCTGCTGGCTTTGCTGGCCCTGACCACTCTGCTGGTGAAAACGGTGGTCGAATGGAGAGCGCGGCGTCAACGGATGGAATCCGCGGCGGGGGATGAAGAAGGGCAAATCGCATGAGTATCGAAGCCAAAGGCATCACCAAGAAGTTCGGACACTTCACCGCCCTCGATCACGTCGATCTGAAGATTCCATCCGGCGAACTGGTGGCGCTGCTGGGACCATCCGGCTCCGGGAAGACGACGCTTCTGCGCATCATTGCCGGCCTGGAATTCGCCGATTCCGGCAGCGTTCTTTTTGATGGCGAGGACACCACGCACCGCACCGCCCGCGACCGCCGCGTCGGCTTCGTCTTTCAGCATTACGCGCTCTTCCGGCACATGACCGTGTTTGAGAACATCGCCTTTGGGCTCAAAGTGCGGCCGCGAAGTGTACGCCCGTCGAAAGAGCAGATCCAGGCCAAGGTCCACGAGCTGCTTCGCCTGATCCAGCTCAAGAATCTGTCCGGCCGCTATCCTTCCCAGCTCTCCGGAGGCCAGCGCCAACGGGTCGCGCTGGCGCGCGCCCTCGCCGTTGAACCCAGCGTCCTGCTGCTCGACGAACCGTTTGGCTCGCTGGATGCGAAGGTCCGGCTCGAACTGCGCCGCTGGCTGCGCCAGTTGCATGACGAAGTTCACATTACCAGTGTGTTCGTCACCCACGATCAGGAGGAAGCGCTCGAAGTCTCCGATCGCGTGGCCGTGATGAACGAAGGCCGAATCGAGCAGGTCGGCAGTCCGGACGATGTCTACCATCACCCGCTTACGCCGTTCGTTTACAACTTCCTCGGCAACGTGAACTTGTTCCACGGCCGGATTGACGAGGAAACCCCCTCGATCCACGATGCCGCCACGGGAGACCTGGTTTACGTGCGCCCGCACCTGCTGGAGATTCAGCGCCAGCCCAACGGCGGCAGCAACTTTCGCGCCGTCATCAAGCACATCAACTCCGCCGGACCGATGGTGAAGATCGAGGCAGTCAGCGAGTGGGGAGCGCCGGTGCAAGTCGAGTTGTCGCAGGAGAAATTCCGGGAACTTCAGCTCGCCAAAGATGAAACCGTGTTCATCATCCCCAAAGAGCTGAAAGTATTTCAAAAAAAGGCCATCTAGCCGGTACAACCACAGACCTGGGGACAGCCGCCCCCGGCTGTCCGGTCGAGCGAAGCTCGACAGCGTTTTCGCCGACGTCGCCAATCGGCGGAGCCTTGCTCCGCCGGACAGCCGAGGGCAGCTGTCCCACGTGGTCTGGGGTGGAATTCACAGCCCGGGTGGAGCGCAGTATTCAGGCGCTCTGCGGCCTTCCGGCTGCGAGCAGATGCTGGATCTTCTCCAGCCGTTCCTCGGCGTGCCTGGCCGAGACCCCGTTCTTGTGACTCATCATGATCAGTTTCACCGAAACCAGAAACACTCCGCATTCCTGCAGCAGCTCGTGGGTGAATCCCTTAACGAACAGAGCAAGGATGAAGAGCACCAGAGTCAGAACAATCACCACCATCGATAAGGGATCGAGGTAACGCCACACCGGCTTGGACATCTGTTCCTCCTCCTTTTGATCCCACCCGCCAGCAAAGCCCCGGCAGCCAGCGATGATAGCCGAACCTGCCCCGCGAGCCCCGACCGCTGCCCTGACCCCGGTGGTCGCACTGTTCGGTTACCTTTGTACTCTTTCGCTGCGGCTCCAGGTATAGACACTATGAACGGACGATGTGCGCGCCCAAGCCCGGCCGAAAGCTGGCAACTGCCTGCATCCAAATGCGATGAGCCAGGACCCATACAAGCTGTACCGGATCATTGCCCGCGTCGGAAGCGGATTGTTGCTGCTCCTGGGCGCCCTGGTGTTGCTCGGCTGGCTCTGGAATATCGGCAGTCTCACCAGCGTCCTTCCAAACCGCATCACCATGAAGCCGAATACCGCCATCGGCTTCCTGTTTCTGGGCCTCGCTCTTTTCCTGCTGGCCGGGACTCGAAAGACTCGCAACACCCAAATCTGGTGCGCCGCCAGCGCCGCCGTAGTGATCCTGGCGGGACTGCTGACGTCGACCGAATATTTTCTTCATGCGGATCTGGGAATAGACCAGTGGCTGTTCAAGGACCCGGCGCAATTTCCCTATCCCGGCCGAATGGCTCACATCACGGCATTCACCTTCTGCATTGCCGGGCTGAGCGTCCTGCTGTTGGCCCTTTCTGAAAAGCGGGCCACCATCTCCCAGGCCCTTGCGGCCACTACCGGCCTGGGCGCCATCTTCGCCATCATCGGATACCTGTACGGCGTGCCCCTGCTGTACGGATCGATCGAATACACCTCGATGGCCCTGCACACCGGAGCGGGCTTCCTGGTCGCCGCTCTGTCCATTCTTTTCTGCCGTCCTGATCTCGGCCTCATGTCGGTGCTGACCAATCCCTATCCGGGCGGCTGGCTGGCCCGCAGACTGCTGCCCGTGGCCGCGCTTGTCCCTGCGGGACTGGGGGCCGTGTGCATCCACAGCCGGTTGTTTTCGAGTGACGTGCGGCTGAACATCGCGTGTCTGGTGGTCAGCCAGATGGTTTTGTTTATGGCCCTGGTGTGGGTCCTGGCCTTTGTGCTCAATCGCGCCGAGGCGGAAAAGGCCAGCGCGCAGGATGCCCTCGCCCGCTCCGAAAAGCTCCTGCTGCAATCCCAAAAAATGGAAGCCATCGGACTGCTGGCGGGCGGCGTGGCTCACGACTTCAACAACCTGCTCGCCGTCATCAACGGCTACAGCGATCTGCTGCTGGAGCGTAAAGATCTCCCCGACCCGGATCGCCGCAGCCTGGAGCAGATCAAGCAGGCCGGGAGCAGCGCGGCCTCGCTCACCCGCCAGCTGCTGATGCTCAGCCGCCAGCAGGTGGTCGAGCCCGTGGTCCTCAATATCAACCAGACGGTCAGCAATCTGGACAAGATGCTCCGCCGCCTGATCAAGGAGAACATTCAATTCTCGTTTGTTCTGGATTCCCAGCTGGACCGGGTAAAGGCCGACCCCGGGCAGATCGAACAAATCATCCTGAACCTGGTCGTCAACGCCCGCGACGCCATGCCGAGCGGCGGGACGCTGCGCATCCAGACCAAGAATGTGGAGAAATCGGCTGCTCACGCGGGTCCCGGCGCCTCGCCCAGCCGCTTCGTGCTCTTGGAAGTGACCGATACCGGCACCGGCATGGACCAGCAGACCCAGGCCCACATCTTCGAGCCATTCTTCACCACCAAAGCCGTGGGCAAGGGGACCGGCCTCGGTCTGGCCACCGTCTATGGCATCGTGAAACAGAGCAACGGCCACATTGAAGTCCAGAGCGCTCCCGGCCGGGGATCGTCTTTCCAGATTTTTCTTCCCGCCGAGGCCCAGGCATGCGCCGTCGTCGAGTCCGGCAAGGAAGCAACCGAAGCGCCTTTCTCGGGCGAAACCATCCTGGTGGTCGAAGACGCCGCACCCCTGCGCGACCTGATTTGCCAGGCCCTGAATGTTTCCGGCTGCAATGTGTTGTCGGCGCCCGAAGCCCAGGAGGCTTTGCGCATCCTCAACCAGCAAAAAGGCGTGATTGACCTGCTGATCACGGACGTCATTATGCCCGGAATGAATGGCCCTGCTCTGGCCAAACAAGTCCGCGCCCTGCGCCCCGAAACCAAAATTCTCTACATGACGGGTTACAGCGGCGAGTTTGTCCGCTCGGATATGCTGATTCCGGGCGTGTCGTTTATCCAGAAGCCTTTCACGCCCGCTGACCTCCGCCGCAAGATCCGCAAAATGCTGGCCGACAAGCCAGCCTCCACCAAAGCCGCAGCCGCAGGCCAAATGTAGGCGCGAGCGTACCGCTCG
>DASQHA010000395.1:0-14820 GCA_035632335.1 Terriglobales bacterium
AGTCGAGCCCGGCGATTTCGATGTGTACGTAGCCAGGTCGGCGGCGCAGATTGAATTGACCGGGAAAGTGGCGGTGGGACAGTAGGTTCGCAAGTCAGGAAACACCACCGTCTGCAGCCGCGTAGAGGCGTAAGAATAAAGCCCAGGGCGTAAGGCTGGGTAGATGTGCGGAGCGAACAGAGCCCTGAAAGGGCGAAAGAAACAACGGCGCGCAACTCGGGAATTTCGCTTGTACGCTGCGACCCAATTGTTTCTTTCGCTCCTTCGGAGCGGGTCGGTGGCTATTGTTGTAACCATGGCTTACGCCATGGGCTGCATTCTTGCGGCGCTTCGCGCCTGCGCTGCCCGATACGCCGTTACGTACCACTACGGACCGCTACACCGTCACCCATTCTCGCGAAGCCGCTGACCGCTCGACCGCATCCAGCACTCGCTGCACTACGACGGCGTCATCGAAATCCGGAAATCGCGACGCTTTCCGCGCCAGAGCTCCCAGGAAATCTCCCAGCAAAGCGATGAACGTGTGTTCGTAACCGATGATGTGCCCGGGTTTCCAGAAATTCTCCGAATAAGGATGGTCAGGGCCCGTCACGGTGATGTTCCGCATGCCTTGCTGGTTGGGCGTTTCAGCGGCGTCGAAGAACTCAAGCTGATTCATGTGCTCCAGGTTGAAACGCAGCATGCCCTTCGACCCGTTGATTTCAAAAGCATGGCGATTGCGGCATCCCACTCCGTAGCGCGTGGCCTCAAACGTGCCCACGCTGCCGTTGGCGTAGCGGGCGAGAAAATATGTGGCGTCGTCCACGTCGCGGCCCGGAACGAAAGTATGCGTCATGGCCGTGAGCTCGGTGATCGGCCCATTGAGGTAGAGCGCGGAGTCGATGGAGTGCGACAGCAGATCTCCAGCCGCTCCCAGTCCCGACTCGGACCGCTTGTAGCGCCAGGTTCCTGCCTTGCTGGGATCGTTGCCCGACTGGTTAAGATAAAGAGCCCGATAGTGAAACGTCTGGCCCAGGCGCCCTTCGTCGAGCAGCCGCTTGGCGAAGACCACGGCCGGAATTCGCCGGTAGTTGTACCAGACCAGGTTAGGCACGCGGCGTGCCGCCTCGGCCATGCTCTCGGCTTCCTGCAGTGACGTCGCCAGGGGCTTTTCGCACCAGACCATTTTTCCCGCCTTGGCCGCGGCGATCGCGATGGGCGCGTGCAGGACGTTGGGCACCGCGATATCGACAACATCAATGTCGGGACGCGCCACCACGGCCTGCCAATCGGTCGAAACCTCATCCCATCCCCATTGGGCCGCCGAAGCATCGAGCTTGGCCTTATTGCGTCCGCAGACAACTTTCAGGGCCAGTTCGTACGGAACGTCGAAGAAGCGCGTCACCTGGCGAAAGGCATTGGAGTGCGCCTTGCCCATAAATCCCGTACCAATCATCGCGACATTCAGCTTCTGTTTAGGCATGGCTTCGTGGTCGTTGGAAACGCGGACTTTCGCACGCAGTGTACCGTCCTCCAGCGAGCTTGTCATCCTGAGCGGAGTAGGTTCGCTCGCTCTCGCGAGCGAACTTACGCAGTCGAAGGATCCCTACCATCATCACCATGTCTCCGGCTTACGGCATTCCTGAAATCTCAAGCTCCCCAACACCTGCCCAGCCGCCAAGGCGTCCTTCGACTCCGCGGAAACTTCGCCGGTCGAAGTTTCCCCTCTCCTCAGGATGACCGCGCAAAAAGAAAAATGCCCCATCTGTCGTAGACGCGCGACAAATGGGGCACCCTCGGCCAAGTAAACCTATGCGGCGAAATCGCTGACTAATTGGTCCAGACGATTTCAGCCTTCTTCGCGAACAGATGCTCTTTTTTCAGCAGGCGGGCGGAATCGCCCAAGGGCACGACGTACGCCGGCGTCGCCACTTCCCACAACGGCCTTACTCCGTGGGCCTGCACGTTGATGGATTGCTCCATGATGTCCTGCGCCTGGCCCATGCCTTGTTGCGAGGCGTGTCCCACATGACTTTGGAACTCGTAGATCACCGGTTCAGCGCTCATGCCGCTGGCGGTGGTAGATGCCTGCCCGAAAGCCATCCCGGCGAAACAAACAACGCCCAACAAGCACAATGTAATCTTCATCGAATTTGCCTCCGACCTCGAAGAATCCAGGACCAAGGTGCGGGGAGACGGCCTTGAGTTCCTGCTGCCCGTTTTCAACTTCACCTGGACAATATGCAAGCCCCATACCAAACCTTCCGGGAGCGCTATCAAGGCTTTGCGCGACTGCTGCGGGAAGTGATGAAAATGTTTTCACAATCAAGGTGGGTACACGTCCGGAATGCCTTGCTGGTAGCGGCTTTCAGCGAGCACAAAAGAGGAGTTGCACCACGGGATGCCCAAGCGGCAGAAGGGGGGCCCTCGTGATACTTCGAGTCCTCCCGGTTCGTGTTCTTGCGAGGTCGGGGGTGGTGGTGACCTTGGTAACGCCCTCTGGCACCAGTGGGCCATTTCTTAAGCTCTCCAGGCCGCATAGCATCACGTTATTCCGGACGGGAGAGCGCCAAATGGACAACATATCAATCCGGGACGGGCTGCTGGCCGCATTGACCGAATGTTATGAAGCAGATACCGCCCATTTCGTCAACTTACCTAAACAGATTCTGGATTCTTCATCGGCCCGCGAAGTCATTGCCGACCTCAGGAATGGGGGTTACGTCGAGGAACAGGAGCGCGGAGTGATCCGCTTCACCCGCCGCGGCTATGAGTCTCTGAGAGAGCACTTTAATTCGCCGCGGAACCAGTCTCGAGTCCTGATCGCCGTGTAACCACCGTCCTGCCGCTTGATTGCCCGATCCTTGCCCGGGAAATCCCTCTAATATGGATCGAGAGCAGCCGTGCACCAGAGCCAACCCCAGAAGCCCCCGCTCGGATTGACCGCCGTCGCCGTGTTCCTGTTTTTCGGAGCCCTCATGGCTTCGCTTGCGGCCATAACTTTGACCTTCCCTGGGACCTTCCTCGATTACGCCTGGCGCTTGAATCCGGCCGCCTATGCGCAGTTGTCGCCGCTGGGCGCGCCCATCGGCATTGTGTTTTTCCTGCTGGCTGCGGCGCTGGCGGCGGCCGCAACCGGTTGGGTGCGGCGACGACGCTGGGGATGGACACTCGCGGTCATCATCATCGCCACCCAGGTGGTTGGAGATTTCGCAAATCTGCTTCGTGGCGATGTGCTGCGAGGCGCAGTCGGTGTAACTATCGCCGGAGCTCTCCTGTTCTATATGACGCGTCCGCGGGTAAGGGCGGCGTTCGGGGCTCGCGCCGCAGCGCCCTGATGAAACTGACGAGTGTGAGCCGGCTGGGGCGGTGAGGCTGGATCCTACAGGATCGGGAATCAACCGGCGTGCGAGAATGTCAGGGCAGCGGGCCTACATGCGCAGGAACGGATTGACCACGCGAACTCCGTCGAATTCCCGCGATTCCTGGAAATCCTCTGACAACAGAACGCCGCAGCCGGCTTGCTTGGCAGCCCGCAAAACCAGCGCATCCCAAAAAGAAAATCCGTGCAGCCGATGAAGATCGATAGCGGCCAGGATGTCCGTCACGTCAGGGGCAGCGACGTCGAACTCGGCGAGCAACTCAACCTTTCGGCGCGCGATGCGCGCCTCAACCCCTAGCTTTCGCGTTACCGTGACAAAATACTCCTGCAACACCTGTAACGACACCACCCCGGTGCCGGCCCGCCGATGCTCGGCCACCACTTCGAGGGCGCGGCGCTGCTTGGCCGGGGCCGCCTTATCGTCCGCGTACACCAGGACATTGGTGTCGAAGAAGCTGCGAGCGCTCATGAATCCCGTCTCGCATGTATTTCATCTCGATTGAAGCGCCAGCCCCGCGAGTTGCCCTGGCCGGAGAGCCGCTTGAATTCCTCAATGCTCTGTTCGGGATCGTCGCCACCGGCCAGCCGCTGTAGATAGTCGCGTATCAGCTGATTCAGGCTTTTGCCCAGGGCCTCTGCCTTCTTTCGGGCCCGCGCCACCGTCTGTTCGTCGATGGATAGTGTGACGTTCATTAACACATTATATGTGTACAAAGTATATGTGTCAATATCACGGCCGGAACGCGCGGCTGCAGTTGAAATGCAAAGCCTCGAACTGGCGTCGTCCTGAGGGACGTTGGTCCCGAAGAGCATGCCCGGAGCGAAGTCGAACGGAATTTCGCTGGCGCACAAAAGGCAATTCGGTTTAAGATTTGCGGGTTTCCCCTGTCCTCCCCGAAAACTTAAATGCCAGCAATGAGCCGCACTTTGCCCAAAAGTCAGAGGAGGGTCCGATGAAGCGCGATCGCTTTTTCTATACCTGCTGTGCGGCCATCTTCCTGGTTTTGATGGTCATCGGCTTCCGCAACTACATTTTCGGAGGCAGGCTCTTTAACGGATCTCCCATCAACCCGGCAATGCTGGCGGCGATTGTGGCGCACAGCTCGGCGGTCTTCGCCTGGTTTCTGCTGTTCTTCGTGCAGTCGCTGCTCATCGCCACGCAGAACCGCCGACTTCACATGAAGCTCGGCTGGAGCGTGCTGGTGATTGCTTCGATGATCGCGGTGACAGGCCCCGTTGTGGCTATCCGCTCGACCAGCCTTGAGAGCATAACTGTTTTCGACTGGCCCGCCCGTCCGTTTCTGTTGGTCATGCTCACCGAGATTGCGCTATACGTGATTTTCGTTGCCATCGGAGTGCTCAACCGCACGCGGCCACGGATTCACCGTCCCATGATGCTGTTGGCCAGCTTGTCTCTGATGTCCGGCGCCACTGGCCGGATCCCGCTGGTTAATTCGATCTTCGGGTTTCACCAGTGGATGGCGCTGTTCGGGCCGGTTGTTGCCCTGGGAGGATTGTGCTTACTGGTGCGGTGGGCGATGACGCGCACCTTCGAACGCGAGTTTGCCATAGGCTATGCCACTCTGGTCGTGGTCACTCTCGCAGTGTCAAGATTGGCCATCACGAATGTCTGGGTCAGTTGGGCCGGAATCCTGGCGAAGCAATGATCGATTCGACGTTTGAATTATCTGCAATGCAATTGACCTATGGTGGAGGCGGCGGGAGTTGAACCACTCGGGCTCACTGATTCTACGGAAGTTATTGTAATCACTCACTCGCATGATTCGCTAAACGCGTTCAAGTGGGCGATTCATTACACGTCTATTACACGCGAAAGAATTCGTTCGAGAATGGAGAGTTTCAATCGCGCTCGAGGGACCCTGGTCATCACTTCCCAGAAGCCCGTTTCTGGACCGCGAGCGGAGCTGGAGGGGCTCCGGATTACTTCCGCATTGCCAACTAACAACGAGAATCGCCGCGTCCGCCGCAACCTGCTCTGCACGCTATAATGGCGCACGACATGGCTCTTGCTTCTGGCACAAAACTCGGTCCCTATGAAATTCAATCTTCGGTAGGGGCTGGCGGCATGGGAGAGGTGTATCGTGCCAGGGACACACGGCTCGACCGCACCGTCGCCATCAAGATCCTGCCCACTCACCTTTCTGACAATCCTGAATTCAAGCAGCGCTTCGAACGCGAGGCCCGGACCGTCTCGTCGTTGAACCATCCCCACATCTGCCAGCTCTTCGATGTTGGTTTGCAGGACGGCACTGATTTCCTGGTGATGGAGTTCTTGGACGGAGAAACGCTGGCCGAACGACTGCGTAGAGGTACAGTCCCGCTGGTCGAGTTGTTGAAGATTGGGATGGAAGTTGCGGAGGCCTTGGCGGTGGCGCATCGAGCCGGCATTGTGCATCGCGATTTGAAGCCGGGCAATATTATGCTGACGAAGTCCGGTGCCAAACTGATGGATTTTGGTCTGGCGAAGCCCAGCTCGCCTGGCGGGTCGGTTTCAGCATCGGCCCCGCTCTTGTCGGCAGCGCGGACGATGAGCGCACCGACTCCGGTGACCCCACTGACCACGGCGGGCAGCATTGTGGGGACCATCCAGTACATGTCTCCGGAGCAGATTGAGGGTAAAGAGGCAGATGCGCGTTCGGATATCTTTGCTTTCGGTGCGGTGCTCTACGAGATGGCCACTGGCAAGCGGGCATTTGAGGGGAAGAGCCAGATCAGCGTGGCTTCGGCGATTCTGGAAAAAGATCCCGAGGCCATCAGTGCGATCAAGCCGCTAACGCCCGCCGCCTTGGACTATCTAGTGGCGACCTGTCTGGCGAAGGACCGGGACGAGCGGATTCAGACGGCGCACGATGTGCAGCTGCAGTTGAAAGGTATTGCGCAAACTGTCCAGTCTCCGGCTGCGATCGCTCCAGGCAAATCGCAACCGGTGTTCAGCGCACGGGTGCTATTGGCTGGCGCAGCCCTTCTGCTCATCGCGGCGGCAATCGCTTTCTATTTCTCGCAACGCGCGAACGCTCCAGTGTTTTCGGTGCGATCCTATATCCCGCCTCCGCCGGGAACTACGTTCCGTGCCTCGGGTTTTGACGCTGGTCCTGTGGCGGTCTCGCCTGACGGCAAAACACTGGCTTTTTCCGCGGTGGACGAAAAAGGAAGGACTAACTTGTGGGTGCGCCCGCTTAATGCGGAGCAGGCCACCATGTTGCCGGAGACGGAAGATGCGGCGGTACCTTTCTGGTCTCCCGACAGCCAGTACCTGGGCTTCGTCGCCGATCAGAAGCTCAAGACGATCAGCGTCTCGGGCGGAGAAGCGCAAACCCTCGCGGATGATGTGAAGGGCGACTGTTGCGATTGGGGCGCGGATGGCACCATTCTGTTCGGCAAACAGGAGTCAGGTCCCATCTTTCGAGTGTCAGCATCCGGAGGAGAGGTTAGTCTGGCCACAAAAATGGCTAAGGATGAAACTTCCAACAGCGGTCCGTCGTTCCTCCCTGACGGCAAACACTTCCTTTACATCTCTTCGTCGCGGACGGGGCCCGACCAGATCAAAATCGGTGTGCTAGGCAAGCCTGAGCAAAGCGGAGTGACGGTTGCCGCTGGCAGCCGAGCGCGATTTTCTACGGATCATCTCCTGTTTGTTCGGAGCGGACACATCCAGGCCCAGCCCTTCAGTGTGCGCAGTTTCCGGCTTTCGGGCAACCCTCAACCTTTGGGCGAAGGCATAACGTTCTCTGTCTCGGCGAATGGCGTGCTTGCCTATCACGAGAGTTCCGCGGAATCGGAAATGAAGATCTTTGACCGTAGCGGAAGCGTTGTGGTTACCCCAGGTCCACTGGCGGTATATTCAGATCCGCGATTTTCGCCGGATGGCAAGTCGATCGCGGTCACGGTACAAGACTCGCGATCGGGAAAGAACGATGTGTGGGTCTATCCGGTGGCGGGTGGCCAGCCAACGCGGATCACGTTCGGACAAGATGCCGATTGGGGGACGTGGTCCCCAGATGGAAAAGAGATCGCCTACTCGGTCATCGAGAACGGCGGGTTCTCGATTCGGCGCCGATCCCTTGATGGGCGACAACCCGAAGAGACTCTCTATCGCAACGAGGGGTCAGGGTCTGGCTACGCCCTTGATTGGTCCCCGGACGGGAAATATCTTTCCCTGAACATGCATACAAAAGAGGGGATCTACTCTCTTTGGATTCTGCCACTGGCCGGCGATCATAAGCCGTTTCGTCCGCCGATAACTTCGCAAAGCTCCGTCAGTACCTATGACGGTTTTTTCTCTCCCGACAGCCGGTGGATTGCGTATTTCTCCTACGAGACGGGCAGGCCCGAAGTGTATGTCGTGCCCCCCGCCGCCGATGGAGCGAAGTATCAGGTGACCACTTCGGGCGGGTGGCTTCCGCGCTTCAGCCACACCAAAGAGTTTTTCTTTGTAACCATGGGGAACCGTTTGATGGAAGCGCAGATCGCCAGCCAGCCGAACTTTCACGTCGACTCGATCCGGCCGCTTTTCCAATTAGACTTCCCGAATTTTTCTGATCCTCTGTATGACGTGAGCTCTGATGGGCAGCGGTTCGTCGTAATCACTGCGGACCGCACGAAGTCCGCTTCGATCACCCTGCTCACGAATTGGCCTGCGGAACTGCAAAAATGAGCCTGACTCCGGCACAAAGCTCAAGCCGTACAAATTCCTGGCTTTCGCCGGCGACCCAGTAGTCAGTGTTTCAGCTAAGCAGCGACGGGTTTTCCCCGGATTGATGGGCTAACCGGGGAATCATTTCGGCCCAGAAGTTGGCTTATGGGAAGCGATCGTGTTTGCTCCCGGTTGATGATGGGCAATCCGGAAATTATGCGTTCAGCCTATCCTAAAAAGTGCAGAGCCGGGTTCAGTCCAGAGTTGGATCATCCGGGACTCCTAAAATGCGTGTAAGCAGTTGAAAAAAAAGGTGGTGGAGGCGGCGGGAGTTGAACCCGCGTCCGAAAATGTTACTGGTCAAGAGAACTACATGCTTATTCGCGTTCATGCCCTCGGCATTACCCGAAGACGTTCGCGTCTGCTGCTCAGAACGGACAAGAAACAGCAGCCGCTAGCCTGAGATCTTAGCCTCTCTCCCCAGACGTAGAAGAGAAGAGCAGCCCTCTGTGTGACGTCCGCTCGCAGCCCGAGGGCAAAGCTGCGGAAGACGGCTGCCTAATTAATTAGGCTGCGTATGCCATTTCTTGATTGGCAATTATCATTTTGCCCACGATTACAGGTGCGAGCACCCTGGCATGCCTCTTGGCCGCAAGCATCTCCGTCGAAGCCGTGACGCCCCCACTGGTGGGAATGGCCTGTAAAGAACAGACAACAGGGCTTTAAAGCCCTCTTCCAATCTAGGGATGAACCCAGGGGAAGTCAAACATTCCATTTGATGTCGCCAAGGTTACAAAAGGTGCTCGACCTGGGGGTGTCCGCTGACCCACCTTCGGGGGATAGGAGAGGGCATGGCCGACGCATCATAATTGGAGACAGGAAGCCATCCTCAGGGAGATTTGATGACCACG
Source organism: Terriglobales bacterium (assembly GCA_035632335.1). Taxonomy (GTDB): domain Bacteria; phylum Acidobacteriota; class Terriglobia; order Terriglobales; family Acidobacteriaceae; genus JAIQFF01. The sequence continues at coordinate 8,927 of DASQHA010000395.1, forward strand.
TTTTCGAAGACCTTGCTAGTCGCCATATTGACGATTGGCCTAGTGTTTTCATGCACATCGGCGATCGCCCAACCTAAGGCGGACCTGGCTGGGCAGCAGCTTTTCCAGGCCATCAACCGGCAACGCGAGGCTTATGGACTGCCGCCTCTAAAATGGGACGAGGCGCTGGCCAACGCGGCTCGCCAGCATGCCGAGTTCATGGCGGAACAAAGATCGATTTCCCACGGCTTTGCCGGCGAACCGAGTCTGCCCAGCCGGGCCACCCGGGCGGGAGCCCGCTTCAGTTGGCTTTCCGAGAATGTTGCCGCGGGATCGAGCGTGGAGAACGTCAGCGAGCAGTGGATGCAATCCTCCAATCACCGCGCCAACCTGCTCGACGCAGACATGGACACGATCGGCGCCGGAGCCGTCGAACGTAACGGAGTCGTCTTCGCGGTCGCCGATTTCTCCAAATCCAAACACTGACAAGAACTCGCGCGGACACCCGGAGTTTCTTCTGGTTGACCTTCAGGGACAGGGCGCGCCTGCGGCTTGCCACTGTTTTACTTTCGCGGCAAATTCGTCGTGCGGCATGGGGACGGGAGTTCGACCTTCTCCCGGAGTCCACGCCCACATGACTAATTTGTCCTCCGTAAGGTGCTCGACAAGTTGGTCGAGGTTGCGATTCCGGTTCTGCTTCGGGTCTTTGATCGAGCGGCAAATCTGCCCGTCCGTCAGGCCCTGCCAGATCATGGGCGTGCTGGCCGGGGGCAGGCCCCAGTTGGGCGCGCCGGGCGGAAGATGAGCGCCGTCAAGATTATGGTCCTGATGGCAGGTGCTGCATTTTTCCGCCGTCACGCCATGACCCCCGGCGCCGCGCCGCACGTTCATGGCATGAGGATGGCCGTCATCGCCTTGCCGGGGAAAGTTTCCGGTCGAGTGACAATTCATACATCGAGGATGCCGCAGCACTGGGACAAAGGCGGTGAATAACGATCCATCCCGAGCCGCTGGCGCGGCCGCGGCGCTGCTCTTCGAGAGTGGTTCGGCGGCTGCGAAAGGCCGGAAGAGCAGCAGCGCGCTGCCCAGAGCGAGAATTGCGAACGTGGTCGATGGCCGGATGGGCGAGAAGTTTTTCATACCGCCTCCGACAGGCGGATGGGCAGCCGCCGCACCCGTTTTCCGGTCACGGCGAACACCGCGTTCGCAATCGCCGGGGCCGCGCAGGGAACGCCGGGCTCTCCGATCCCCCCGGGCTTTTCGTTGTTCTCCACGATATGGGTTTCGATTTCCGGACATTCGTTCATGCGCATCACCGGGAAAGTATTGAAATTGGTCTGCTGCAGGCGCCCATCCTCGAAAGTGAGTTCCTGAAATAGCGCGGCGGAGGCGCCGAAGATGGCCCCGCCTTCAGTCTGCGCCGCGATGATGCCCGGGTTCACGTATTGACCGCAGTCAATCGCGCACACCATGCGATGCACTTTGATTTTGCCCTCGGTCACCGACACTTCAGCTACGTGAGCCGAGTAACTGCCAAAGGCGAAGTGCACGGCGATTCCCCGGCCCACACCCTTGGGGAGCGGCTTGCCCCATCCCGCTTTCTGCGCCGCGAGGTCGAGCACGCCCAGATACCGCGGCTGCTTCTGCAATAGATCGCGCCGGAACTGGTAGGGATCTTTCTGCGCCAGGCCAGCCAGTTCGTCGATGAAACATTCAACCGCGAATGCTGTGTGAGAGTGCCCCACGGAACGCAGCCATTGCACCGGAACGTTGACCTCCACCTGGTGAGACTCGATGGCAAGATTTGGAATCGCGTAGGGCAGGTCGTCAATGCCCTCCACCGACGACGGATCATATGGTTTGCCTTGCATGATCATCGCCTGAAAGGGGGTGCCCGCCATGATCGACTGCCCCACCGAGCGCGATGCAAAACTCACAGGCCTGCCGCTGGCATCGATGCCGCCTTCGAGGGCATGCAGAAACATCGGGCGATACCAGCCGCCGTGCATGTCATCTTCGCGAGTCCATACCACTTTTACTTTTGCCGGAGCTCCCACCACTTTGGCGACTTCGACGGCCTCAACCACAAAATCCGACTGCGGATTGGCGCGGCGGCCAAAGCCCCCGCCCAGGAAAGTCGTGTGCAGCTGCACCTTGTCATTGGGCAGGCCTGCGGTCTTTGCCGCGTTGGCCCGGTCGATGGTTTGAAACTGCGAGCCCGTCCAGACCTCGCAGGAGTCGGAGCGCAGGTCGACCACGCAATTCAGCGGCTCCATCATCAAGTGTGAAAGATAGGGAGCTTCGTAAACCGCCTGGATCTTCTTGGCCGCGCTGGCCAATGCCCCGGGGGCGTCTCCTTCTTTCCTGACGCTCACGCCCGGCGTCTTGGCCCGCTCGCGGAAAGTTTGCATCAATTGCGTGGTGCTGAAGCCGCGCATGGCGCCGTCATCCCATTCGACGCGAAGGGTGTCGCGGGCTACTTTGGCCTGCCAGAAAGTATCGGCAACCACAGCAACGCCGGAGGGAATTTGCGCAATCTTGCGGACGCCCGGCATGGAGCGCGCCTTGGAATCGTCAAAGCTCTTCAGCTTCGCCCCGAAAATCGGCGGGCGGGCCACCACTGCTGTCAGTATTCCCGGAAGAGTTACGTCGAGCCCGAAGACTGCTTGGCCGTCCAGTTTGACGGGTGTGTCGAGCCGCTTGATGGGCTTGCCGATCAGCTTGAAGTTTTTTGGGTCTTTGAGTTGAACATGCTCGGGCGGCGTCAGCTTCGCCGCATCGGCCACCAGCTGGCCGTAGGTTACCTTGCGGCTGGAAGCGTCGAAGACGGCGCCAGACTCAGTGCGGCAGGAGGCAGGATCTGTGTTCCACCGTTTCGCCGCCGCCGCGACCAGCATGGCGCGGGCTGCGGCGCCGGCTTGCCGGAATTGTTCGAGGCCCGACCACACACTCGAACTTCCTCCCGTCATCTGCATACCGAAAGCTGGGTGATTGTATTTCGGATCGACGGGCGCCGAATCAAAACCAACCTTGGACCAGTCGGCGTCCAGTTCATCGGCCAGCAACATGGGCAGCGAGGTGTAAACGCCCTGGCCCATCTCGGAGTGGTTCACGATGACGGTGATCCGTTCGTCGGTGCCGATGCGCACAAAGGCGTTGGGCATAAAAACGCTCGCGGATTCCTCCGCGGAAGCCGGAGTGCCGGAGCCAGGCAGGTAGAACCCGATCAGCAAGCCACCGCTTGCGGCGACGGAAAATTTCAGGAACTGGCGGCGCGGAACGCCGGTCTGTGGTCGCGACGCATTGACGGGTCGAGTGCTCATTGGGCGCCTCCCTTGGCTACCATGCCGGCAGCCCGGTGGATGGCCCGGCGAATGCGCGGATAGGTCCCGCAGCGGCAGATATTGCCGGTCATCGCTTCGTCGATGTCCTCATCGGTTGGCTGTGGTTTCTCGCGCAGCAGCACCGCGGCACTCATGAGCTGTCCCGACTGGCAGTACCCGCACTGCGGCACGTCCTCGGCGATCCAGGCCAGTTGCAAAGGGTGAGTAAGATCGGGCGAGAGGCCTTCGATTGTGGTTACCGCTTTGCCCGCCGCCCGCGATACCGGCGCCACACACGAGCGCACCGCTTCGCCATCGATGTGCACGGTGCAGGCGCCGCATTGGGCCATGCCGCATCCATATTTTGTTCCGGTGAGCCCCAGGTGGTCGCGGATGACCCAGAGCAACGGAGTGGAAGGATCAACGTCAAGATTGACGCGCTTGCCGTTCACGGAAAACGCAATCATTTTTCTCTCCTTGTGTTCCTGAGGCTGAGACCCATCGGCTCCCGGATTCGACAGCTGGATTCGATAGCAGTTTAATCCCGCCTGCGCGCCTGGGAATTGTGATATTCGAAATTTTTTATCATCAAACCAGGGCCGTTTTTCTTTGCGTTCTTTGCAGCCCTTTGCGACCTTCGCGGTCAAAAGCTTTTTACCGCAAAGCTAGCAACGAACGCAAAGGGGCCTTGCACCCTCTCGCCATCCCGCTATTTTGCCGATGCTGGTTATCAATAAAGCCGGGCCAAGCCGGCATAAGTCCATTGTCTGGCGGCATGGCTGAGGCCGGGGTGCCCGCGACCTTGGCGGAACGGCCGAAAACCTGCCCACGTCTATTGCCTAGCCGGAATGGCTCACCTTATACTTCGTCATGGGTTTGGCGGAAATCAGCCGCTTCGACCACCCGGTTCTGCAGAATTATCTCGTCGATGACGCCTATGACGAGACGTTTGAAAGTCCGGGCAAGCCTCGCCCGCACTACGCTCCCTTATTAGAGACATTTTCTTCGCTGCCCGCCGACGAAATCCGGCGGCGCAAGCACTCCGCCGACCTCGCCTTTCTGAACCAGGGCATCACCTTCACGGTCTACGGCCGGGAAGAGGGCACGGAGCGCATCTTTCCCTATGACCTGCTGCCCCGTCTGATCACCAGCTCGGAATGGAGCCGCATCGAGCGCGGTCTCACTCAGCGCATCACTGCCCTCAACCTGTTCCTGCGCGATATTTACCACGAAGGCCGCATTCTTTCGGACGGCACCGTGCCGCGCGAAATCGTCTACAGCTGCAAACATTTCCGGCGCCAGATGCGCGGGCTGCAGGTGCCTCGTAACGTTTACGTCGCGGTGGTCGGCTCCGACCTGATCCGCATTCCCGGCGGCGAGTTTGTGGTTCTCGAAGACAATTTGCGGGTGCCCAGCGGGGTCTCGTACATGCTGACCAATCGCCGGGTTATGAAGCGGATTTTCCCCAGCCTGTTTCGCCGCCAGGGCGTCCGCCCGATCGAGCATTACACCCAGGCTTTGCTGAGCACGCTGCGGTCGCTTTCGCCCGAAGGACGGCCGGAGCCGACCATCGTGCTGTTAAGTCCCGGAGTCTTTAACTCCGCTTATTTTGAACACGCCTACCTGGCGCGGCAGATGGGGATCGAACTGGTCGAGGGCCGTGACCTGGTCACCCACGACAACATCGTCTATATGCGGACCACCACCGGTCTTCGCCGCGTGGACGTAATTTACCGGCGCGTGGATGACGACTTTATCGATCCCCTGGCTTTTCGCTCGGACTCCGTCCTCGGAGTCTCCGGCCTGTTCAACGCTTATCGGGCAGGGAACGTCACCTTGGCCAATGCCTTCGGCACCGGCGTGGCCGATGACAAAGCGCTCTATGCTTACGTCCCCAAGATCATCAAGTACTACCTGGATGAAGATCCAGTGCTCAACAACGTGGAGACTTACTTACTCACCGACCCGGCGCAGCGCAACCACGTGTTGCAGAACCTCGACAAGGTCGTGGTCAAGGCGGTAGGCGAGTCAGGCGGTTATGGCATGCTGATCGGGCCGCACAGCACCAGCGCGCAGCGGCAGGAATTTCATGATCGCATCGTGGCCGATCCGCGAAACTATATCGCGCAGCCCACCATCACCTTTTCCCGGGCCCCATGTTTCATCGATGACACGCTGCAACCGCGGCATGTCGACTTGCGCCCATACGTACTGTTCGGAGACAAAGTGACGATCGTGCCCGGCGGGCTTACCCGGGTGGCGCTGCGACGCGGATCTCTAGTAGTCAATTCGTCGCAGGGCGGCGGCAGTAAAGATACCTGGGTGTTGAACCAGTAAGCGTGCTCGCTGGTGCTGAACCAATAAGATATGCTCTCTCGCGTCGCCGACAACCTCTACTGGATGAGCCGCTACCTGGAGCGGGCCGAGCATGCCGCTCGTCTGCTCGACGTGAATCTGAACCTGATGCTGGACGAGTCCACGTCGAGCGCGGACCGGCGCTGGCGGCGGGTCCTGGCGGCGCTGGGAAATCCGCCCAACCTGGCCTGGAGCGGCGACGCCTACCAGGTGGCGCAGATCCTCACTTTCGATCCG
>DASQHA010000396.1:0-9009 GCA_035632335.1 Terriglobales bacterium
GAAGACCGCGCCCAGCCCGGAGACCGTCCGGTTGTGCTGGGCCTCGAAACCATTTTCTCCCGCGACCAGCACATTCTCGACGAATGGTGGCGGCGCGAGATTGACGCGCAAGAATTGCAGCAGCGCATCCGCTTCGATCTCGACTGGGGATACGACTGGGCGCCGTTCTACGAATTGCTGGTGACCGCCCGCGAGCACGCCGATGCGATCTACGGGCTGGACTGCATGCCGCGCGAAGATTTGCGCAAGATCGGGGCGCGCGACCGCCACGCCGCCCACAAGCTGGCCGAGATCCGGCAGCGCCATCCCCATGCGATCATCATGGTGCTGTTCGGCGAATCGCACCTGGCGCCCGGCCATCTTCCCAAAGTGCTGAAGGAACGTTTGCCGGAAGAGCGCGTGCTCACCGTCCTGCAGAACGTGGATGCTCTCTACTGGCGCGCCGCCGGCGAGCGGCAGGAACGCGTGGATGCGGTGCGGGTAAACCGCGACGTAGTCTGCGTATTCAATTCCACGCCCCTGGAGAAATACGAGAACTACCGGCTTCACCTGAGCCGCTGGGGACGCACCGAGGAGGAAGGCCCCGATCTCGCGCCCACCATCTACAACCTGATTGACAGCCTGCTCCGGTTTCTCGACATCGACCGCTACTCGTCGCACAATGGCACGCAGCCCAAATTTCTGGTCGACCTGATGCCGGAAGTCTACTGCCGGGCCTCGGGCGCGCGGCTGCGCCAGCAAATCTCCCGCTACTCCGCCACCGAGGAAGAAACCGAAGCCATGGTGAGCCATGTGGAAGAGCGCGGCAGCGTCTATCTGCCCCAGGTCAATGCCTTCTACGTGCGCGAGTTCAAGATGATGTATGCGGCCGAAGAAGCGGCGCGTTTCCTGCATCATGCCTGCCGCGGTTTGCCGGCGCGCGCCGGAACTTCGGCAGCGCCTCGGGGCCCGGACCACTTCTATGCCCAGACGGTGGAGTACGCCCTGGGCTATTTCGGTTCGCGAGTCTTGTACCCGGCGCGCCCGGAGGCGGAGGATAGCGGGAATCGCGAATCGCCCGAGCCAACTCTACAATCCGAGCACAAAAGGACGGAAGCCAGTGCCCGGTTGCTGGGCTACATGCTGGGCAATGCTTTGTACGACGCCTATCTCAAGGGACGGGTTTCGCGCGGCCTGCTGCGTCGGCTGTTTCTGGTTCACCTCGACGAGCCGGGCAAAGCAAAAGACGCGTACAAGCAGATCGCCGCAAAAGTTCGCGGCCACGGCAAGAAGCTGCCGTCTTCGGTGAGTCTGGACAGGTAGCGCCGCCGCGACTGCTCGAGTGCAGCCCAGCGTGGTCGCGGGCGACTCGCCCGCGGCTTTTGATTTAGCCTTCGATCTTGCCTTTAATTCCGCCTGGACTTCATCCTCAGTTTTGCGTTCCGGCTCTCGCGAGCGGGTCGCCCGCGTCCACACAAGACCAGAAGCCGACGCTACTCCAACCCAGATGCTAATCTTAGAAGCTGAAGCCGAACTGCCTTCTTGAACGCCGATTCCATGCGCGCACTCTTCGAGCAGGTCCGCCGGGGCAAGCTCTCCCCGGACGCCGCGGTCGACCGCCTGCGCCATCTTCCGTTCGAGAATCTGGGATTCGCCAACCTCGACCACCATCGCGCCTTGCGAGCTGGAATGCCCGAGGTCATATTCGGGCCGGGCAAGACTCCGTCGCAGATGGCATCCATCTTTTCTCGTCTGGCTAAGCACGGCGGGAACATCCTGGCCACTCGAGCCACTGAAAAGCAGCTGGCCGCGGTAAAGAAGAAAGTGCCGAAGGCCGAGTATCAGCCGCTAGCGCGCGCCATTGTCCTGCGGCGCGACCGGAAGAAATACGGCAAGGGAATCATCGCGGTGGTGTCGGCCGGTACCAGCGATATTCCGGTGGCGGAAGAAGCCGTGGTCACGGCTGAAATGATGGGCAACGACGTCGAACACCTTTACGACGTCGGGGTCGCGGGCATTCACCGCCTGCTGGCGAATCGCGGCTCCCTGACGCGAGCTCGCGTGGTGATCGTGTGCGCCGGCATGGAAGGCGCCCTGCCCAGCGTTGTAGGAGGCCTGGTCGGTGTTCCAGTCATCGCGGTGCCCACCAGCGTGGGCTACGGGGCGGCCTTCCAGGGCCTGGCGGCGCTGCTGGGGATGATGAATTCCTGCGCGTCCAACGTCAGCGTGGTGAATATTGATAATGGATTTGGAGCGGGGTACGTGGCCTCGCTGATCAATCGGCTGTAGACGGTCCCACCGACCGTGTAGGGACGGGTCTCCGACCCGTCCCCACATGGCCCGTGGGCTCACTTGACAATAATCGTTATAACGACTATATTGATGATGTGGCTAAAGGCGTTCAATCCGAGATCCGGCAAACCAAGCCCTTCAATAACCTGGAGGATGAAGCCCTGGTCGCGCTGCAACTCACGGCGGACCGGCTGCATTGGCGCCTGAGCGAGATGCTGAAGCCGCACGGCCTATCGCCGACCCAATACAATGCCTTGCGCATCCTGCGCGGCGCCGGGAGTGAGGGACGGGCCTGCAGCGAGATTGCCGAGCGCATGGTTAACCGCGATCCCGACATCACCCGCCTGGTTGACCGCCTGGAACGCCGGGGACTAGTCGCGCGCAGCCGTGAAGGGCCGGACCGGAGAGTCATTACGACACGGATTACGCCGGCCGGCCTGGAGTTGCTGCAATCTTTGGATCGCCCGGTCGAAGAGTTTAACCGGAAGATGCTGGGCCCGCTGGGCGAGCAGCGTCTGCGGACGCTGCTGCAGCTTCTCGAAGCCGCCAGGGCGCAGGCGGATTAATATTTTCAGCGGAGGGCCCGCCTGAAGCTGCGGCCTTCTATATAGTTTGGGACTTCAAGCAATCGGCCCTGCAGGGAAAAACGCTGGCGAGGAGATCGCGATGCACAACGTTTCGAACCAGTCCTGGGCTTTCACGGCTTTTCGGGTGGTGGTGGGCAGCGTGTTTCTGGCCCACGGCATTCAAAAGGTTTTCATGTTCGGCTTTCACGGGGTGGCTGGAGCGTTTGCCTCCATGGGCGTCCCGGCGCCGGCGGTCACCAGCGTGCTGGTGGCGCTGGTTGAGCTTCTGGGCGGGACCGCACTGATCCTTGGGTTCCTGACACGATGGGCGGCTGCGCTCAATGGCTTTGACATGCTGGTGGCCATCCTCCTGGTCCACTTGAAGAACGGCTTCTTCAATCCCATGGGGGTCGAGTTTCCGTTGACTTTGTTGGTTGCATGCCTTGTATTGGTAATCCACGGGCCGGGCGCGGCGTCGGTCGACGGGGCGCTGGCCAAAAGAACGTAAGGATCTTGGGTTGTGATGTGGGCGCGAGCGCCCCGCTCGTGCCGCCCTCGGCCAGAGCCGGGTGTCCAAAACTCAGCCTGGGAGGGTCGTCATCTGCGGCGGCGCGGCGATTTGCGCCGCGGGCGAGAAACTGTTTGCGCGGACTGCGTCCGTCCGCCGCCAAATACGCGCGCGAAAATCTTGTCGATATTTCTCAGCTGCCGCTTCAGATCGAAGGCCCGCTCAATCTGCGGGCGAGGCACGCGGCTGGTAATGCTCTTGTCGCGCAGCACCAGTTCCCGAAAGTTCAGCCCTTCCTTCCAGGCCCGCATGGCATGGCTCTGCACCGCGCGATAAGCTTCCTCGCGCGAGACACCGTGCTCCACCAGGTCGAGCAGAAGCTGTCCGCTGAACACCAGCCCGCCCGTACTCTCCAGATTGATTTTCATCCGTTCCAGGTAGACGAACATGGTGTCGAGCACGTTCGTGGTCTTTTGCAGCATGTAGTCCACCAGGGTGGTGGAATCGGGAATGATGATGCGTTCGACCGAGGAGTGCGAAATGTCACGCTCGTGCCACAGCGGAACGTTTTCAAAAGCGGCTTGCGCGTTCGACCGTACCACCCGGGCCAGGCCGCTGATCTGCTCCAGGGTGACGGGGTTGCGCTTGTGCGGCATGGCCGACGAGCCCTTCTGCTTTTCACTGAAGAACTCTTCGACTTCCCGCACCTCGGTGCGCTGCAGGTGGCGAAGCTCGGTCGCAATCTTGTCCAGGGTGCAGGCGATCACGGCCAGCGTGGCGAGGTACGCGGCGTGGCGGTCGCGCTGGATGACCTGGGATGAAATAGCGGCAGCTTTCAATCCGAGGCGCGCGCACATGCTCTCTTCCAGTTCCGGACTGAGATGGGCAAAGGTGCCCACGGCGCCGGAAAATTTCCCCACACGCATGTCCTCGGCGGCCGCGCGAAAGCGCGCAATGTTGCGCTGGGTCTCGGAGTACCAGTTGGCCAGCTTGAAACCAAACGTGATGGGCTCGGCATGAATGCCATGGGTGCGGCCGATCATGGGCGTGTCTTTGAATTCCCAGGCGCGGCGCTCCAGTACAGCGGAGAGATTTTCCAGATCGGCGGCGATAATCGCCGAGGCCTGCTGGATGAGCAGGGCCTGCGACGTGTCGACTACATCGTTCGAAGTCAGCCCGTAGTGAAACCAGCGGGCATGCGGGCCGACGATCTCGGCCACGGCGGTGGTGAAGGCGATGACGTCATGGCGGACTTCGGCTTCGATCTCGGCAATCCGGTCCAGGTTGATGTCGGCCCGCTCGCGGATGGCTCGGGCAGCGTCTTTCGGCACCATGCCGGCTTCGGCCAGGGTTTCGGTGGCCGCGACTTCGACCGCCAGCCAGGTGCGGAAGCGATTCTCGTCGCTCCAGATGCGGCCCATGTCGGGACGGGTATAGCGTGGGATCACGTTGTGTCTCCCCTGCTGTCTGCGAGAAATGCGGGACTAGGGATTCTAAATGGAGGAAGAGGCCGGTGACCAGTCGAACGCCACGCCAAGCCGTCAGTAGTAAGTAAGGGTTCGGCGGCGCACAGTTGATGAGGCGGCAGTACCCACGCCGGCGGTCGCCGTCTGTTCCGTCCAGTTGCCGAAACTGTCGTACTGGTACGAATAGCGGGTCTCCGACGTTTCCGGCAGTGGGAACCGGGGAGGCTCTCCTGCGGCGGGTTCACTGGGAGTCAGGTTACCCTCCGCGTCAACCAAATAGGAAACACCGATGGCGATGGCAGCGTTGTCAGCGAAGGTTGTGCGTTCCTCAGTCTTGTCACCCTGATCGCCGTAAGCCACAGTAGTAGTTTTTACGAAGAAGGAGTTGGTTTCCCGAGTAGAGATGATGCGGTCTTGCCGGTCGTAGCGATAGACCGTGCCACTTTCCCGCCGCCCGTTAAAAAGCGTTGCCATCCCTTTGGCCAGCGCCGCCGCTTCCGCGGGATTCATTTGTGACCGTGCTTCCGGGGAAAGCCGGTCGAGAAGCATCGCGGAGGGATTTTCCCAGGTGACCTTTTCTTCGCTGAGCCGCCCTTTAGCTTCGTAGGTGCGAACGACGCGGCTCAGCACGTTGCCTTGGCCGTCGCGAACCTGTGCTTCTAATGGCCGGTCGTTTTCGTCATAGAGAACCGCCACGGTGCCGCCCGTCGGCACTCCCGCCCCGGCCAGAATTCCCTGCCAGGCAGAGCCTGCGAAGGCGGTGTTTCGATTTTGTTCCAGGGTCCTCGGATCAAAACTGAGGATTTCCGTCTTGTGGCCGAGTTCGTCGTACTGAAAGCTGGTCCGGTCGGAATTCTGACTGTTGGTGACGCTCACCCTTCTTCCGGAATTGTCGTAGGTATAAATCTTGCCTACGCCCGGTTCTCCGGCTTTGCCGGAGGTGGTGTTAACAAGTCTGCCCTCGGCATCGTACGTGTTGGTTGTGATCCATTCCGACCCATCCGAATTGCCATTGCGGAACGTGAGGGTTTTCCCATCCGGACTGTATTCCGTTGTGGTTGAGAATTCCGTGCCATTAGAGAAGGTGGTCCGTTCGACGCACGTCCGGACCGCGCCGCGAAGGCCGGCTTGCTCACGATCAGACATAGGGCTGCTCCCGCCGGCAGATTTTGCGCTTGGCCCGGCGGTCGATGACTCTGCGGAAGGAGACGGGGGCCTCGCTGAAGCGCAGAGCGGCGAGAGAAAGAGCATAACCATCGCAAAATATCGCGGCGCTTTCCCGAGAGTTGTATCCCAGTTCAAGCAACCTCCGGAGCCAGACCAAAGGATTCTAGTCCTGGAAGGCGGGGCCTGAACGCGATTTTCGCGTGATCAGGCCAGCGCGATCACGTCGATCTCCACCAGGACGTCTTTGGGGAGCCGGGCCACTTCCACCGTGGACCGGGCCGGCGGGGCAATATTGAAAAACCGGCCATAGACCTCATTCATGGCAGCGAAGTCGCCGATGTTTTTGAGGAAAACCGTGGTGCGCACCACTTTTTTCAGTCCGCTTCCGGCTGCGGTCAGAATCGCCGAAAGATTCTTGAGAACCCGGTCAGTCTGCGCGGCTACGTCGCCGCCGATCACCTGCTGATTTGCCGGATCAATCGCCACTTGCCCGGAGACGAAGACAAAGCCATTGGCCCGGATGGCTTGGGAGTAAGGCCCAATCGCCTGCGGTCCCTCTTTGGTTGCAATCACGTCGCGCATGAAACCTCCAGAAGCGGTCGTCAGAATTAATGCAGATGGACAGCGATGGAGTCAACTTGCGGGCGGCTAAAAGGCGCCGACGGAAAATAGGACCAGTAGCCAGTTCTTCAGTTGCCGGTTCCCAGTTGGACTGATGAGCGACGACTGATGATTAGACTCTCTGCAGTCTCTGCACATCGTGCACGCCGGGGATCTTGCGGACCCCGTTGACGATGTTCTCCAGGTGTTTCAAGTCGGCAATGTCGAGCACGATATCGACATTCGCCTGGCCGTTGTTGGTGCGGGCTTCGATGTTGCGGATGTTGGTCTGAGTATCGCTGATCACGGCGGTGATTTGTTTGAGCATCCCAAAACGGTCGTCGCAGAAGACCGTAAGTTTTACCGGGTAGGCGCTGGGGGTTCCGTCGTCCTGGGACCACTCCACATCAATCCGGCGTTCCGGTTCATACATCAGGTTGGTCACGTTGGGGCAGTTGAGGGCATGCACCGCAACGCCCTTGCCGCGAGTCACGTAGCCGACAATGGCTTCGCCGCGGATCGGGTTACAGCAACGCGCCCGGTAAACCAGCAGGTCGCCGTGTCCTTTGACCCGGATGGCGTTGTTGTTCTGGTCGCCGCCGAAGACGCGCCGCACCACGCTGGCCAGGCCGCTCGGCTTCTCCTGTTCCTCATCGGCCAGGGGAGCGCCGGCCGCCGGCGCCATGCGTCCCAATATCTGCCGCGCCGAATACTTGCCGTAGCCAATGCCCGCCATCAGGTCGTCGGGACGCCCCGCGCCGTAGTCGGACGCGATCTTCTGCCAGTCTTCGTCCTTGACATCCTTCAGCGAGACGCGATACTTGCGCGCTTCTTTTTCGATCAGTTTGCGGCCGATTTCTATGGCGCGTTCGCGCTGATGGACGTTCAGCCAGTGCTTGATCTTGTTGCGGGCGCGTGATGACTTGGCAATCGCCAGCCAGTCGCGGCTGGGCTTATGCCCGGCCTGGGTAAGGATTTCGACGATGTCGCCGCTATGCAGTTTGAAGCGCAGCGGGACCATGCGGCCGTTCACTTTGGCGCCCACGCAACTGTGGCCGACCTCGGTGTGAACGGAATAGGCGAAGTCGATGGGCGAAGAGTCGCGGGGCAAAACCACGACTTTGCCCTTGGGGGTGAAGGTGTAAACCTCTTCGGGATAAAGATCGATCTTCAGGGTCGACAAAAATTCGCTGGGATCGGAAACGTCGCGCTGCCATTCCACCACCTGGCGCAGCCAGGCCAGGCGCTGCTCGTCCTGGGCCGAGACCGGGCCATCTTTGTATTTCCAGTGGGCGGCAATGCCTTCCTCCGCCATCTTGTGCATTTCCTCGGTGCGGATTTGCACTTCGAAGGGCGTTCCTTCCTCTGAAATCACCGAAGTATGCAGCGATTGATAAAGATTCGGCCGCGGCATGGCGATGAAATCCTTGATCCGGCCGGGCACGGGACGCCACAGATTGTGAATGATGCCCAGCACGGCATAGCAATCCTGCACCGATTGCGTGATCACGCGCATGGCATAGAGGTCGTACACCTGCTCGACCGTAATGTGCTGCCGCTGCAATTTTTTGTAGATGCTGTACAGGCGCTTGATGCGGCTTTCGACGGTCGCGGTGATGCCTGCCTCTTTCAGCTTGTCGCGGAATACTCCTTCCACTCGCGCCAGGAACTCTTCGCCCGCCTTGCGCCGGGCCTCGACCGCATCGTGGACCTGCTGATATCCGATGGGGTCGACATAGCGGAAGCCCAGGTCTTCCAGTTCTCCGCGGATTTTCCCCATGCCCAGGCGGTGCGCAATCGGGGCGTAGATATCCAGGGTTTCGCGCGCGATTTTCTGTTGCCGGTCGGGCGGCAGGTGCTCCAGGGTGCGCATGTTATGCAACCGGTCGGCCAGCTTGATCAGCACCACGCGGATGTCATCGATCATGGCCAGCATCATCTTGCGCAGGTTTTCGGCCTGCTGTTCTTCGCGGGTGGCGAAATCGATGGCGCTGATCTTGGTGACGCCCTCGACGATATGGGCCACCTGCTCGCCGAATTCTTTGCGGATATCGACGACCGTGACCGAAGTATCCTCGACCGAGTCATGCAACAGACCGGCGGCGATGGCGACCGGGTCCATTTTCATCTCGGCCAGGACCAGCGCCACTTCCAGGGGATGGACCAGGTAGGGCTGGCCGGAGGCCCGGCTTTGCCCGGCATGATGTTTCTGGGAAAACTCGTAGGCTTTGCGGATCAGTTCGAGATCGTCGTTGGGCCGGTTGGCCCGCATCCGGCGCATCAGTTCCCGGAAGCGGGTGACCGTGAGCACATTGGTCGCGAACTGCTGGCGCAACGTCGCCATGCTGGATTATAGCGTGGTTGTGTGGCGCGGGCGCCTCGCCCGCGGCCTTTGGACGTTGGCCACTGACCATCAAAGATCAAGGGCCGC
>DASQHA010000397.1:0-6664 GCA_035632335.1 Terriglobales bacterium
CGCAGCAATCGGGACGGCTTCGGAGCACGCGTCCGGGTCAACGGCCAGACGCGCTTCGCCACTTCAGCAGGAAGCTATGTTTCATCGAGCGACAAGCGTCTGCATTTTGGACTGGGATCGGCCGAAACTGCGAAAGTTGAAATCGCCTGGCCTTCCGGGACCCGCCAGACGTTTACTGACGTTCATGCCGACCAGTTTCTGGAAGTTCGCGAACCGGAGAAACCGTGATTCGAATCCTCTTGGCAGTCTGGCTGCTGTGGCAGGCGGTTTCGCCGGAAGCGCTGCAACATATGCAGGCCGGCGCGGAAGCCGAGAAACAGAAGCGCTTCGACGTCGCCATCGCGGAATACAAGCATGTGACCGAGCTCGCGCCCACCCAGCCGGAAGGTTTCGTGAGTCTTGGTCAGGCCTACATGGAGCACCAGGATTACGGGGCCGCGATCGCGCCCCTCAAGCACGCGCTGGAATTGTCTCCGGGGCTGGCGGCCGCGCACCAGTTGCTGGGCTACGCGCTGCTGGCGCAAGGCTATAACGCCGAAGCCATTCCGCATCTGGAGAAGGTCCAGGAACGGACAGCGCTGGGAATCGCGCAGATCGGCGCCGGACAGCTGCAACCGGCGGTGGAAAATCTGCAGGCTGCGCTGGCCCAGCACCCCAACGATCCAGACTTGCTTTACTATCTGGGTCGCGCCAGCGGCCTGCTTTCCAAACAATCGATAGATACGCTGCTGGCGGCGTACCCTGATTCGGCGCGCGCCCACCAGGCTCTCGCGGAGAACTATTACGTGCTGCGGCAAATGCCCCAGGCGGAAAGAGAATTTCTCGAGGCGTTGCGACTTCGGCCCGATACCCCGGAACTGCACCTGGAACTCGGCCTGGTTTATGCCGGCTCGGCGCAGTGGCCGAAGGCTGAAGAACAATTCCGCGCCCAGACCAAACTCCAGCCCGGGAATGCGGAAGGGGCCTATCGATTGGGCACGGCGCTCTTGCAACAAGGGAAGGCCCGCGAAGCCAGAATAGAATTGCAACGCGCCGACCGGCTGCAGCCCGATATGCCTGAGACTCTGTATTCGCTGGGCAAGGCGGCTGCGCTTGCCGGTGATCCCCCGGCCGCCGAAAAGGCCTGGATGAAACTGTTGACCGTCGAGAAGACTTCCGATCTCGCGGCCCAGACTCATTTCGCGCTGGCGGGTCTTTATCGCAAACAGGGGAAGACGGCGGACGCCGAGCGGGAGACCAGGGAATTTCAGAAATTGCAAAGTCCCGCGACTCAACCAGAAAGGACACAATAGTACGCAGTCCCCAAAACCCACACGACTATGCTGAAACTCAAGGTCCTCGGAAAAGTTCTTGAATCGGGACTGGTCGCCATCGTGCGAACCCATAGTTCCGATCAGGCGGCGCGCATCGCGGAGGCGTGCGCTCTGGGCGGCGCGGCGGCGATTGAGATCACGTTCACCGTTCCCGGCGCAGCCGCAGTCATCGAAGCGCTCGCCAGGAAATATCAATCGGGCGAAATTCTCATCGGCGCGGGAACCGTTCTCGATCCCGAGACCGCGCGCATCGCCATTCTGGCCGGAGCGCAGTACATCGTCAGTCCATCGGTGAGTGCTGAGACTGCGCGCTTGTGCAACCGTTATCAGATTCCTTACATGCCCGGCGCCGGGACCATGCGCGAGATTGTGGATGCGATGGAATGCGGCGCGGACATCGTGAAACTGTTTCCGGGCGAAACTCTTGGACCGGCTTTCGTGAAAGCGGTGAAAGGACCGCTGCCCCAGGCTTCGCTGATGCCGACCGGCGGGGTCAGCATCGACAACGTGGCGGACTGGATCAAGGCGGGCGCGGTTGCGGTGGGCGTCGGGGGCAGCCTGACTGCGGGCGCGGAAAAAGGCAACCTGCAACTGGTCACCGATACCGCCAGGCAGTTCGTCGAGAAGATTCGCCACGCGCGCGGAAAATCGTAGCGACTTATGAGTGCCTGGAAAACAGACGACGAACTCTTCTCCATCGTGCGCAAGGAGCTGTTCACCTGTGTGGTGGGCGACGTGATGGACAAACTGGAACTGCAGCACCAGTTTCTCCCGCCGCAGATCCGCCCGCTTCGAGCGGACATGGTGGTGGTCGGGCGCGCCATGCCGGTGCTGGCGGTCGATGTTTTTGCCGAGAAAGTGACCGGCACCGCGAACCAGTTGATGGCGAAACCTTTCGGCCTGATGCTCGAAGCGCTGGATGATCTCCATCGCAACGAGGTTTATGTGAGTACCGGTTCGTCTCCGCGCAACGCGCTGTGGGGCGAACTGATGAGCATCCGGGCCCGCAAGCTGGGCGCGAGCGGGGCCGTCCTGAACGGCTACACTCGCGACACCAGGGCCATCCTCGACCTGAATTTCCCGACTTTCTCCTGGGGACCGTACGGGCAGGACTCATCGCCGCGCTACAAAGTTGTAGATTTTCGCGTCCCTCTGGAAATCGGCGCGGTGCGCCTGCGGCCGGGCGACATCCTCTTTGGAGACATTGACGGAGTATGCGTCATTCCAACCCATGCCGCGGACGAAGTTTTCGCCAACGCCCTGGAAAAAGTTCGCGGTGAAAAACTGGTCCGCAAAGCCCTGGAAGAAGGCAGCAGCGCGGTGGCCGCCTTCGAGAAACACGGCATCATGTAATCGCCGCTGAGAACGGAGAACCACAAACTGGCAACTGATTTTTAATG
The DNA here is from genome assembly GCA_035632335.1 of Terriglobales bacterium. Lineage (GTDB taxonomy): Bacteria > Acidobacteriota > Terriglobia > Terriglobales > Acidobacteriaceae > JAIQFF01. The sequence continues at coordinate 2,714 of DASQHA010000397.1, forward strand.
GTTTTAATCATCAAAGCACCGCAATAGCGTTCACCATGAAACTAGTGGCAACCAGCGAATGATATCCATCGACCTATCCGGCAAATCGATCCTCATCACCGGCGCGCTCGGGGCAATCGCCGAGCCCATGGTCCGCAAACTGGTGGAGGCGGGGGCACGCCTGGTCCTGCTCGACATCAAGCCCCAAGCCGTGGCCGGCAAGACTCTCACCGACTGGAAAATTCCTCCCGCATCTTATGTTTACTTTTCGCTCGACATCACAGACTCGGCCCAGCTGGCCGGGGTGGTGAAAGAATCTTTCCGCCGCTTCCCTGCCCTCGACACCGTGCTCGGTCACGCCGGCGGCTGCGGTTTGCATCCGTTCGCGACCACTTCCGAGGCCGACTACGACCGCATCTTCCGCTTCAACTATTTCGCTCAGGTCAATCTGGCCCGCTTCGTCTTCGCGGAATGGGTCGAGCGCAAGATTCCCGGTCACATGGTCTTCACCTCCTCTTACGTGGCCCGCATGCCGCACACCCAGATCCCGGCCTACGCTTCGGCGAAGGCGGCGCTGGAAAACTTTGCCCGCTGCATGGCGCTGGAGTATGCGGAGACGGGTATTCGCGTCAACGCGGTTTCTCCGGGCAACGTCGCGGCCGGCAGTTCGCTTAAGGTATTCGAGGAAGATCCCGCCTACCGGGAATTTGTGCTGCGGGTTTCTCTGGGAAGGAGAAACAGTCCGGAGTCGATCGCGGACGCGTTTGTGTTCCTCTGTTCCCAGCTGGCCAACGAAATCAACGGTCAGATCCTAAGTCCTGACTACGGCGCCGGCATCGGCAATCGCTTATGAAAATCGGCCTGGGCCTGTATCGCCATATGCTGACGCGCGACTACTACGACTTCGCACGCCAGGCCGGCTGCACCCACGTGGTGGTCCACCTGGTCGACTATTTTAACCAGGGCGCGTCGAACCCGCGCAACAATCAGCCCTCAGGCGGGAAATACGAACCCTGGGGAGTGGCGGGTGATCCCGGGAAATTGTGGACGGTCGAGGAACTACGAAATCTCCGGCGCGAAATTGAAAACGCAGGCCTGGTCCTGGCCGCCATCGAGAATCTCGATCCGGCGCATTGGCACGATATTCTTCTCGATGGCCCGCAGCGGCCGCAGCAGATCGAGAAGGTCAAAACAATTATTCGGCGTATGGGTGAAGCGGGTGTCCCCGTCCTGGGATACAACTTCAGCCTGGCCGGAGTATGTGGACGCGTCACCGCTCCCCTGGGGCGTGGACATGCCGTGACCCTCGGTATGGACGGACCGGCCGAAGACATTCCCATTCCTAACGGAATGATCTGGAACATGGTGTACGACGCCAACGCGCCGAAAGGCACCCTGCCATCCATCTCGCACGAAGAATTGTGGCGCCGCCTGGAAAGATTTCTTTCAGATGTAATCCCAGTTGCCGAACAGTCCGGCGTGCGCCTGGCTGCCCATCCCGACGATCCGCCCATGCCCACCATGCGCCGCCAGCCCCGCCTGGTATATCAACCGCGCATGTATCAGCGTTTGATCGATCTCGCTCCCAGCCCCAGTAACGCACTGGAACTCTGCGTGGGAACGCTGGCGGAGATGACTGAAGGCGACATCTACGAGGCCGTGGACAACTACAGCCGTCAGGGAAAGATTGCATACATCCATCTGCGCAATGTGGTGGGAAAAGTTCCGAGCTATCGCGAGACTTTCATCGATGAGGGTGACGTGGACATGGTTCGCATCCTCGGCATCCTGGCGAGGAATAATTTCGACGGCGTCGTGATTCCCGATCACACGCCGCAGATGACGTGTCCGGCGCCCTGGCACGCCGGCATGGCCCACACCATCGGCTTCATCCTGGCGGCCCAGGCGATGTTCAGGACGCCTGCGAAAAAGCCGGGAGCAGTTCCGGCGGAACAGCCCGACGAACGCCGGCGCCCGCGAGGCGGAAAATCTTGACGCCAGCGGCTGGCGCTGCTCCTTCGCAGCCCAAGGCCCCACTGTTTATTGCCGCATCCGTTTCTGCGCTCGGCGGCCTGTTGTTTGGTTACGACAACATCGTCATCAGCGGCGCCATTCATTACTTGGCGCTCTGTTTCAGGCTCGATGCCGCGGGCATCGGCTGGGCCGCAGGGTGCGCGCTTATTGGATGCACGGTCGGCGCCGCCGGCGCGGGGGCGGTGGTCGATCGCATCGGCCTGAAAAAAGGTCTCGGGATTTGTGCCGCGTGTTTTGCGCTGTCATCGGTCGGCATGTGGTTCGCCGCCAGCCTGACCCAGTTCGTCATCTGGAGATTGATTGGCGGTCTGGGGATTGGCGCGGCCTCGATTATCGCCCCCATGTACATTGCCGAGATCGCGCCCGCCCGGCTTCGCGGCCGCCTGGTCACGCTGTATCAGTTGGGAATTGTGCTGGGCATCCTGGCCGCGGTATTCGTCAACATGCTGATCCAGCGCATGGGAGACGAAGCCTGGAACACGAGCGTGGGCTGGCGCTGGATGTTTTTTGTCGGCGTGATTCCCGCGCTGCTGTTCGGGATGACCATCGTTCCCGCGGTCGAGAGCCCGCGCTGGCTCATGAAGATGGGCCGGCGGGAAAACGCGCTGTCCGTGCTCTGCAAGATAAACGACCGCACTACCGCGTTAGCGGAGGCGGCGCAGATTCAGGAATCGCTCACGCTCGAGGAAGGACACATCTCTGAATTATTCACGACCTTCCGGCGTCCTTTGCTGATTGGAATCATGCTGGCGGGATTCTCGCAGCTGAGCGGCATCACGCCGCTGTTTTCTTTTCTCCCGGAAATCTTCAGGTCGGCGGGAACCGCCACCAGTGACGCTTTCCGCCAGTCGGTGCTGGTCAGCCTGGTGAATCTGGTTTTCACCCTCTTCGCGCTCTGGCTGGTCGATCTCTCGGGGCGCAAGAAGCTGATTCTCGCGGGCACGTTTTTGCAGTCTCTCTCGTTTGGCATGGTCGGCTGGTTTTATCACATCCATGGAAGCGGCCTAGCGGTGCTGATCTTCGTCATGACGTTCGTCGCCGGTCACGCCTTCGGCAATGGAGTCGCATGTTGGGTCATCATTTCCGAAATCTATCCGACCAAGGTCCGCGGACGCGCCATGTCGATCGCCACCACCGCGCTCTGGGTCGTGGGATACCTGGGCAATCAGAGCTTCCCGCTCATGCAGAAGCATCTGGGCAGCGACGGCACGTTCTGGTGCTTCAGCGCAGCCGCCCTGCTGAATCTGTTGTGCGTGCTATGGCTGGTGCCTGAAACCCGCGGACGGACTCTCGAGGACATCACGCGATTCTGGACGGCGCGAAAGCCAATTTCCGTGGAGCATTCTTAACGATAGGAGACCTTGATGTCTAGCGGAATCCTGCGTTCTATCTTCCTGTTTCTGGTTACCTGCGCTGCCGCAGCGGCGCAAACTCCGGCTCCGCCTCAAGGCCCATCGCCCTCGAGTCTCCGCGGTGTACAAGTCGATGCCGGCAAAGTCGTGGGCACGATCCACTCATTTCAGGGACTCAACGGCCCTCCGTTTCCCATCATGGAAGGGCTTCCAAACCTGGTTCAGCAATACAAGGCCTTGCACATCGACATGGTCCGCACCCATGACATCATGGGACCGACCGATATTGGCGCACGATACTCGGTAGACAATCCGCTGCTCGCCTGGCTGGTTCCGGCTTCCAAGCAGAGGACCGCCCTGGTGCTTTCCGCGCAAACCGGGCAGATTTTTCCTGACTGGAATGCCGATCCGGAGAAGGCCGCGAGCTATCACTTCGCCGCGTCCGATAAATTCATCCAGGCCATCCGGGAATCCGGCGCTGAGGTGTACTACCGTGTTGGCCGCAGTTTTGGCGCGGACTACACCGAACTCCCGGACTTCGACAAGTTTGCCGCGGTGGTGAAGCACATCGCCTTGCACTACAACC
>DASQHA010000398.1:0-14562 GCA_035632335.1 Terriglobales bacterium
CGGCTGCGAAGTCGGACAACTAAACGCGGCAGCGGCAACAGTCGCGTGGGGACAGCCGCCCCCGGCTGTCCGGCGGAGCGGTAGCTCCGCGGTTTTGATTTTGTAGGGATAAGTTCGGAGCTAACCAGGGACGCTACCCTCCAGGCGAGCCTTGCTCGCCCGGACAGCCGAGGGCGGCTGTCCGCACGCAGCCGGTGTTTATTTTCTGCCGGCGGTCGCGCCGGTGTATCCTAAGCTTAGGGTTTTATGAAGGTTTTTGACTTTCTGAAAACGGTCAAGGATCCGGAGCACCGGCTGGCCTGGTTGGTTGCAATTATCGTGGACGCGATCCAGATAGTTGCCCTGCCTCTCTTTGTTGCCGGAGGCCTGTCGCCGGTGGATGTTGGGCTCGACGCCGTGGCAGCCGTGGTCCTTATCGAGCTATTGGGATGGCATTGGGCATTTCTTCCAACGATTGCGGCAGAGCTTGTTCCTGGCTTCGATCTATTTCCTACCTGGACAGCCGCGGTTTTCTTCGTGACCCGCCAGCGAATTCACTCCGGCGAACCCGAGATTCTGCCGCCTGGTCCAGCACCCGCTCGGCGATCCTGACCGCGGGACTCCCTTTTTGCCCGGAAAAAACGAAACGCCCCGGACCCGGTTAGGTCCTGGGGCGCACGCTGAACAACCTCTCCCCCGAAAAGCTGTTCTCCAGACACTTTTGGGGCCCAGGGTGGTTGAAATCCACTTCTGAGCTTGAGCCGGCGGGCCTTAAACACCGTCGGGCTCGTATGCCTGCTCTACTAATCGCAGTTCAAATGCCAAAAGTTAGTTTTACTAGGTTACTGATAATACGAGGTTTATGGCGTAAGGGAATCCTGCCGTCGGGGGTGTTGTGCAAAGATTTGCATAGCCAACGGCGGCAATTTGAACCGCGGATTCCCTATTTGGCTGGCGCGGCGTCCTTGATCCCCAGCTGATCGAATAGAAAGCTGAGGACATCCGCTTCTTCCTCGATCTGTTCATCGACGGCGGTTCCGATGCCGTGTCCTGCGTTGGAGCTGGTGCGGAGCAGGGTGGGATGGCCCGAGCTGGTCGCAGCCTGCAATCTCGCGGTCATCTTGCGCGACTGCATGGGATTCACGCGATGATCGTTTTCGCCGGTGAGAAAAAGAATGGCGGGATATGCCATGCCATCTTTTACATGGTGGTAGGGGGAATAAGCGTACAGCGCTTTGAACTGATCAGGATCCTTCACCGTCCCAAACTCGGTGACGTTGAAGGCCCCATTGGGATCGAGTTCGACGCGCAGCATGTCGTAAATGCCGACATAAGAGACGACCGCGCGGAAGAGGTCGGGGCGCTGGGTGAACGCCGCGCCCATGAGCAGGCCGCCGTTGCTGCCGCCGAGGATCGCCAGGTGTGGTGGCGAAGTGTATTTGCGTTCGATGAGGTGCTGGGCGCAGGCGATGAAATCGTCAAAGACGTTTTGTTTACGGGTCAGCCGGCCCGCCTGGTGCCATTCTTCGCCATATTCCGCGCCTCCGCGAAGATTCGCGATCACATAAACGCCGCCCTGGTCGAGCCAGGCGCGGGTGAATGCGCCGAGGAAGAACGGCTTCATGCTGACGCCATAGCCGCCGTAGCCTTCGAGCAGTGTGGGATTGGAACCGTCGAGCCTGGTGCCGCGACGGCGAATAATATTCACCGGGACGCGCGTGCCGTCCTTTGAAATGGCAAATTCGCGGACGACTTCGGTGTCGTCGAAATGGATCGGCGAGGTCCGAAACAGGGCAGTGCGGATCGACTTGCCGGTGGCAGCATCGTAGCGATACCAGGCCGAGGGCTCGAGATAGGTGGAGACGCCGAAAATTACGTCGCCACCGCGGGTGGGCTCCATCTGGTACACCGCCGAGACCGGCGGCAGAGGCGGTGCGGGCAGAGGATGACCCTGCAGATCAAATACCCGGATGCGGGAAGGTCCACCCACGATATCAAGGACATAAATGTGTCCGGAAGCAGGCGCGATATCTTCGATTGAAGCCCGGCCGCTCTCGTCCGCCGCCGAGCCTGAGCTTTGCGGCACGATAACTTTTGCGTCGGCAAGATCGAGATGGGCGAGCGGAAGGCGCAGGATCTGACCGCGGGGCGCGTTGTTGCGGGAGAGCATATAAAGGGCCGCGTCCGGCCCCGGCTGGACCGACACGATTCCGTCCGAAAAATGCGTGACCTGGGTCCAGTGTCCGGACGGGTCCATCACATAGTGCGCGAACTCGCCGCCGTCGCCGTTGGCCACTGCGGCGATCAGCCACTGGCCATCGTCACTGGCGCGCAGCTTGATCTCGGCGATGCGGGGAAAATCCTTGCCGATGACATAGGTGTCCTGCCTGGGATCGGCGCCGAGCCGGTGAAAGTAAACCTGCTGGTAGAAATTGGCGTCCTCGGGCGGGCGTTCGCTGCCCTGCGGATAACGCGTGTAATAGAAACCCGAGCTGTCGGCCTTCCATTCCAGGCTGCCGCCGGCGGTGGCGAAGTTGACCCGGGGCACGACATCGGAGAGCTCCTTGCCGGTGGCCACTTCAAAGACGTGAGCTGAGCTGTCTTCCGATCCATTCTCGGAGAGCGCGGCGGCGACGTACTTGCCGTCCTGCGATGGCACGTAAAAATCCACAGCGACGGAGCCTTTGGCGTTGGACGCGTTGGGATCGAATACCACCTTCGCCCCCGCCGGGTCGTCGGCCGAAGGCAGGGCCACCAGCATGGGCTGCTGCTGGGGCGGCTGGTATTTCATGGCAAACAAAGTACCGCCGCGAAATTGCAGATCGTAGTAAGCGGCTGAGCTGGCGCTGAGTGCCTGCTTGAGCATCTGCACGATGGCTGGCCGCGCCGGCAGGTGGTCGAGATACTCGCGGCTGCGCGCGTTCTGGGCGGCGCTCCACTGCTTGACCTCCGGATCGTCCCAGTTCTCCAGCCAGCGGTAGTCGTCGCTGACCTTGACGCCCTGATACTCGTCAGTGACGGGATGTTTGGCGGTCGCGGGCGGTTGGGGAAGGGACGGGGCCTGGGCCAGGGCGGCCAACGACATCAGAAATATGGCCACGGTCAGGCGAGTACAAGCGGTGACTTTCATGAGCGCGCCTTTCGGTGGATTGCAGCCGGAGCGACTGGTTCGCAGAGTTTTCGATCGAGTCTTTGGACGACGCGCATTTTATACCAAGGCGCGTCCGAACTCACGCTTCGTCGAATTCGGGTAGTGTCCCGATTAAAAGCCATCCCTTTACGACGGCGGCATTCTGTGGGACTTCAGGCCGAAGGATCTGGCGCGAACACCGCGCCAGTCGATACCGCACCGGCGACCACGGCCTGAACGGTGTCGACACTTCTTTCGCCCCTTCGGGGCTCGCTCGTGGTCGACTTCGACCCACGGCTTGCGACGTGGGCTCCAATCTTGCGCCGCTTCGCGGCTGTTTGGGGAGCCGCTGCCAAAATTCGCTTGCCCAGCGACAAGACGTGTGGCACTATCCCCTTCTTCCCTCAAAAATTCCCACGGTACTCTTGTGCGCCATGAGCGGAGCGCCTGGCATTTCTCCGCGGCAGCGCGAAGCCTCCCGTGGCGCTGAGGTGATTTATGAAGAGGATTCACCGCGCTCTCGCGTTAAGTCTGGTCTATCTTCTGGCATTCAATACCCAATTGTTTGGCTGGGGACCGGTCGGACACATGGCGGTGGCCTATCTCGCGTATAACCGGTTGACGGCCGTCAGCAAGAGCCGGGTCAGGGCGCTGCTCAAGCAAAATCCGGATTACACCAAATGGGTGGGAATGGTTCCCGCCGGCACTGCGCCGAAGTTCAAGTACATGATGATCTTCATGATCGCCTCCACCTGGCCCGACCAGATCAAGAGTGAGACGGGCTATACGGACGATGGTCCGGATCCGCATGGCAACCGTCCCGACGGGGCTTCGTCATCGCTGAACGTCGGGTACTCGGACCATCTGCACCACAAGTATTGGCACTTCGTGGACACCCCTTTTTCTGAGGACGGTACCGCGCTGCCAGCGATCCCTTCACCCAACGCGGAGACGCAAATCGCAACTTTTCGGGCGGTGCTGGGGACGACTCCGGCGGGCGACGTGAAATCTTACGACCTGGTCTGGCTGCTTCACCTGGTGGGCGACGTGCATCAGCCACTGCACTGCTCGACCCGGGTCAGCGCGACTGAGCCGGATGGAGACAGCGGCGGAAACAAAGTAAAGCTGTGCGCGTCACCCTGCCGCAACGAGCTGCACGGGTTTTGGGACGATCTTCCCGGCGCAGGCTCGGATCCGAACGTGGCAGTCACTTACGCCAAGAAATTACCAGCGGCGGATGCGACCGCCGGAAGCGATCTGGTTGCCGCCGACTGGATTAAGGAAAGCTTCGAGGACGCGAAGACTTCCGTTTACGTGACGCCCATCGGAGCGGGAGACGGGCCATTCACCACGACAGCGGCCTATCGCGCCGCCGCCCGGAAACTGGCCAAGGAGCGCGTGGCCCTGGCCGGCGTGAGGCTGGCCAACCTTTTGAACGACGAGTTGAAATAAATTGATTGGGGTGTGGTAGCGGGCGGCCTCGCCCGCGCCTTTTGACTCTGTGTTCGGGCCGTCGCGGGCGAGTCGCCCGCGGCCACACAGGGGAGGCCACATAGGCGCGGCCACACAGTCGGGTCAGAGGCCGCTACTTGGGTCGGGTGATCGCGCCTTCCGATGCCGTCGACACCAGCGCCGCGTACTTGGCAAAGACGCCGGTAGGATATCGGGGCTGCGGCGGCTTCCACTGCGCCATGCGCTGGCGCAAGGCGGCGTCGCTGACTTCGACTTCCAGCACTCGCTGGTTGACGTCAAAGTGAATGGTGTCGCCTTCGTGCACGGCCGCGATGGGGCCGCCCAGCGCGGCTTCGGGAGAAACGTGTCCGGCCATCAGGCCGCGGGTGGCGCCGCTGAAGCGTCCGTCGGTCAGGAGAGCCACTGACCCGCCCAGGCCCTCGCCGACGATCGCCGCGGTGACGCTCAGCATCTCGCGCATCCCCGGTCCGCCTTTCGGCCCTTCGTAGCGGATCACGACTACATCGCCGGCTTTGATACGCTTTTCCGTGACCGCTGTCATGGCGTCCTCTTCGGATTCGAAAACGCGCGCCGGTCCGCGATGGCTCAGGCGTTCGTGGCCGCTGATCTTGGCCACGCATCCCTCGGGGGCGAGGTTGCCGTGCAGAATCACCAGGCCACCGGTTTTCTTCAGCGGCTTGTCCAGCGGCGCAATCACTTCCTGGTCCGGCGTCTCGACGGCGCCTCCTGCTTCAGCGCCCAGCGTCTTGCCGCTCACCGTCATCGCGTTCTCGTGAAGATGTTTGCCTTGCAACAGACGGTGCGCCAGCAGGCGAATTCCTCCGGCGCGGTGCATATCGGAAGCGACAAAACGCCCCGACGGCTTCAGGTCGGCCAGCAACGGCGTTCGTTCACTGACTTTCTGGAAATCGTCGATGTGCAGGGGGACACCGGCCTCGCGCGCGATGGCGAGCAAGTGCAGGACGGCGTTGGTCGAGCCTCCGGTGGCGGCGACTCCCGCGATCGCGTTCTCGAATGCGGGGCGCGTGAGGATGTCTCTGGGAGTGACCCCCTGGCGCAACAGGTTCATCACCACCGCGCCGCAGTCATACGCAACCTGGTCTTTCTTCGGATCCATGGCCGGAACGCTGTTAAAGCCCATGGGAGAGAGGCCGATCATCTCCATCACCGTGGACATGGTGTTGGCGGTGTACTGGCCACCACAGGCTCCGGCGCCGGGGCAGGCGACATTTTCCAGCTCAAGCAAATCCGCGTCGCTCATTTTTCCGGCGGCATTCGCCCCCACGGCTTCGAATACATCCTGGATGGTAACGTCTTTGCCTTTGTAGTTTCCCGGCGCGATCGTGCCGCCGTAGAGCACCAGCCCGGGAATATTCAGCCGCGCGAGTGCCATCGCGCCGGCCGGGATGGTCTTGTCGCAGCCGACCACGCAAACCACCGCGTCAAACAACTGCCCGCGGCAGACCAGTTCAATCGAATCGGCAATCACCTCGCGGCTCACCAGCGAGGCCCGCATGCCCTCGGTGCCCATGGTTTCGCCGTCGCTGATGGCGATGGTATTGAATTCCATGGGAGTGCCCCCGGCTGCGCGGATGCCTTCCTTCATCCTGGCCGAGAGCCGGCGCAGGTGAAAGTTGCAGGGCATGGTTTCGATCCAGGTATTGGCCACTCCGATGAGCGGGCGAGCGAGGTCCGCGTCGGTGAAGCCGATAGATTTGAAATAGGAGCGGGCTGGCGCGCGGTCACGCCCGTCGGTGATGCCGCGACTGCGGTGTTTGAGGTCCATGGGAGAAAGATTATGACAGAGAATGGTTGATGTTAGGAACTGCACGGCGGGGATAGGCTGGCGAGTGGCAATCTGGTTTCAGGCTGTATATGCTTTCGGCGGCTGTGGTCCTGAGCAGAGCTTCGCAGACCCGGTGAGAGACGGAGAATGGAAGAATGTGCAGAGGGTAGGGGTCCTTCGACTCCGCATGTCCGTTCGCGAGCGAACGGGCATGCTGCGCTCAGGATGAGACTGGGATAGAGCGTGAACAAACCGAAACACTGCGCTGGATGACATTGGGATAGAGGATGAGCGAAAGAGAGAAGTTTTTTCAGATTGACGAGTTGGAGCAGCGGCGGGCGCTGGCGGGGAAGTCATACCTGGAGTTTCTGCGCGTCGCGGCAATGAGCGCCGGAGTTTATACCTTGGCAGCCGGCGCTGACGATCTCCAGAAGCCCCATAAGGAAGACGAGATGTACTATGTGGTCCGCGGCCGGGCCCGCATGCGAGTAGGCGCCGAGGACCGGGAGGTCAGCCAGGGAAGCGTGGTTTTCGTGGCGGCGGAAGTGCCGCATTGCTTCTACGATATTGCCGAAGAACTGGTGGTGCTGGTTTTCTTCGCCCCGGCGGAGACTTAGCGGAAGTCGGCGGTTCGCGGATCGCTGACCTAGATTGCCGTACCTTCCTTCCCCGGAATCCAGTAAATTTCCTCTTTCAGAACTTCCCTGGTGAAGCCGATGCGCTGCAGCATGCCTTTGCCATGCTCGATCATCTGGGGATGCCCGCACAGGTAGCCAACCGAGTTCGTGCCGTTCAGGCCCCACATATCGGCGTATTTGCGGATCAGGTCATCCACCCGTCCGATTTCTCCCGTCCACTTCTGATCGTCCCAAGGACGACTGACGGTAGGAATGTATTTCAGCCATGGCACTTCGGCGGCAAATTTCCGCAGTTCGTCGAGATAGCCGAATTCCCAGGAGCGGCTGGCGCCGTTAAGCAGAAATAATTTCTGTTCGCCGGAAAACTTGCCCTCCTTCCAGTCTTTGTGCAGAGTGCGAACATAGCTGACGAAGGGCGCGATGCCGGTGACGGTCGAAATCAGCAGATGATTGGTGCGTCCACTCCTGGTGTCGAGCGTGAAGCGTCCCTTGGGAACTTTACGCATCAGCATCTCGTCGCCGACTTGCAGGTTGTAAAGGTCGGGGGTCAGTTCGCCATGGGGGACCAGTTCGAAAAAGAACTCGATCTCGCTCTCATACGGGGATGAGACTATGGAATAAGGACGCTCTGACCGTTTCTCCGGGCGCTGCAATCCCAGCGTGGCGTACTGGCCGGGAGCGAATTTGAATTCGCCATTGGGTTGGACGCGGATCATCCACAAATCGGACGCGAAGTCTCTGCGCTGGATGATTTTGGCGCGAAAAAACTTGTCGTCGGCAGTGCTCATTGCGGCCGCCCCTCGAAATGGCGAGCCTATAAGGTGCCTGAGTCAGCGCGCGGATGGCAAGTCGGAACCGGTCGGAGGCATTTACTGATTCTGGGACAGCCAAGGCTTCTTCAGGCTTGGATTTCATCCGTCCGGGCATCAACACCGAAGCAGCTGGGATGCCGGGAAGAATTCGAGGTTGCTATTCGAGGTCGCGGAAGCTCAAACCCTCTGAGCTTGCCTTCCGGCTGGGGCCAGGGTGTCAGCAATCAGAGTGCAGCGGTGGTTGAGCCTTTGCAGCGAAGTCTTGATGTTTTCTCCGGCCGCGCTCTGGCCCGGGTCACCGGCTTCCGCGCTCACCCGGGAGGCCTTTTCCGACAGGGTTGCCGCCACTTCCAGCAAGGTCACTAGGGAATCCGAGTGCAGCTTCCACAGCGACGGCGAATTCTCCGCCCGCTTGAGTTCTTCCAGTTCCGTGGTCATGCGGGCGACCACGGCCACGATGCGCAGGAGCACGCGAGCCACGCTGCCGCGCGGGCTCTTTTCCTCGAGATAATCCGCGCTGCATGCCTCTGCTTCCGCCGGGGTCAGCGTGAGATTGAAGAACCGCATGGGCACCACCTGGCGGAATTTTGGGTCGGCCACGCGCACGAATATCCGGATGGATTCTTCAACCTGCCGGATCTTGGTCTCTTCCGTGGAAATCTGCTGCGGCGTGACCGCCGAACGCATGGCCGGCACGTCGAGCGCGGGCCGCTGCGGACGCGCGGGAGGCATTTGAGCGACCGGCCGCGCTTTCTTCGCGGTTGCGGGAGTTGGAACCGAGGCAAAGTATGACATCCGGCGAATCGGCGGACGCCGCTCCAGGGCCTGTTTCAGCTTGGAGACCCGGCGAAATTTGTCCAGGGCGGTGCCGTAGTCGATCTTCAGCAATTCGCCTTCTTCCAGCGCGGCCACGTGTTCGACGGTGACGTCCACGCCTTCCACGTTGCCCAGAATCGTGCCTCCCTGCTCCTGCAGGGCCGAGGCGAACTCCCTTATTTCGGCGGCCGCGGCATGAAAGAACTCATCGAACTTCTTGCCAAAAGCCGCATTGTAGGGCGCGATGGTGGCCAGCACCCCGGGATGATAGAAAGACGCATCCAGCGCCTGTTTGAGTTCGCGGACCTTGGTGATGATTTCCGAGTCGAGCAGGGAATTCAAGTCGCGGCAGTTCTGCGCTTCCTCCTGCAGTGGATCGAAACGCCGCAGCAGTTGCACGTGTTCCTCGGAAAGCGAGGGCACGTCGGTGTCGGCCAGAATTTCGATCAGGGCGATCTCGAAGGGCGAAAGCGGAAGCGAGCCGTCGAGCCCGAAGCCGCGGCGCTCCCACTGGCCCGGCACGCGGGGGTGGCGATAAAGAAATGTAGCCACCAGGTCGGTCTTATCGCGGTTTACGTCGCTGGTATCTTTCTTGCGGGTGAAATAACGGAGGACCGCTTCGGCAATTTCAGGATCGGTCTCACTGGTGAACGCGCGCCGCAGCATGGCCGGCGTAATGGCGTGGTCGAGAAGGCGCAACCAGCGGCGCATGCGGTCGAGCGTGGCATGCACCTCGCCGTCGCCCTCCTGCAGGGAGATAGCCTCCAGGCCAGCCGGAACCGGGACTTCGCCGCCAATGGAATCCTGCAGGAGCCTCTCATAGAAGCCCTGCACCGTGGCCAGGATGGCCAACTCCCATTTCGGATCCTCTACCACACTTTCACTCCCGCTGATCTGAGCCTGCGGAACGCTTTGAACACAGGTTTGGATTAGTAAAACCTAATGCAGGCTTCCCGCACAATCGTTTTCCCCAGGGGATGGCACTAAAGTCACAATGGCGGGAAGACCGCGGATTTCAGATTGTTGATCTCAGATTTCAGATTTGCCCCGAAGTGGCACTAGTGGAGTTCAATCTGAAATCCTCAATCGAGAATCTGAAATCGATCCTTTCGTCTATTTTTTCAGGTCTTTGAGGATTTCCCGGGCTGCGTTGGCGCCTGAGCCGCCGGTCAAACCTGCGCCGGGATGGGTGCCGGACCCGCACAGGTACAGGTTCTGGATAGGAGTGCGATAACGCGCCCAGTCCAGCAGCGGACGCATGGTGAAGAACTGGTCCAGAGAGAGTTCGCCGTGGAAGATATGTCCGCCGGTCAGTCCGTAGGTTTCTTCCAGGTCCTGCGGCGTGATGATCTGGTGCGTCAGAATCAGCTCGGGCAGGTTGGGAGCGTATTGCGCCAGCGTCTTGACCACGGTATCGCCTAACGGCACCCGCTGTTTTTCCCAGTCGCTGCCTTTGAGCTTGAAGGGCGCGTACTGCATGTAGATCGACATCACGTGCTTGCCCTCAGGCGCGAGCGAGGGGTCGGTAAGCGACGGAATGGCGACTTCGAGATAAGGCTGCTTGGAGAAATTGCCGTACTTGGATTCGTCGAAGGCGCGCTCGAGATAGTCGATCTCGGGGCCAATGTGCAGGCGGCTGCTGAGCGCGCGATCATGGTTCTCACCGGCGAGGGAGGTGAATTTGGGAAGCCCGGAAAGCGCCAGGTTAACCTTGGCGACGGTGCCGGGCATGCGATAGTGCTGCAGCTTCATCACGAAATCCGGCGACAGATGCGCCGGATCCACCAGTTTCAGCAGGGTGCGTTTTGGGTCGGCATTTGAGATTACGGCCCGAGCTGTAATTTCTTCGCCATTCGAGAGCACGACGCCGCTGGCGCTGCCGTCCTTGACGCGAACTTCGATGACTTCCGCGCCGCTTCGTATTTCCGCTCCGGCTTGCTGCGCGGCCGCGGCCATTGCCTGGGTGACGGCTCCCATGCCGCCGGTGGCAAACCATGAGGTGCCGGCTGCCTGTTCGTCTCCGGCGGCGCGAATCAGGAGGACCAGGCTGCTGCCGGCGGACCAGGGGCCCAGAAAAGTTCCGAAAATTCCTCGTGCCGCAATCGTGGCGCGTAATAGTTCGGTCTCGAAATATTCCGCTACCAGGTCGGCGACCGCCATGGGTCCCCAACGCAGCAAGCGGTACATATCGCGGCGGCCCAGTTTGCGGACGGCACGTCCGGTACTGAGCATGCCCCAGAGGTCGGCTTTATTCGGATTGTCGATGTCGGGCGGAACCAGGGTCAGCGCCTTGCCGATGACCCGGCCCATTTTGGCCAGGGACGACTGAAATTGCGGATACCTGGCCGCATCCTTTTGCGATAGCTTTGCGATCTCCTGGGCCGCCTTTTCCGCGTCCTTGTAGAGAACCAGCGCCCGGCCGTCCGGAGCTAGCGAAGTCACCGCGACCTCGGTCGAAATCATGTTCAGGCCGTGTTTTTCCAACTGCATGTCGCGGACAATGTCTGGGCGCAGCGGTCCGGCGGAGTGGGCCAGCGTGGAGCATCGGAAGCCGGGATGAAATTCTTCGGTGATGGCTGCGCCGCCGGGTTGAGCGCGGCGCTCCAGCACCAGCGGCTTGTATCCCGCTTTCGCCAGGTAGAAGGCGGTGACCAGCCCGTTGTGACCGCCACCGATAATCACGACGTCGCGATTGTTGGCTTCGGGCACTTAGGCTGCCCCCTTGAAGTCTTTCAGGATTTCGAGGGCCGCCAGCCGGCCGGGGCCGCCCATGATGCCGCCGCCGGGATGCGTGGCGGATCCACACATGTACAGGTTCTTGATGGGGGTGCGGAATTGCGCCCAGCCCGGCACCGGCCGCAGGAAGAAAAGCTGCTCGAGCGAAAGTTCACCCTGGAAAATATTGCCTTCGCTCAGGCCGAACTCGCGTTCGAGGTCGAGCGGCGTCACCACCTGGCGATGCAGAATGATGTCTTTAATATTAGGCGCGTACTCGGCGATGGTGTTGATCACGTTGTCACCGAAAGCCTCTTTCTGGTCGTCCCAGTTGAGGCCCGGGCGCAGTTTGTAGGGCGCGTACTGCACGAAGCACGACATGATGTGCTTGCCCGGCGGTGCCACCGAGGGGTCGGTCAGCGTGGGGATGACCATGTCAATGTAAGGACGGCGGGAGAAGTTGCCATACTTGGCATCGTCGTAAGCGCGTTCCATGTATTCGACGCTGGGAGAAATTGAGATTGCTCCCCGCAGATGCGCGCCCGGGCCGGGGATTGCCTTGAAATTCGGGAGCGCGTCGAGCGCCAGGTTGACCTTGCCGGAAGAGCCGCGATACTTGTAGCGGTTCACATCTTCCAGGAAGTCCGCGGGCAGCGTGCCCGCCTCGAGAAATTTCGTGAACGTCATCCGGGGATCGACACTCGACGAGATGATGTCGGCATAAATTTCGTCGCCGTCGGCGAGCACTACACCCTTGGCTTTGCCATTCTTCACGATGATCTGCGCGATGGCGGCCTTGGTGCGAATCTCAGCGCCGGCCTCGCGGGCCGCGTCAGCAATGGCATTCGAAATCGCGCCGGTGCCGCCGCGGGCAAATCCCCAGGAGCGGAAAGCGCCGTCAATTTCTCCCATGTAGTGATGCAGCAGAACGTAAGCGGTTCCCGGCGAACGAACGCCGAGGAAAGTTCCGATAATTCCCGACGCCGACATCGTGGCCTTGAGCACGTCGGTTTCAAACCACTGGTCCAGGAAGTCGATGGCGCTCATGGTCATCAACTGCACCTGGTTATATTTGTCCTCGCTGGTCATGCCCTGAAAGCGGCGGCCGATGAACAACAGCTTCATCAGTTCTCTGGGATTGAGCGTCGCCGGATCGGGTGGAACCATGCTCAGGATCGGTTTTACGAAACGGCACATGGCCTGCATCGCCTTGCCAAATTCGTCGTAAGCCTCGGCGTCAACTTTCGAGTGGCGCGCGATCTCGCGATGCGTCTTGCCGTGATCGTTGACCCGCCACAGGTAGTCGCCGCTGGGCATGGGGGTGAAAGTGCCGTCGAGCGGCAGGATCTCCAATCCATGGCGGGGAAGATCGAGGTCGCGAATGATCTCGGGGCGCAACAGGGAAACTACATACGAGCAAACCGAGAATTTGAATCCGGGAAAGACTTCTTCCGTGACCGCCGCGCCGCCGAGCACGTGACGCCGTTCCAGCACCAGGACTTTTTTACCGGCGCGCGCCAGGTAGGCAGCCGTGGTGAGGCCGTTGTGGCCTCCTCCGATGATGATTACGTCGTATTTCGAGTTGCTGTTGGCAGCCATTTGAGCCTTTAGCGCCGGGCGCTGTACTGAAGTCGCGGGAATTCTATCAGGAATGTTCGGGAAGCTGATGGATCAGGCGAATCAGAGATTGCGGAACCTGAGGCCGGAGGTCAGAGACCGCTCTTGAGGACGGCCCAATTCAACATCGCGTTGGAAGAGGAACGCATAAATTGTCGCCGAACTGATTTTAGCTTGGAAGCGCAATGCTTGTCTCCATAATTTGTGTCGCATGACTGCGAGTCAGGTGCAAGGGCTTCAGCAATTGCCGGTAACGATCAAGACTGCATATAATCCAGCACGAGCAGGTTTCCTCCGCGTCCTCAGTGTCCTCCGTGGTTAGAAAATGCTTAACCACGGAGGACACTGAGGACGCGGAGATCGAAGGAGCTGCCTTTGCCGGTCGGAACCGCATTTCACGAAAGAACATTTCCACTTTGCCAAAGCCTGAATTACCGCGAGTGGTCGGGGTACTATGCCGTCAGCGTGTACGAGGTGCACCACGAGCACGAGTACAACGCGATCCGCAACGCAGCTGCGCTGATCGACATTTCGCCGCTCTACAAGTATCTGATCACGGGCAAGGATGCCACCAAACTGGTGAACCGCATCATTACCCGCGATATCACCAAGGTGAGAGTAGGGCAGGTCATTTATTGCTGCTGGTGCGACGAGCAGGGCAAAGTCATCGACGACGGCACCATCACGCGCCTGGAAGACAATAAGTATCGCTGGACCGCCGCCGATCCCAGCCTGCGCTGGTTCCGGCAAAACGGTTTGAACATGGACGTCCAGGTCGAAGATATTTCCGAGCAACTGGCCGCACTCGCGCTGCAGGGACCGACCTCAGGCAAGCTGCTCAAAGCGGTTGCGGAAGCGGACATCGCCAACCTCAAGTATTTCCGCATGACGCGGGGCAAAATCGGCAACGTTTTCGTCGATATTTCGCGCACCGGATACACCGGCGATCTCGGCTATGAAATCTGGGTTCCCTGGAACGATGCGGTCAAGGTCTGGGACGCGGTGATGGAGAAAGGCAAGCAGTTCGATATCCACGCGGCTGGAATGCTGGCGTTGGACGTGGCCCGGGTCGAGGCCGGATTGCTGCTGATCGAAGTGGATTACACCAGCGCCAAGAAAGCGCTGATCGAGTCGCAGAAGTATTCGCCTTACGAACTGGGCTTCGCAAAGATGGTTCACCTGGAGAAAGAAAATTTCATCGGCAAAGCCGCCCTGGCGAAGCAGCAGAAACAGGGCGTGCCCCGGCAGTTCGTGGGCCTGGAAATCGATTGGCCCGAAGTGGAAGCGCGCTACGAGACGTTTGGGCTCACGCCGGCAGCCCCCAGCCAGGCATCGCGCGTGGCCGTTCCCTTGTATCTGGGAGAAAAGCAGGTCGGCAAAGCTACAACCACCACCTGGTCGCCGGTGCTGAAGAAGATGATTGCCCTGGCCAGCGTGGACACAGCCCACTCGCAAATCGGCACCAAGCTGCAAATGGAAATCACTATCGAGGCCATCCGGCAACAGGTGACGGCGAAAATCGTGAAGATGCCGTTCTTCAATCCGGAGAGAAAGACCGCGACGCCGGTTTAATCAGGCTGTGTGGGGACGGGTCTT
>DASQHA010000399.1:0-2991 GCA_035632335.1 Terriglobales bacterium
CCGGTTGTCCTGCTCGTCATGCAGATCAGTCGTGTCGCCGAGCACGTAGCGATACTGAAATCGTTGCCCCAAAGGAACCGGCCGCTCCATCCAGTTCGTCGGATCGGTCCACAGCACCTTCCGGTTTCTCATGGCTTTGACCAGATCCTCCAGATCCCAATGGAGCGCAAAGCCCGGGATCACGGCGTCGAATAAGCCGGTGTTCATGGAATGTTCCAGGGCGGCCCGCAGACTGAAGGGCGTTCGATCCAGCCAGATCCCGTTGATGCGCTGGTCCATCGCAGCCGCCAGCAGCAGCCAGATTCCTTTCACGCCCCGGGCCGCTGCCCGAATGGATGACGGATCGACATCACTGCGGGCAGCCAGCACGTCCACGCCGCGCAAAATGTCGTGGGCGCGCATCGCCGGCAAATTGAGCCCAATCTGATTGGCTCGGGCGTTCGTCAGCCAGTTCCCGACGTATGGCCGGGCGCCTTCGCCTGGTGAGTCGCGCGGTTCGAGCTCGAGAACAACTCGGCCGGTCTTGGCGATCTTTTCCGCCAACGAAGCTGTCGACGGAATCCAATAGCTGCTCATCTTATCGGCCACCAGCAGCACCGCCGGCTTTCGCCCGCTCGAGTGAGGGATGTACAGCGTTCCGCCAATCTCGACTCCCGGCTCGCTTTCAAAGCTCACTTTCTGACGGCTTTCGGGGCTGTCCGACTCATCCTTCACCCGCACGTCAGGCGCAGCACCATTGGAAGGGATGTGCAATCCGCGCAGCTCGGTGAGAAGCTCGGCCTCCGTGCCCTGCCGCTTCTTTGCGCGAAATTCGTCCAGGATCAACTGATAAAGCTTCCGGCTGCCTGGCTCGTCATCCACGTGGCCCGTGTGCGTGACCAGCAGTTCCTGGTTGGTGTAGATTTCGACCGGCTGCTCGTGGAAGTCGCCGCGGCCGTCTTTGAGCCAGCGGATTATCCATTTATAGATCGCCTCTCGAGTTTCGAGCGGCGTCCCGTGAGGGTCCGGTCCGACAAAAAACTGCACCTTGTCCTCAGCGCCGTAAAGGCCGAACCAGCGCCGGGCTTCCTCGAAAACGAGCCTGGCTCCGGCCGGCGTGAAATAGTCGCCCTCGGTCGCCAGGATCAGCCAGGGCGTCGGGGCGGACATTTCGACGTAATCGGCCATATCCAGCCCGCTAAATAAAAGGTTGGGCGGGCTCATTTCCGAGTCAGGGTCGGGGCCGGAAAATAGCAGCCGGTACGAATTGATGAAGCAGGCCGGCGCAACCGCCTTCAGCCGCGGGTCCAGAGCGCCGATAAAGGTGGTCAGCGCCCCGCCTCCCGAGCACCCCACGGCTCCCAGACGCTCGGCGTCTACCTCCGGGCGGCTGGCCAAGTAGTCGAGGGCGCGCTTAGCATCCCAAATGAAGTAGCGGGCCACACTCTCGCCGGCGAGAATGCTCTGGGCTCCCGCCTGGATGTGCTCCGGAACCGACCAGCCTGCCAGCGGCCGGTCCACCCGCGCGTCGTAAGTCTGCTCCCTTTCGCCTTGCCCCGCCGGATCGAAAGCCAGCACCACGAAGCCCTTCAACGCGAGATTCGCCGCCAGTCTTTGACCCTCGGGCTTCCCTTCCTGCGTGTGGCCCGCCTGCAAAAGAATCCCGGGATACTGGCCCGGCTGGTTGGGCCGGTAGAGATTGGCCGTGACGTAGAAGCCCGGCAGGCTCTCGAAAATCACCTTCTCGATCGTGTAGTTCGCGCTCTGGATGCGGCCGGTGATCCGGGCGTTGAGCGGCCCATTGTAGTCGGGCAGCCCTCCGATCAGCTCTAGAAACTTTTGGCGGACCCATTGCTGCCGGCGCTCGGCGTCGGTCCGAGTACGAATCCCGGCGATGGCCTGCTCCCGCCGGCCGAGTTGCTGTTGCGCGATCCGGTCCATCCACTTGAGCAGAGGATCCGGTTGTTGCGCGAGGAGCGGAGCGGTGCACAGCAGCGCCAGGGTCTTCAGCGGTTTCATACGGTCACGCGCCACGAATAATTCTATCGCTCCTCGTTTCAACCGCTTTGTGTCTTTTCAAGGACGCGGGTCCCAGGCGTCGTGTGTAAGATCCAATTTAGAAAGGCGCGCCGAAGCGGTGCCGATTCTTGAAACCTGCCAACTTCCTCAACACCCGCCGTTTTCACGCGGCGAACAACGCTGCGGGCCGATGTATCTTTAATTGAAGATATGCGAGGAAGGAGTTTTGCATTGATGAATCTTCGGTATTCGGTTCTTCCTTTGGTTCTGCTATGCCCGGCAATGGCGCAGACGCTTGTGGATTTGCGAACACAATCCAAAAGTGTCGACTTTACGGCTGCGAGCACCACCAAGCCTTTCAAGTCCGGGACGGCTCTGCCGGCTACCTGCTCGGTGGGAGAAGCATTTTTTCAAACCAGCGCGCCGGCGGGTACCAACCTGTATGCGTGCACCTCTGCGAACTCCTGGACGCTCGAGACGGGACCGCCTGGACCACAGGGCCCTGGAGGATCCACCGGTCCGGCAGGAGCGCAGGGGCCCGCTGGTCCCGCGGGCGCCCCGGGCGCGATTGCCCGCATTCAGAACGCCGGCACAAACCTGCCGGTCGAAGCTGTCTTGAACTTTACCGCCGGCGGCTGTTCCGATGACACCACCAATGGCCGGACCAACTGCAACGGGGCTGGAATCTCAGGGTTGAACGTGGCTCTGAACGGAGCCACGGTGGCCACGCAACCGACACTCAATTTTATTTCCGGGACTGGAATCGTGCAGGTCTGCACGAACAACACCGGAGCCAATCGCGTGGACTGCACTCCGGCTGTTGACACGGCCTACGCGCTCAGCCGCACCACGGATCAGGCCGGAACCGACAGGAGCGTGATCGCCGCGAGTACCGACGGCGTTACGTTTACCGCGGGCATGAACCCGCACTTCTCGATTTACACCCAGAATCAAATGCTGGCATTCTTGCCCAGCGTGAGTTGCGGCAATAGC
>DASQHA010000400.1:0-8012 GCA_035632335.1 Terriglobales bacterium
CGCTAAAGCGCTGCTCCACCCGGAAACCGAAGGTCCCGCGATAGGAGAATTGTAGGCGGAGAAAGATCGGGCAAGGGAAGGGCAGGCCAAAGAAATCTGAAAATTTCCCGAAATAGAAACAGCTGGGGCCGGACAGATACCGGCCCTCGCCAGGGATTAAGTAGAAGGGAAGCCTAGCTGAACGACTTAATCGCTCCCGCTTCGTCGTCTTTCACGTCGAAGACGGTGTAGAGCTTGGTGATCTGCAGCAGGTCGTGGACCTTCTTGGTCAGGTTGAGCAGTTTGAGTTCGCCGCCCTGGTTGCGCACGGTGGTGAATGCGCTGACCAGCTCGCCGATGCCCGAGCTGTCGATATAGTTCACGTCTCCAAGATTGAGCAGGATTTTTTTCTGCCCCTTGGAAAGCAGCTCGCGCACCACATCTTTCAGTGTCACGCTGCCTTCGCCGAGAGTGATGCGGCCGCTGCAATCCACGATGGTGACGCCGTCAACCTGGCGCGTACTGGTCTTCATGCTCACTGGGAAGCCTCCTTAACGCCCTCGGATGGACCGTGGACGTGTTTCACAAGTTTAATTTCGGTGCCCGTCTGGGTGGCGTTGATCACCACTTCGTCCATAAACGAGCGTATGAGAAAAATGCCCCGGCCCGACGTCTTTAAAAGGTTCTCCGGCGCCAGGGGGTCGGGAATCTTATCCGGATCGAGGCCCTTACCCTGGTCCTTGATGGTGATGACCAGGTTCCCGCCGGTCTGCTCAAAATCGAGGCTGACCTTTTTGCCGGGATCATAAGCATTGCCATGGAGCACGGCATTGACCGCCGCCTCGCGCACCGCCATGGCGATCCTCATGACCTCTTCGTCGTCGAAGCCCGCCTCGGTTGCAATCCGGCTGGCTGCCTGCTCGGCGCTGTCGACGGTCTCCAGCGTCGAATCCAACGTGTAGGAGACCCGCTGTTCGGTCATGGCAGAGATTTTAGGTACAGCCTGCGAATCCTGGAATCTTCGCTGTCCCGCCTTCCCGCCGACCGACTACACGGCCAGGAAACCGATGGTTGCAGCGAATGCGGTAGTTTGCCCTTACGCCCCGGAAATGTCAACGCGAGGTCGAATTTGGGCCTGGTAGCGCCGGCGTCCCGCCGGCCCGATGGGCGGGCTGCGCCCGCCAGTCTTTGGCGGCGGAATGGTCTTTGAGCACAATCACGGGGAGGGCGGGACGCCCTCCGGACAGCCGGCGTGACGCGGTGCTACCGGATGCGCCAAAGCTCCTGTGGATTCTTCGCGGTCACTTGAGTATTCTCGGGGCATGCCGACCTTTGCGCTTACGGAGCTGCTGGGCACGCCGGTGTTCGACACCGCCGGAAGCCGATGCGGCAGGGTGCGCGAGGTGGCTCTCATCCCGCAGGAAGACCGGGCCCGGGTTGCGATACTGATCATCAGGACGAGCACCGGCGACCGCCTGCTCCCGTTCGTGTCCGTGACCTCGATGAATGGCGGTATTCGTACCGACGCTCCGACTGCCGACTGGGCCAAGAGCGACGGTGCAGAAGGCATGCTCCTGCTGGGACGAGACCTCCTCGATCAGCAGGTCATTGATGTGTTCGGGCGAAAAGTTGTGCGGGTGAACGACCTGGACCTCCTTCAGGAATCTGTGGCCAACCGCCTGGTGCTGAAAGTGGGTTCAGTGGATGTGGGGCCGCGCGGCGCCGTCCGCCGATTGTTAAAGGGCGTGGTTCCGCTGGTGGCCTTGCGGGCGTTATTGCGGCAAATCCCCCCGCGGAGCATCCCCTGGGATTTTGTTGACCTCATCGAAACCGACCCGGCGCGCCGGGTAAAGCTCAAAATCTCGCACGACCGCCTGGCCAAGCTGCACCCGGCGGACATCGCCGACATCGTCGAAGACCTGGCGCCCGACGAACGCGAGGCGGTATTTGAGACCCTCAATGAGGAAGTAGCGGCCGGGGCTTTGGAGGAAGTCGAACCCAAGGTACAGAAGGCCATCGTCGAGTCGCTCGACTCGGAACGCGCGGCCGGGATCGTGGAAGAGATGGAGCCGGACGCGGCCGCCGATCTGCTGGCCGATCTACCCGAAGAGCGAACCTCGGAAATTCTTCTGGAAATGGAACCCCAGGAACGCAAGGAAATGGTCGAACTCCTGGAGTTCAAGGAAAACACCGCCGCCGGCCGCATGAATACCGAGTACCTGGCGGTGGACGTGAGCGCCCGGGTGCGCGACGGCATAGAGGCGTTGCGTCACTTCGAGGGCGGGGTTGAAACCGTGAGTACCATCTACCTGGTGGACTCGCACGGCACGCTGGCCGGCGCTGTGCCTCTGGCTAAAATCGTGCTGGCCACTCCAGATACCCCCATGCTGTCTCTTACCCAGGAGCCGCTGATCTCTACCCACGAAGGCTCCAAGGAAAAGGAAGTCGCGGAACTCTTCGACAAGTACAACCTCTCGACCTTGCCGGTTGTCGATGACAATAAAAAACTGACCGGAGTCATCACCTCCGACGACATCATCAGCCTGCTGCGCGCCAACCTGTAACGGAATCGTCATTGGCCATTGGTCCTTGGTCGTTGGCCCACCCCATCATGTTGAGGTCTGGCCAACGGCCAATGGCCAACGACCAACGACGGTATCTCCGATTTCAGCTATCCAGATTTCCCCTATCCATTTATGCTGATCGGTCGCTAGAGCGCTCGCATGACCTTCCTGAAACGCTGGAAAATCCGGCTGCTGATCTTCTTCGCCGTCGTCGGTCCGGGTTTTATCACCGCGAACGTGGACAACGATGCCGGCGGCATCTGGACCTATTCCGCGGCCGGGGCCCAGTTCGGGCACATGCTCCTCTGGACCATGATCCCGATCACCGTGGCGCTGATCGTGGTGCAGGAGATCGCGGCCCGCATGGGCGCGGTCACCGGCAAGGGCCTGAGCGACCTGATTCGCGAGGAGTTCGGATTCCGCATCACCTTTCTCATGATGATCGGCCTGGTCATCGTCAACTTCGGCAACGTGGTAACGGAATTTGCCGGCATCGCCGGCAGCCTGGAGCTGTTCGGCCTCAACAAGTACTACACCGTCCCCATTTGCGCCGTGATCGTCTGGCTGATCGTGGTCAAGGGCCAATACAAGACAGTGGAGAAAGTGTTTCTGGCCGCTTCTTTTTTCTATCTCACTTACATCGTCGCGGGATTTCTGGCCAAGCCGGCATGGCTGCAGGCGCTCGAAGCCACGATTGTTCCGCCACACAAGGAAATGTTTCTGCGCCAGGATTACCTCTATATGGTGATCGGCGTGGTGGGCACCACCATCGCGCCCTGGATGCAGTTCTACCTGCAGGCGTCCATCGTCGAGAAGGGCGTGACTCGTCGCCAATACAAAGCCTCCCGCCTCGACGTGGTGGCGGGCTGCATCTTCACCGACATTGTGGCCTGGTTCATCATCGTGGCCTGCGCCTCCACGCTTTATGTGCACGGCTACCACAAGATCAGCGACGCTAAAGACGCGGCGCAGGCCCTGCATCCCCTGGCGGGGGACTATGCCTACATCCTTTTCGCCATAGGATTGTTCAACGCCTCGCTGTTTGCCGCTTCGATTTTGCCGCTTTCGACTGCCTATGCGGTATGCGAAGGCCTGGGATTCGAGTCAGGAGTAGGGAAACGTTTCGGAGAAGCTCCGGTGTTCTACTGGCTCTATACCATCCTGATCGTGGCCGGCGCGGGTGTCATTCTTTTGCCCAATATTCCGTTGGTTAAGATTTCCATTCTCTCCCAGGTGGTAAACGGCGTGGTGCTCCCTTTTGTTCTCGTTTTCATGCTTCTGTTGGTAAACAAGAAGGAACTGATGGGAGAGTACGTGAGTTCACGGCTCTACAATGTCGTGGCCTGGACGACAACGGTGGTCATGGTGGCGTTGACCCTGGCCTGGTTCTGGACGCTTCGAGGCGGCTCCGGTTAGGCCTTCGCGTTCGAAGAGATCCGGCCTTCGGCCAGCTCTCTCACCAGTTGCAGGTCGGCTTCCAGGAAATCGAACGACGGCAACTCGGAGGGTTTCACCCAGCGCATGTCCTTGAAAATTCTGTTCTCCAGATTGCCCTGGTACTCGCGGACGGCATAGAAGCGCAACTCCACTGCCGAGCCGCTCTTATACTCATGCCGGATACGCGCCACTTCTTCGCCGATGGTGGCGTCAATGCCGAGTTCCTCGTTCAATTCCCTGCGCAGCGCATCGCGCGGTTGCTCGCCCTCTTCGATTTTACCTCCCGGGAACTCCCACTTGAGCGGCATGGTCTGGTGCCGGGTACGCTGGCACACCAGGATCTGGTCAGGCTTGAAGATCAGCCCCGCCACCACGTGCTTCACGGACGGCGAAGCCGGACGCTGAGAACGGCGCGGGGAGGGAGATCCTCGATCGAGAGGCACGCGGGCCTGGTCTTTTTCACTCTTCATCCGGGGAGCTTTTCCAGCTGTTTGCCCACCAGGGAAGCGCAATACTCGACGAGCTCGCGGTCTTGGTCTCCGAAGGCGGCAGGGAAGTGGCTGTCCACGTCCAGTTCGCCCACCACTTTGTTGCGGACAAACACGGGCACCACGATTTCAGATTTAGTTTCGGTGGAGCAGGCCAGGTAGCGGTTGTCGAGGGTGACGTCGTCCACCACGATCGTCCTTCCGGTGGTGGCCGCGGCCCCGCAAATACCCTGGTTGAGTGGAATGCGGGTGTGCGGCGTCATCGCTCCCTGAAATGGTCCCAGCGCCAGCATGCGGGGCTGCGAACCGGGCGACTTGTCTTCCAGCATGTAGAAACCGACCCAGTTATATTTCAGCATGCGATCGTGCAGCAGCTTCACGGTTTCCCACATGAAATCTTCCACCGAGCCGGCGGCCTGATTGATACGGTCGATTTCGTTTTTGACATCAGAGAATGTCGAACCGGAAGTCATAGAGTGGCTGCAGGTCAGTCCGACCGAGACCCGCGAGTTCGAACTCGGGAATCGGTAATACATCTTAGCCCTTCGGGTTGTGGAAAAGAACCGGGATGAATCGCCGCCGCCAATGCCCATAACCCGCGCATGAGCGTTGGCGCAGGCGTGTTCAAGAGGTCATCTCGTACGCAGTAAACCCGGCCCGAGCGGACCGCGGACATCGCTTGCCATTTCCGCTCGCGAACAACCTTCTCCAGAGGGACACGATCGCCGGCTCCGCACCAGGCAGCCACAATCACCTCGGGATCCAGCGCAAGGACCGCTTCCGCGGACGTTTTTGTCCCCGGGTCACCCAGGAACTCGCCGCCCGCCGCTTCCACCATTTCTGCCACCCAGGGCTGCGAGGCAATCAGCGGTCTGCCCCATTCTTCACAGAATACGCGGGGACGCCTCTTGCCACTCGCCTGTTCCTTGACCTTTGCTATCTCGCGCTTCATGTCTGCAATCGCCGCCCGCCCAGCTTCACCAGCGTCCACCGCCCCGGCGATGGTGGCAATATCGGTGTAGATATCCGCCAGGGTCTTCGGCGCCAGGCCGAGAAAGCGAATGCCCGCTTTCAGGATTTCCACCACTGCCTTCTCCTGGTAGGGAACCGCGGCGATCACAAGGTCAGGGCGGGCGGCCAGGATTTGCCGGCTCTGCGCCGTCCACGAATCGGCGACGATGCTGCGTCCTCCGCTTTTGACTTCGGGGCAGACATCGGCGCAATACCGGGTGCAGGCAACCACCCGGTCCAGCCTGCCGATCGCCGCCAGGATGACGGTGGCGCTGGGCTGGAGGCACACGATGCGCTGGGGCATGTAGTCGGCCGGCACGGTTTCCATCGTACATTCAAGCGGGCGTCCGGCCGGGCGGGTTTTTACACGATGGTTTCTCACCCGCTACAATCTCGCGGGAGGTTTCGAGCTGTCATGTATATCCACATGTTCGCTTTTCGCTGGAAGCCGGGCGTCACGGAAGATCAGAAACAACGCGTCATCACCGAAATACGAAAACTCCAGGGACAGATCCCCGGCCTGTTGGAGACTTCAGTCGGAGTAAATGCTTCGCCCCGCGGACAGGGCTACGAACTGGGAGGAGTGATGAAGTTCGCCGACCAGTCTGCCCTGGATAGCTACAATTCTCATCCCGTCCATCAGAAGCTGTTGAGCTGGTTGATTCCGCTGATTGATCCGATCGAAGTGGACTTCGAGGACAGCATTTAATGTACTCGCCCCAGGTTCTCGACCACTTCCAGAATCCGCGCCACCCGGGCGAAGTGGCGAATCCCGACGCCTCGGCACAAATCGAAAACCCGGCTTGCGGCGATGTTCTGAAACTGACCCTGCGAGTCGCCGATGGCCGCATCGCGGAAATCCGATTTCTCGCTCAGGGCTGCGTTCCAGCCATGGCTTGCGCCTCGCTGCTGACCGAACTGGTGCAGGGAAGAACCGTGCTGGAAGCCCGCCAGTTGCGCCGCGAAGAACTGCTGCGGGCCCTGGGCGGCCTGCCTCAGGCCTCAACCCACGCCAGCCATCTGGCCATGGACACGCTGGCAGCTCTCCTCCAGCAATTGTGAACCGGACCTAAAAACCGACAACTGGTTCAGGATGATAAACCGGCCATTTTCGCTCCCCTGCGATGGTCAGCAACTCAGGCGTGGGATTAATCACAAACGGATGACGGGCAATTTCCAGCATATCGGCATCCCAGACGGAGTTTCCGAAGACGGCATCCGGGGTGCGCGCGATGATTTCGCGGATGGCCAGCGGCTTGCCTTTTCCGCTGGGCACGCGGATCACTTTGTCGGTCACCTTACCCTCTTCGACCACAACCGCCGCCGCGAGTATCCGGCTGTCGGGAATCCCGAAATGCTTCATTCCCGCCTGAATGACCCATTCGCTGGTGGACGAAACTGCCCAGACCTCGCAGCCGCTGTCTCGTAATTGAAGCGCCAGGTTCTGCATCTCGCGGAAAAAGCCTCCCACCATCTTCTCTTCGAAGAATTCACCGGCCGCCTGTATCACATCGGCCACGGCCAATCCACGATTGATGGTCACCATTTCGGCGCACATGTCATCCTCGCTGACCTTGCCGTCGAGGTACTCAACGTAGCGCGCTCGGGCCCAGCGGACAACGTCCTCGGCGACCAGGCCGCGGCTCAGTTCCCAGTCAAAGAATCCGAATCCGGCGTCGCCCGCCCACAGCGTTCCGTCACAGTCAAACACGGCGAGCCGGGGCTGCAACCGCAATACCGTCTGGATGAAGTCCGCCGTCCTGGAGGAAGAATTCAATGTTCTGTTCTCTGGGTTCATTCGGATGGAAGGAATTATCTCGCCTGGGGATTTAACAGCGCCGCGTAGTCCTCGGGAGTATTCACATTGAATGAGACATGTGGATCGTCCACCGGAACGTATCGCAGATGTGCCTGATGCTGATGTTCCACTTCTCTTGCCGTGGCCGTTGCCGGGGCCTTCAGGAAGGCTTCGATCATTTCGCGCCCGGCCAGAAATGGATGCCCATGCCGTCCTTCATATTCCGGCACCACCGCCCAGATCTCCGCCGCCGACACTTCGAATGCCGCCCGTAAACCGGCCAGCACCGCCGCGCCTACCGGCGGGCGATCCACCAGTGTAATCATGGCGGCATCGCGGCCCAGGTTCAGCACTTCCTGCAAGCCTACCCGCAGGGAACTGAACTGACCAGCCTCCGGCGCCGGGTTGCGCACCAGCGAACCACCCGCCGCATATACCACAGGGGCCAGTTGAGCTTCGTTTGCTCCGACCACGACCACCACCTGGTCAGTCGCGGAACCGAGCGAACGTATCGCAGCCGACAAAAATGTCTCGCCGGAAAATGGCACGCGGTCCGCCACCGGAGGCCAGGGCAGCAGCGCCTTGTCCGACCCCATCCGCGAGGACTCACCCGCTGCCAGAATCACTCCGCACCAACTGGGCGCTCGGCTCATGTAGGGAAGATAACAAACTTTGGCCGTTAAGGAGGGCTGAATCGCTGGGGATCCAAGGGGCGGGGCGGGGACAGATACTTAG
>DASQHA010000401.1:0-3362 GCA_035632335.1 Terriglobales bacterium
TGATCCTTCAGGCTAAACAGGGTAAAGCGCTTGCCCAGACCCACGTCGATGGTGAAATACCCATCCCCGCGGATCCCGTTCCGCTGGCCGCTGTCACCAGGGAGCGTGTAACCGTAGGCTGCCAGTGCGGCCGCCGGGTTCCGGAAAATGTTCGGACCCGAGACGCCGCTCGGTTGCGCCGGCGCGGCGTTCTTCGTAGTTTGCTGCCCCGGCACCGGACCGATTTGAGTGGCATAGGGCGCGAATTCCCAGTCGGTCGGCCAGTTGCCGCCATCGGCGACCGAAGCCGGAAGTCCCGACGATTGCCGCCAGATGGTGCTCACCTGCCAGCCGCCCACCAGCGCATCCAGAAAACGGCCCGATCCGCTCAGGAACCGTTTGTTTTTCCCGAACGGCAGCTCGGCAACCATAAAAGCGCTGAACAGGTGCGTGGCGTCGTAATCCGAAACCCCCTTCATCTGGTTCGGAAACCAGGCATTTTGAACGAACCCCTGAAAAGCGCTGACCGACGCTGGAACTGCGGCCTCGCCGTACGAGCTGAGGTCAATGG
The DNA here is from genome assembly GCA_035632335.1 of Terriglobales bacterium. Classification (GTDB taxonomy): domain Bacteria; phylum Acidobacteriota; class Terriglobia; order Terriglobales; family Acidobacteriaceae; genus JAIQFF01. Next base: position 551 of record DASQHA010000401.1, read on the forward strand.
ATTTCGACCACGTGTAGTTGAAGTCGAATTGCAGGTTGTCGCTGAAACGCTTGCGCGCCGTCCATTGCATGGCGTGGTAGCTTCCGTGTGCAAGCGACCGGAACGCGGACAGCGCCACGAACTGGCTGCTGAAGAACGCGTTCGGTCCCAAGCTGCTGCAAGGGCTGCAACCCGACCCGGCGTCATCCAGCAACTGGAGCGCGGTAGGTTCGTTGTAGACGAAAGGCTCGAAGTAATTCTGGTAAATCGCCTGGGTGGCCGTCTGGCCGCCGCCCGCGTAGCCCGGGAACAGATTCTCAAAAAACGGGATGGGCTGTACTTTAGTGGGATCTGTATTCGCGCGCGCCAGCTTCGACATGGCCTGCGCCGCCTGGAAATACGTCATGCCGCTCGCGGGGTCTCTGAGGTTAGTCGGCGTGGCTGTATCGACGCGCACCAGCGACCGCCGGGAAAGGCGACCGACGTAGGAGCCCTGCACGAACAGGCCGTGGCTGAACTCGCGCCCGATGCTGAAGTTCATGTTGATGGTGTAAGGAGACCGCAAGCTCTGGTCAATGGAATTGCTGATGGCGAACACATCCGGATATGTCTGCGGGAACCCGCCCTTGGGTGCAGGGGGCAAGGTCGAAGCAGGAATCTGGTAGAAGCCTGTGAACCGTGGCGCGGTGGACGATGAAGATTCCGGATTGAGCGGCGACACGGGCGGCGACAACTGGGTGGAGAAACCCAGTTCCGAGGAATCGAAATCGCGGATCAGCCCCTGGCCAAACAGGTCGTAGAAGATGCCCGCCCCCGCCCGGATGGAAGTTTTTCCTGCCCCGCCAAACAGCCATTTCGCCAGCCCGCTGTTAGATTGCGGCGAATAAGCCAGCGCCAGACGCGGCGACCAGTCCCTCTGTGTGGGGTACAACCCTTTGCTGCCCGGGGCGCTGATCAGGTTGAGTGAAATTTTTCCGGCCTCGGCCTGCGATTTGCCTTGTGCCGCCAGCACGCCGCGCAAGTCCTGCCATTTGCCCAGAGGGATGTTGGCGCTGGTCTGTATGCCATTGGCTTCGTAAACCGGAGGCGTAACCGAAAGCCGCAGCCCCGCGGTCACCGTCAGGCCGCGCGTCACCTTCCAACTATCCTGCAGGTAGGCTTCGTACTCCTGGTCCTTAAAATCGCGTTTGATGCCCGCGCCCTGCGGCAGCACGTTGCCCTGAATGTCGTAGTTGTACTGCGCGGTCGACTGCGTGATCAAACCCAGCAGATCCGTGAATAGCCGCTTGTACTGGCTGAGGTTCTGCGCGTCCGGCGCCAGGAACTCACTGCCGCCGCTGATCAGCACCGAGCCGTTAGTCTCGGCGAAGCTGAACGAATGCCCGTAATCCAGCCGGTTATTGTTGATCAGGCGCACCACGCCGCCGAAAGTGAGATTGTGAGCGCCGTGGTTCCACGCCAGATCGTCGCTGATCTGATGCACCGGCGTGATGCGGGTGAGTCCCGTCGAAGTGGCATAGCGTGTATCGATCTCCCGTAAGGCCACGTACGCAGCGTTTAAGATACCGGTGTATTCCTGGCCCTGCCGCGTGTACCCGTACCGGAAGCTGCTCGTCAGGTTGGGATGAAGCAGCGCTGTGTAGCCGATGGCGTAGCCCTTGCTGTTCTCGAGGAAGACGCTCGAGGCCGGGTCTCCCGGAAACTGCGGCAGCCCGTTGGCAAAACTGTCGTTCTGCAGGTTGCCCCGCCAGAAGATGCGATGCTTGCCGTTCTGATCGAGCTGGTAATCAATCTTCGCAATGTAGGTATTCCAGTCGAGCGGCGTCTTGCCGTGAAAGCGGTACCCGGCAGTATTCAGCGTGTCGCCCTGGGTAAAATCATTAGGCTCCGGGTACGACTTGAGCAACTGGAGAACCGCGGGATCGGCGCCGATATGCAGCGGGTCGAGCTGCTTCACCTGGTCCGGCGTCAGCTCCCCCAAGCTGCCGTCCGTGCGAATGTATTTGAAGAAGCCGTTGCGGAAGTTGTCCGTGGGCACCACGCGCAGCCCCGTGGATTCGCTGCGATCGCGCCGCCCCTCGTAGTTGATGAAGTAAAACAGCCGGTCCTTCTTCACCGGGCCGCCCAACGATACGCCGAACACATTGCGAATCAGCCGGTCGCGCGGCAGGCCGGAAAGATTGTTGAAAAAGTCGTTCGCGTTGGCGCTCGTGTTCCGGTTGAACTCGTACAGCGCGCCGTGCAGGTCGTTGGTCCCGCTCTTGGTCACCAGAGCCACCTGCGCGCCCGAGCTCCGGCCCATGTCGGCGCTGGGATTTGTGGTCACCGTGCGGAATTCCTCCACCGAATCCAGCGTCACGCGCAGAACGCTGGTGAACGGTGTGTGATCCTGCTGGTCATTCACGTCCACGCCGTCCAGCGTCACGTTGGCTTGGTCCGACTTGCCGCCGTTCACAGCGCCCGTGCGATGATCATGTGGCGTCACATCGGGACGCTCTCCGACGGGAATGTCGCCCAGATACGTCACACCTGGCTCGAGCGATAGCAGGCCTACTACGTTCCGGCCCTCGAAGGGCAATTGCGTGATGGCCTTCCCGCTGATGGCATTGCCCAGAGAGGCGTCCGTCGTGTTCAGTTGCACGGCTTCGGCCGTCACCGAAACGACCTCGGCAACCGCGCCTATTTTTTCGAACGTGATGTTCATAGTCGCGGGCGTATTCACCAGCAGCTCGACGCGGTTGATGGTCACGTCGGCCAGGCCCGGCGCCTTGGCTGTCACTGTGTACATCCCAGGCTCTACCTGCAGCAGCGAGTAGCGCCCTTCACCGTCGGA
>DASQHA010000402.1:0-4241 GCA_035632335.1 Terriglobales bacterium
CGCGAGAGCTCGAACTCAAGCTCAAAAGCCGCGGGCGAGTCGCCCGCGACCACATCGAATGGGAAGATGGAGAGAAAATGAATCGCACTTATGAGTTGATGTTTATCGTCCGCCCCGACATGGTGGAGGAAGAGCAGGACAAACTGATTGCCACGCTGGAGACGGCGGTCACCTCGTCCGGCGGAAACGTAAAGAGCGTGGAGAAGATGGGCAAGCGCCGCCTGGCCTACATGGTCCGCAGATTTCACGACGGCATCTACGTGCTGCTCACGGTGGAAGGCGGAGGCGGGCTGATCCACGAACTGGAGCGCCGCCTGCGCGTTACTGAACCTGTGATCAAGTTCATCACGGTGCGCATCGACGAAGAACAAAAGCGCCTGGACAAGATCAAGGCTATCCGCGACGCCAAACGCAAGACCCCGCCGCCCGCGCCGGTTGCAGAAGCCGGCGGCGAAACGGCAGCGGTCACGGCGTAAAACTGTCCTTGGCCATTGGCCGTCGGTCGTTGGCCCTACGGCATGAACCGACGCCATGAACCACGGTAGAGGAGCCAGGGGCCAAAGGCCAAGGACCAACGACCAACGACTGATTTTCAAGGAGCATCATGGCTGACGAAATTCGAGCGACACCAGCAGCAAGTTCCAGTGGGGAACGTCCGGCGGGCGGAGATCGCCCTTCCGGAGATCGTCCAAGTGGCGACCGGCCTTCATTCGGAGATCGCGAACGCCGTCCTCCGCGTCCCGGCGGCCCGGGGGGCGGCCGCGAAGGCGGGCGCAAATATTTCCGGCGCAAAAAGGTTTGCAAATTCTGCGTGGAGAAAATTGAGGCCATCAATTACAAGGACGTCCGGTTGCTCGCCCAGTTTGTGGCGGAGAGCGGCAAGATCGTCCCGCGGCGTCTGACCGGAGTTTGCACGCCGCACCAGCGGCGTCTGTCGCTGGCCATCAAGCAGGCGCGAAACATCGCGCTGCTGCCCTTTGCCGGACGGGCCTCGTAATTAAATCGGCCACGGATTTACGCGGATCTTCACGGATTTGTTTCTATATCCTTAATTGATCCCTGAAAATCCGCGTGAATCCGTGGCAAATAGAATTTCTAAGGGAGTCATTTCATGGAAGTCATCCTGAAAGAAGATGTGCCCAAACTGGGCTCGCGCGGTGACGTGGTGAAGGTCGCCGAGGGTTTTGGACGCAATTATCTGCTGCCGCACAAGCTCGCCATCGAAGCCTCGAAGGGCAACAAGGCGGTGATCGAGCAGATGAAGGCTGCCGCCGTCCGGCGTTCTGCCAAGGAAAAGACCAGCGCGGAAGCCCTGGCCAAGCAGTTCGAAGGTGTGTCGGTTTCGTTCACCCGGCGCTCCGGCGAGCACGATCAGCTCTTTGGCTCAGTCACCTCCGGCGATATCGCGGACGCGCTGGCCAAGAAGGGCTTTGACGTGGACCGCCGCAAGATTCAGATCCACGAACCGCTCAAGACGGTGGGCGAATTTACCGTGCCGGTCAAGCTGCACAAGGACGTGACCACGCACCTGAAGGTGGTCATCGAGAAGGAAGCAGCGGAAGCATAATCTGCTTGTGTGGGGCGGACCCTCCTGTCCGCCGCCTTGCAGTTGTTCTTGCTCTTCCCGAGGTCGGAATCGCCACTGTCCTCTGGCTCTTGACCCAAGGTAAGGCGGACTAGTCAAAAGCAAAAACAACGTCAAAAGCGGCGGACAGGAGTGTCCGCCCCACACCCCCCTGCAGGACAGCAAATCCCCTGCCAAACTCCTATAATCGCTGCTCACGGTTCTTTTGCTGCCACGTCCATAGCTATGCAACCGGGAAGAACGGCAAGGCACCCGGCCTAGTCGAGGACAACTAGAGATGCCGGCCGATGCATGGGCAGTACATCTAGCGGTTGGCGGGTGTTCGCATCCGGACGCGAGTCGCGGGGTGGAACGAGGCAACGGATCCCAGGACCCCCTCGCTCGGGGCCAAATGGCTGGGCACAGTTTAGGCCGTATCGATGACACGTTGCTGGTCCGCGATGCGCAACGCGGCAACCGCGCTGCCTTCGAGGAACTGGTGCGGCACTACGACCAGGCGGTCCTCCGGCTGGCCATGCACCTCACCGGGTCGGAGCACGAAGCCCAGGACATCTATCAGGATGCCTTCCTGAAGGCATACAAGAGCGTGGGCAACTTCCGCTTCGAGTGCTCTTTCTATACCTGGATCTACCGCATCGTGACCAATCTTTGCCTGGACCACCTGCGGAAAAAGCAGGTGCGGAAGGAAGACGCTCCAGTCGGAGTGGATGCGCAGGGCGAAGCTTACGACGTGCTGTCCCAGGTACCCGACGGCAGGTCTGGCGCCAACCCGGAGCGCGACCTGATGCGCCGCGAGCTGGGAACGCGCATCAACCATGCTCTGGACAAGCTGACGCCCCGCGAGCGCATGGTTTTCGAGCTGAAGCATTATCAGGGACTGAAATTGAGGACCGTGGGCGAGATTTTGAATACCACGGAAGAAACCGCAAAAAATACTTTATTCCGGGCCACGCAGAAGTTGCGCGGCTCTCTGGCGGACATGCGATGAAGAAGGCTGATGGAGGGACGAGCGTCTCGCCCGTCCAGGCCGCCCGCAGGGCGGCAGGCAGAGCAGGTCAAAGGCAAGATCAAAGGCGACGGACAGGAGTGTCCGTCCCACACCTCCCCTGCGAAGGGGTGAAACTATGAAATGCGAATGGGTCCACGAAAACATTCTGCTGCATATTTATAACGAGCTGCCGGACGATGCTCGTTACGAACTGGAGCAGCACGTGGCGCGCTGTACCGATTGCGCGGCCGAACTGAAAGCTGCCCGCCAGCTTCATGCCACGCTCTCCCAGTTCCCGGTGCAGGAGCCCTCTCCCAATCTGGTTACCGCTTCCCGGATGCGCTTGCAGGAGGCGCTTGAAACCACGGAACAGGGCGGCTTCTGGCAGCGCCTGGTGTTCGACCCGGGCGCCTGGCTTCGCCCCATCAAACTGGCTCCGGCACTGGCGGCCGCGATCTTTATTCTGGGCTTCGCCGGCGGAATCGGCGCCACCTATCAGATGATGAATGGCCGCAGCCCGGTCGATCTCTCCGCTGCCAACACTCCCACCGAGTCGTCCATCACCGGCATTCAATCGATCTCGCAGGAACCAGGGTCTTCCCAGATCAGCATTCGCTACAACACAGTTTCTACCCAGGAGGCGCAGGGCTCGCTGCAGGACCAGCGCATCCAGCAGTTGCTGCTGTTCGCCACGCGGAATAACTACAACTCAGGTGTGCGCATGGATTCGGTCGATCTGCTGACCCAGACGCCGAACGATACCCGGGTGCGCGAGGCGCTGTTGTACGCCTTGCGCTATGACTCGAATCCCGGGGTGCGGCTGAAGGCGATCGAGGGACTGGGTTCTTACGTGAAGAACGACGTCCGGGTGCGCAATGCCGTGCTCGAGGCCCTGGTGAACGATTCCAATCCGGGGTTGCGGGCGCAGGCTCTGCACCTGCTCGAACCGGTGCGCGCCGACAGCAGCGTGCGCGTGGTGCTGCAGAAACTGGCGGAAAACGATCAGAACCTTTACATCCGCACCCAGGCCCGGAATGTGCTTTCCCAGATGTCGGAGATCGACTAGGCAAGACCAAGATTGGAAGGTGACAGGTGAAACAATCCCACAAAATCGTAGCGGTAATGATGTTGCTGCTGCCGTTGTGCGTGGCCCAGGAAGTGCGACCGGACGAACACGTCCGCGTGTATCAGGAAAACGGCAAATGGTCGCGCCAGATCACCGGCTCGCTGGCGGCGGCGAAGAACCTGCGGGTGAAAGTGGATTCGGGCGTGGTGCGGGTGGTGGGTGGTCCGCGGCAAACCATCGATTACGTCATCAGCAATCATTCGTACGCGCCGTCGGAAGAGAAGGCCCGCCGCGAATTTGAGTCCTACAAGATCAGCGTTTCGCTGCGGGGAGACACCGCCTGGGTGACGGGGGAATGGCAGGGCAGCCGGCCGCGCCGGTCGTCCAGCGAATTCGTCATCAACATTCCGCGCAACACCGACCTGGTGAAAGTCGAGACTGAAGGAGGCGATCTGACTGCCACCGGCATCGGCGGACGGGTCGAGGGCGAAACCGGCGGGGGCAGCATTCGTCTTGATGACATTGGAGGAGCGGTCAACGCCGAAACCGGCGGCGGCAGCATCGACGTAGGCACAGTTGGCGGAGAACTGGCGCTGCACACC
>DASQHA010000403.1:0-11495 GCA_035632335.1 Terriglobales bacterium
TCTCCTTCTGGGAGTCGTACTGACCGCGGGGCGGTTCCGCAAGAAAACATACGGCCAGGGCCAGCAGGAACCCGGGAAATGCGGCGATGTAAAACGGAAAGCGCCAGCCCATCATCGGCCCCAGCCAGCCTCCCAGCAGATAGCCCGCCGCGGTGCCGCAAGGGATGGCCAGGTAGAAAATTCCGAAGATTCGGCCGCGTTTATTTTCCGGAAAGAGATCGGCGACAAACGTCGGCGCAATGGTCACAAACGTGGCCTCACCCACGCCGACCAGGGTGTGCCGAAGCAGCAATTCGCCGAAGGTGTGCGTGACTGCGGTCAGCAGGGTCAGGCCGCTCCAGAAAACCGCTCCCAAAATGATGATCAGCTTGCGCGAATAGCGGTCGGCCAGAGGGCCGACAAAGGGCGCAGCCACCATGTAGAACAGCAGAAAGGCGCTGGTTAAGTATCCCACCTGGGTGTTGGTGAGTTTGAATTCGGTTTGCACCAGCGGCTGCACCGCAAACAGCACGGACCGGTCAATGTAGTTCAAGAAGTTCAGCGTGGTCAGGATGACGAGCGCCGTCCAGGGATAGAGTTTGCGTTGGGTCACTTGGGGAAGGAATATAACACGCACGCAATTGGGAGCGGCACCAGCCGGAGTTTGTCATCCTGAGCCGAGCCTTCGCTTCGCGAAGCAGAGCCGCAATCGAAGGACCCCTACTTTTCCCACGAACATTGCGAGTCGCTTGCATCAGGTTTCTGGGCGCCACTAAAGAACAAAGCGTGCCGGCAATCATCCGCTGATAGGGGTCCTTCGACTCCGCGGGCACTTCGCTTTGCGAAGTGCCGGCTGCGCTCAGGATGACAAACTGTGGAGTTCAGGTGCGCGATTTTCTTTTCGGACGAGGCCAACGGGCCACCACCACGGTTGAGATCCCGCCGCGCGGTCGGAAATCTCCCTTCACCTCAGCCCACACCGGTTTTGCCCAACGGACCACATCTTCCAATACGCGGTTCACGATGTTCTCCTGAAAGATTCCCAGGTTGCGGTAGCTCTGCAAATATTCCTTCAGGGATTTCAACTCCAGACAATGTCTGTCCGGCATGTAGCGGATGGTCAGGGTGCCGAAATCCGGCAGGCCGGTCTTGGGGCAGACGGAAGTGAACTCCGGGTCGTCCACGACGATTTCGTAGCCGGGAAACTGGTTGGGCCAGGTTTCGATGGCGGGAAATTTGTGGTCCAGGCCGGCTTCGGCGTGGGCCTGGGTGTAACGAGGTCTGGGCATAACCCTATTGTAACCAGCGATGGCCTGGTAGCGCCGGCGTCCAGCCGGCTGTCCGGAGGGCGTCTCGGCCTCCGCTGCTGGGTAGTTTCCAGACCGTTTTTGCGAAAACTGGCGGGCTTCCCCCGCCCATCGGGCCGGCGGACGCCGGCGCTACCAAATCCGGTTCTTCGCCGGGTATCCTGCATCTAAATCAGTTAAGGGTGGGCTCAGGCATGCGGTGGTACATTATTTAGCGTCACGATGGCACTAACAGCAAACAACAGCGGGTTTTTCAGCCGGCATCGCTGGTTGGTCTGGGCGGCAGGGATCGCAGTCGCTGTGCTGCTGCTGGCGTCATTCATGTCGCGGGACGACGTGATTCCCGTGCGCGCCGCCACGGTCGAACGCAGCACCATCCGCAGCGTGATTTCGACCAACGGCAAGGTGGAACCGCTGCAGAGTTTTGAAGCCCACGCGCCGGTCGGCACCACGGTAAAGAAGCTGCTGGTCAAGGAAGGCGATCGGGTGAAGCGGGGACAGCTCCTGGTGCAGTTGGATGATGCCGCTGCCAGCAGCCAGGCGGCGCAGGCTTTGGCCCAGGTGCGGACGGCGCAGGCCGAAGTGAGCGCTCAGCAGAGTGGCGGTACTCGCGAAGAAGTTTTGACCCTCGAAGCGCAACTGGTGAAATCCCGCAATGAGCGCGACACCGCGCAGCGCAATCTCGAAGCCTTGCAGCGATTGCAGCAACAGGGTGCGGCCTCGCCCGGCGAGGTGAAACGGGCCGAGGACCAGCTCGCCGGCGCGGAAGCCGACCTCAAGCTGGTACAGCAGAAACAGAAGCAGCGCTATTCGCAACCGGAAATCGCGCGTGTCGAAGCCCAGACCGGCGAGGCGCAGAGCGCGTACGCGGCGGCCGAAAATATCCTTCGTCAGCTCAATATCCGGGCGCCTTTCGATGGCGTCGTCTATTCCCTGCCGGTCCATCAGGGCGCGTACGTGAATCCCGGGGACCTGGTGTTGCAAGAGGCGGACCTTTCGAAAGTTCTGGTGCGCGCGTATGTTGACGAACCCGACGTGGGCCGCCTGGCGCGCGGACAGCGCATCGATCTCACCTGGGACGCGGTGCCGGGGCGGACCTGGCAGGGCACGGTCAGCAGCATTCCTTCCACCGTCAAGCTCCTGGGGACACGGAACGTGGGTGAAACCACCTGCATCGTGGACAACCATGATCTCAAACTTCTGCCCAACATCAACGTCGGCGTCACGATCGTGACCGCAGAGCACCAGAATGCGCTCACCGTGCCCCGGGAATCGGTTCGCCTGGACGATGGCAAGACGTTCGTCTATGAGATCGTGAACGACGAACTGCACCGCCGGGATATTCAGACTTCCATTTCGAACCTGACGCAGGTGGAGGTCTCGAGCGGAATCTCGGAGAAAGCCCTGCTGGCACTGGCTTCAACCAACTCCAAGCCGTTGCGGGAAGGCACGGCGGTCAGGGTGGTTCGCTGAGACCGGCTTACTCAACATGAAAATGAGATTCCTGATTCTGGCATTCGCTTTGCTCGCCGCGGCCCTGGCAGCAGGGGACGATTCCGCTCCCGCGCTGCTGGCTGCGGGACGCGCCGACGACGCCATCACCACCCTGCACTCCAAGATCATCGCTTCTCCGCGCGACGCCGAAGCCTACAACCTGCTGTGCCGCGCCTACTTCTCCATGGGCGATTGGGACCGCGGCATTGCGGATTGCGAGAAAGCGGTCGCGCTCGATCCCAACAACAGCCGCTACCACATGTGGCTAGGCAGGATTTACGGCGAGAAAGCAGACGGCTCCAATTTTTTCAGCGCCGCATCTCTGGCGGGCAAGGTAAGAACTGAGTTCGAGGCTGCGGTTCGCCTGGATCCGAACAACGTGGATGCGCGCAGCGATCTGGGCGAATTTTATCTGGAAGCGCCGGGCATCGTGGGCGGCGGACGCGACAAGGCCGAAGCCCAAGTCCAGGCTCTGGCCGCGCTCGATGCCGCAAAAGCCGATTATCTCAAAGGCCGGATCGCCGAGAAGAAGAAGGATTTGGCCGGCGCCGAGAAAGAATACCGCAACGCGATTGCCGCCACTCACGGCAGTGCGCTGACCTGGTTCAATCTGGCGCTGTTCTTCCGCCACCAGGAACGCTGGAACGAGATGGAGGAAGCCATCCAGCAGGCCGTATCGGCGCAGATGGATCGGCCGGAAATTATCATGGAGTCGGGCGAAGTGCTGCTCCGCAGCGGACGCAATTTCCCGGCTGCAGTCGAATACCTCCGCCGCTATCTGGCCCTGAGTTCCAAAGTCGAAGAAGCTCCGGCATTCAAGGCCCACTACCTTCTCGGAACCGCCCTCGAAAAGCAAGGCGACAAGCAGGGAGCAGCGCAGGAATACCGCGCCGCCCTTTCCCTGGCGAAGAATTTCTCGCGTGCCCAGGAAGCCCTGGACCGGCTCAATCGTTGACCGTGCGAGTCCGGTGGCTGTTCCGCAGTCATTTACAATCCCATTTTCCGCCCCGACTTTCTCATGAAGGTGAAGCGATGAACTCTGCTCCTCGCTGTGCTCTGCGTATTGGCGCTTTTCTAGTGATGGCGATTCTGGCCTTGCCCCGGCTCTCCGCCGAGCCTTTGCCCCTGAAGCGCGCGGTGGAACTGGCCCTGGCCCACAGCTCAACCGCGGCTGCGGCCAGCGCCGACCAGCAGCGCGTCTTCGCTTCCTATCGCGAGGCACGGAGCCAGTACATACCGCAGTTCGTCGTGGGCTCCGGCCTGGGGAAATCGTGGGGTTACCCTTTGAGCCTGGAGGGGTCGGCGCCTTCGATTGTCAATTTCAACAGCCAATCCGCGTTGTTCAATCCCGCGCTGCGCGACTTCGTGCGCGCCGCGAAGACTGACGTGAGCGCGGCCACGCTGCAGTCCAAAGACCAGCGAAACCAGGTGATTCAGGACACGGTTCTGAGCTACGCCGAATTGAATAAATGGGAGACGTTGTTGGGGCATCTGCAGGAAGAGCACGCCGCGGCGCTCCAAACCGAGCAACTGGAGAGCCAGCGGATCAAGGAGGGCGTGGATAGTCCCGCGATGCAGAACCATGCCCGTCTCAGCACGGCACGGCTGCGCCTGCGGCTGGCGGAAACCCAGGGAGCGATCGACGTCATTCGCAACCGGCTTGCCCACCTGACCGGGCTTCCGGCGGCTGCCATCGAGACGGAATCCGAATCGATGCCGCCTCTGCCGGAAGTGAAGCAGGAAGATGACCTGGCCGGAACGGCGGTGCAGGCAAGTCCGGGTGTGCAGGCGGCGGAAAACCGCGCTGCCGCCGAGAGCCTGCGAGCGCGTGGCGAGCACCGCGCCATGTTGCCGTCGGTGGACTTCGCGGCGCAATACGGCTTGCTGGCCACTTACAACAACTATCAGAAGTTCTTTCAGCCCGGCAGCTTTCAGCGCCATAACGCCACCCTCGGAGTGGTCATAAAATTTCCCGTTTTCAGTCCGACGCAGCGCGCCCGCGCCGACGCTGCCGATGCGCTCGCATTAAAGGCGAAGAAAGATGCGGAAACCGCCAAGAACCAGGTCTCCGAGGAAACTCTGCGACTGCAACGCTCGGTGGAACAGATGGCAGCCGCCAAAGAGGTGGCCGATCTCGAATACCAGGAGGCGCAATCGAACCTGGAGGCGCTGCGCGTCCGCTTGGACGCGGGAAGCATCGGCTGGCACGATGTTCAGGATGCCCGCGACCAGGTCAGCGAGCGTTACAATTCTTTACAGGACGCCAATTTTGAACTGGAACGGGCGAGGATCACACTATTGCGGGCCACCGGCGAACTGGAAGCCTGGGTCGACACCGGCCGTTAGAGGCGCCACGAGCCACGTGGGGACAGCCGCCCTCGGCTGTCCTGGCCGAGCGCAGCTCGGCCGTTGCGACTTAATCGTGTAACACCCTTGTCGAGCAGGGCTCTACGGGACAGCCGAGGGCCGCTATCCCCACGCGGCTCGTGGTGGTCCCACTTTCTGTCTTTATGTGGAGCTGCCGCACGAGCCGGGCGCTCGCGCCCACATATCTCGGGATGTACCCCGAACGTACCTAGTTTCCGGGTAAAATGCGCGCCAAAATGTTAATATAAGTTACTCACAATTATGCCTTTAAAAACACTTTTTCTGAATCCGCCATCGTTCGAGAATTTTGACGGTGGCGCCGGATCGCGGTGGCCCGCAACGCGCGAGATTGAGTCTTACTGGTATCCGGTCTGGCTGGCCTACCCTGCCGGCATGCTGGAAGGCGCGAGGCTGATCGATGCGCCTTCCCATCATATTTCTGCTGAAGAAACCATCCAGGCGGCCAAAGAGTACGAATTCCTCGTGCTTTACACCAGCACCCCCGGTTTCCCCGGAGACATCGGATTGGCTCAGGCGATCAAGAACGTCAATCCTAATATCAAGATTGCGTTCGTAGGCCCGCACGTTACGGTTCTTCCCGACCGGACCCTGAAAGATTGCCCGGCCATCGACTTTATCTGCCGCAAGGAGTTCGATTACTCGGTCTACGAGTTCGCCCATGGCAAACCGCTGGAAGAAATCCTTGGGGTTTCCTACCGCAAGGACGGAGCTGTGGTCCACAATCCCGACCGGCCGCAGATTCAGGACCTGGATGCGCTCCCCCACGTCACCGACGTCTATCATCGCGACTTGGATCCGCGGCGCTACAGCGTGCCCTTTCTGCTTTATCCCTATGTGTCGCTGTACACCACGCGGGGCTGCCCGGCGCAGTGCACGTTCTGCCTGTGGCCGCAGACCACCAGCGGACATGCCTGGCGCAAACGCTCGAGTGACGATGTGGCCCGCGAAATGGCGAAGGCGAAGGAATACTGGCCCTGGGTCAAGGAATTCTTTTTTGACGATGACACCTTCAACATCCAGAAGGCGCGGACGGTCGAGCTCTGCGCCAAGCTGAAGCCGTTGAATCTGACCTGGTCCTGCACTTCCCGCGTCACCACCGACTTTGAGACGCTGAAAGCGATGAAAGAAGCGGGATGCCGCCTGTTGATCGTGGGCTATGAATCGGGCGACCAGCAGATCCTGAAGAACATCAAGAAGGGCGCCACCATTGAACGCGCCCGCCAGTTCACCAAGGATTGCCACAAGCTCGGACTGGTGGTCCACGGCGACTTTATTCTCGGCCTGCCCGGCGAGACCCGCGAAACCATCAACAACACCATTAACTTTGCCAAGGAACTGGATGTGGAGACGATCCAGGTTTCGGTGGCGCACGCCTATCCTGGCACCGAGCTGTACGATTACGCGGTGAAGAACGGCTTCATGGTGGCGGACACCAAGATGGTGGATGAGGGCGGGCACCAGCTGGCTCAAATCCAATATCCGGGGCTGCCAGCGGAAGAGATCATGGAGTCGGTGCACCGCTTTTACGACGAATACTACTTCCGGCCTAAAGCCATCTATCGCATATTGAAAAAGGCGGCATTCAACAGCGGGGAGCGGGTGCGGCTTTACCGGGACGCCAAGAGCTTCCTCAAGCTTCGCGCTTCACGGAACAAGTGGGTAAAGGACAAGCGCGAACGAGGCGACTCTGCGACCGTGGCCGAGCCCGCCAAGGCCTAAGAAAGACTGTGTGACGTTTCGCAAGTATCTGGTGCTGGCTGGGGTGACGCTGTTCGCCGCGATTGGCGACTCCTTGCTGGCGCGCGGCATGAAGCAGGTCGGCAATATTTCCCTGCAGCGCCTTCCCGAAATCATTTCCGCCATTCTCAATCCCTGGGTCGCCCTGGGGATTTTCTTTCTGCTGGGATTTTTTGCGGCCTACATGACCGCCCTGTCCTGGGCTGACCTGACCTACGTGCTGCCGGCCACTTCCCTGGGATATGTATTGCTGGCCCTGAGCGCCAAATTTTTTCTCCACGAGCAGGTGACCACAACCCGCTGGCTGGGAATCGGCCTCATCTCGGCAGGAGTGGGGTTTGTGACCCAGGGCCCGGCTTTGACCCGCCACCCGCCTCATCACGACACGCCGGAAGCGGAATCCGAGCCGGTGGGCACGAGGGCGGAATCATGAAACACGTCTATACCTGGGGAGCGATTCTGGCCGTGGTCCTGGCCTCGACCACCGGAGACGTGCTGTTATCGCGGGCCATGAAGAAAGTTGGCGATGTGGGTGAACTATGGCGTCGCTCCGGCCTGCTCACGGTCGCCGGACGGATCCTGCGCCGTCCCAGCTTCATGCTGGGTATTTTCATGATGGCGGTGGCGTTTTTCAGCCTGCTGTTTGCCTTGTCCTGGGCTGACGTGAGCCTGGTGGCCCCCGCCTCCGCTTCCCTGACCTTTGTGGCCAATGCCGTGGCCGCGAAAATCTTCCTCCACGAGCGTGTCGATCATCGTCGCTGGATAGCGGCTCTTTTGGTAGCCGGGGGCGTAGTCCTGCTCGCGGCCTAGAAAACTGCTTTTTAGCCAATAATCCAGGCGAGTCTGCTGCTCACTTTTCCTCTTCCTGCGTCCCCTGCAGGTTACGAAAGTCCATTACAACGGTTACCTTTGCGTAAACCTGAGAGTGTGGACAATAGAGAGGGGGAGGCATGTCTAACATATTGATAACATTGCCGCTCCGTCGAAGTTGGATCGACTGAAAAAGCTCCTTTAAGACCCGGTTTCTACAACCCGGGGATGGGTTGGGGCAATCCTAAACAGAGAGTCTGGTAGAAGAATTTGCCGATCCGCGGTTCATTTTCGCCGGTGGCGCCGTTGAGAGCCTTCAGGGGGCTTTCCGGTCGGTCCCTGTTCTCATTTGTCCTGCTGTGCCTGCTGGTCTGTGTGGGTGAGCCTAAGGCCTATGGCGATGTCGGCGTGGTTCTGAACGAGTCACTCGATACCAGCGTGGCTAGAATTACCGGCTCCGGTCATACCGCGGTCTACTTTTCGCGCATCTGTCCCGCGTCGCCGGTAAAACTCCGGCTTTGCCAGCCCGGCGAACAGGGTTCGGTGATCAGCAACTACATAAGCCTGGGCGAGGATCAGCCCTTTGAGTGGAACATCGTTCCCCTGAATGTATACGTGTATGGCGTGGAGAACCCGCGATACCGTCCCATCTTCGGGTCGCAGAAGATCAAGCGCGTGCTGGAAGAAAGATATCGCGAAAAATATCTGTCCGAATACTGCGCCAGCGAGTCCTGCCGGACCAGCCACAAGGCGGAGTGGCGGGAAATGGTGGGAGCCAGCCTCGAGCGCAGCATCTACATGTTCGTGGTGGACACCACGGTCCAGCAGGACCTGGCGCTGATCGAGCAATTCAACGCGGAGGCCAACGAGAACCATTTCAACGGCATGACCCGCAATTGCGCCGACTTCACCCGCCGCATCATCAACACCTATTTCCCGAACGCCACCGGGCCCGATTACATCAACGATTTCGGCATGACCAGTCCGAAAGCGATTGCGCGGTCCTTCAGCCGTTACGCGCACCGGCATCCGGACGCGGGTTTTCGGGTGCTGCACTTTGCGCAGGTGCCGGGCACCATCAAGCGCAGCAGCGAGTGCCGCGCCGGCACCGAGCAGCTGGTTCGATCCAAGAAGCTTCTGGTCCCCATGCTGATTTTTGCCGACCACGTACTGCCGTTTGTGGCTGCGTCCTACATTCTTACCGGACGCTTCAATCCGCAACGCGAACTGGAAGAACATCCGACCATCGAGGCCACGGAGGCCGAGTACCAGATCAAGCTGGCGAAGGCGGAGAACAACGACGTGCTGGCGGAAGAACTGGAATCCGACATGAACCAGGAGCGCGCCCGGATGGTCGGCACTTCCGGTGAATGGAAACAATACCGGGCATGGTATGCCTACATTCGGGCAGAATCAGCCGCCGAACAGAGCTCGCAGAATGAGGCCCTGAACGCGAATGGATCGTTAAAGAAATTCTTTCGCCGGCTCGACGACGCCGGAACTCCGGTGGCGGACCGCAACGGCGCGCTGTGGATGGAGTTCTCCGAGGGAGACGAATCGTCCAGAATCGGCCTGAGCGCCAATAACGTGTTCAGCTCAGGCACGGATGCCGACCTGGCGTATCAGCTGCTCCTGGCCCGGGTTGGGCATGTCTTGAAAAGCCCCAAACACAGCCGCGAGAGCATGGTGGAGTTCAAGAAGGATTGGAGCCTGCTACAGTCCGCCCGCACCAGCCGTGCCAGCGCGGTGGCGAAAACCGCAATTCCAACCGCGGTACGGGCTGACAATGTCCCGCCCGGGAACGAATAAGTCGAGCTGCTGAGCGCAAAACAATTCTCATCTAACGCAAACTAATTCACGCCCGCGCCGTCGTCCCCGACGAAAATTTGACCCGCCGCTGCCCGGCATTCTTGTTATGATTCAATTCCTGTCATGCGCTCCACGCGCACTCTCGTCCGGCTGGTCCTGTTCTTCCTGTCATTTGTCCTGGCGTTTGGAGAAGCTGGGGCCCCGGGACCGGTCACGCCCATGCAGAATGGGGCAAAGCCGCGAGCCATGGTCATCGGATTTGTCGGCGGCTTCGTCAAGCAGGATGCCCGCGCGCACAGTACGGTGCAGGTGGTCGAGCACCTGCGCAACGAATATCGGGAAGGCGTGTACGTCCAGAGTTTTGCCAACCGCCAGCAGGACCGTGCCTACAAAGAGATTCTGCGCCGCCTAGATGGCAACAACGACGGCATCCTTTCCCCCGAAGAAAAACAAAATGCCCGCATCGTCATTTTTGGACATAGCTGGGGCGCGTCGGAAACTGTAAATCTGGCGCGCAAGCTGAAACGGGATGGCATTCCCGTGCTGCTCACCATTCAGGTGGATAGCGTGGCCAAGCTCGGCCAGAACGACTCCGTGATTCCCGCCAACGTGGGGCAGGCGGTCAATTTCTACCAGCCCGACGGCATCGTGCACGGGCGGCCCCAGATTCGCGCCGAGAACCCGGCGCGGACGGAAATCCTGGGAAACTTCCGTTACGACTACAAAACGAATCCCATTCGTTGCGAGGGATATCCCTGGTTCGACAGAGTCCTGGTGAAGGCCCACACGGAAATCGAGTGTGATCCCAAGGTGTGGAGCCAGGTGGAATCGTTGATCTACCAGAAATTGTCTCCGCCCACACGCGACACCGCAGCGCGGTAAAACGTCGATCTGCTATTAGCAGGGGCTTGCGAATGCCAGCCGCGAAGCGGCGTGAGAATGTAGCCCACGGCGCAAGCCGTGGGTCAGGAACCAACCCAGGCCGAGCCCCAACCGGGCAAAAATATCGACCTCATTCACCTCCGGGTCGGTGTTGCATGCCGCGTTCTTCTCTTTCGCCCCTTCGGGGCTTTCCGTTTTCCGTGCCTATCCCCACGGCTGGCGCCGTGGGCTACACTCTTTCGCCGCTTCGCGGCTGGGCCGAACCCGACCCCAACGGCAGAATCGGCGGGACTTTGCCCGCGGCTGGCGCCGTGGGCTGCATCCTTTTGCCCGTTTCGCGGCTAGCCGAAAAGGCGCATGAATCCTGCGGCGCGGAGGTCTGGGACGAGGAATGCCGCGTCGCGTCTTCCGGCGACCCGGGCGACGCATTGGGCGGCGGCGTAGCCACTTCGTACCGCGCCTTCCATGGTGGCCGGCCATCCGGTGGCGGTCCAGTCTCCGGCCAGAAAGATGCGGGGCCACACCGTCTCCGGACTCGGGCGGTGCGATTCGATGCCGGGGCGGGGCGAGTAGGTGGCATGGACTTCCTTGATCACCGTGGCCTTCACCAGGTTCGCATCGCGCGCGCCGGGAATGAATTCCCGCAGCTCCGATAGTGCCAGATCGATAATTTCCTGGCGGGATTTCTCGACCAGAGTCTTCGACGAGCTGACCACCAGTTCGACATAGCTGTTGCTGTCCGCGCCCGCCGCGACCAGCAGTTTTGACTTGTGGAACATCCACTGGATGGTGCGGTCAAGCAGTACGGCATGGTCGAGGTCGGTAATCTGGCGATCGAACCAGAGATGGATACCGGTGATGGGTGAAGTCTCGAAGCGGTTGAGCGTCTGCCGCAAGGGCTCGGCAGCGGACGTCTGCGGCAACATGCGCGACAACACGTCGAAGGGCACGGCGGGAATCACAAAATCGAAGCTCTCTTCTCCTCCCGGCAGAAGCAGCTTTACGTCAGCAAACTCGGCCCGGAACGATTCCACATTGGCCCGGAAGCGGACCTCTCCGCCGCGGGCAGTAATGTAATCGCCGGCCCGG
>DASQHA010000404.1:0-6394 GCA_035632335.1 Terriglobales bacterium
ATGGTGGTCAGCAGATCGTCCAGGTCCTCGGGAGAATGCACGTCGTGCGGGATAAGGTCGTTGACCTGGTCATAGGTCAGATATCCCTTCTCTTTACCTGTGTCGATCAGCTTTTTGATATCGTCGTACTTGTCGTCAAGAGCCAAGACGGATTACCTTCTTTTCGTCCTTCGGAGAGGACAGAGAGCGTTTTTTAGCGGTGGGAACGTGAAGCGGCGAGCTGCGCGCCGGGCACAAACCTTCGAATTATAGCATCGGATGGGTTTCGTGGATATCAGCGATCGGCTGATTTTTGACACACCCCGTCCATGTTCCCGTCAACTGTTCATTTAGATGTCGGCGAACTCCATTTAGTTTCATAGTGTTTTGGTCCCCTACGCCGGCCGGGCCATGGGGCCGTCGTCGGCCAAGCTGGGATCCATAAGGGCCCGTTTGAGGCGCATTTTTTCCTCTAACAAACCCTGAATCCGACCTGATTCCTGCCCCCGCGCGGTCTGCAGTTCGTGCTGTACCCGCTCCAGCTTCCTTCTCAATTGGATGCGCCGCAGGGCCCGTACCGCGCCCTCCAGCCGTTCTGCCGAAAGCTCCTCGTCGTCCTTCATGAGGATTGAAGCCAGCAGGTTGCGATCGGCCTCGGGCAAGGGCAGATCGGTGACATGGACCGCTTCAGACCGGAGCAGGACCTCGATCAGAGACTCAGCCGCAACTCCCTGGTGCAGCCCCTCGCTCTTGAGCACAAACTGGGCCTGGCGGCACGGGTCGAACTCGTCTTCCACTCCTTCGCGGGTCGAAAGGTGCGCTTCGGAGGTCTGCATCTCGGTGGCCGAGGCCAGCGCCCGGATCAGGATCTTTTCCGCGTCGGTGATTTGCGCCTCAGCCGGGGCTTTCAGGCTGGCGGTCGACCGATTGGCGGCGGCATGCTTCAACTCCTGCCGCAGGACCGACGAGTCGATGCCCAGCTTTTGCGCCATTTCCCGCGCCAGCTCATCGCGAACGATGCGGCTGGGGACGCGCTGGATATGAGGCAGCAGGTAGTTGACCGCCTTGACCTTGCCCTCGGCGCTGCGGACTGGGAACTGGGCGCGGGCCCGTTCGATGAGATAGGCGAAATACTTCTGCGAACTCTTCAGGGCCGCGGCGTAGGCATCTTTTCCTTTGCGGCGGATGAACAGGTCGGGATCGAAGCCCGATTCCAGGGTGAGGACTTTCAACTGAAATTCTTCTTCGACCAGCAGGCCGAGAGTGCGTTCCGTGGCCTTGGCGCCGGCCGTGTCGGGATCGAAATTGACTACAACGTTTTTCGTAAAGCGCCCCAAAAGCCTGGCCTGAAGCTCGGTGAAGGCCGTTCCTGAGCTGGCGATCACGTTGTGGAAGCCCGCGGCAAAGACTGAAATGCAGTCCATCTGCCCTTCCACCAGGATGGCGTAATCCAATTTGCGAATGGCTTCTTTCGCCTGGTCGAGATTGAACAGCACTCGCGACTTGGAGTAGATCGCCGTCTCGGGCGAATTCAAATATTTGGGTCCAGCCTTCTCATCGGCAGAAAGGGTGCGGCCCGTGAATGCAATCACCCGTCCGGCTTCGTTGGTGATGGGGAACATGACGCGGTTACGGAACTTGGAATACATCGCGGCGGTCGTTGGCCGTTGGTCGTTGGTCGTCGGCTTAACATCTTTAGCGGCGAGATCGTTTTGTGTCCCCGTCTCCGCCTTGTCATCCCGAGCGGAGTCGAGGGACCTTGTGTTTTGCTGAGGGCTGACGGCTGAGGGCTGACGGCTGTTCTCCGCCTTCCACGAAAACACCCCACTTTCCCGCAGAACATCTTCTTCAAACTCGCCCTTCAAGCGGTCGCGCAGGATAAAGCCCGAATCCGGGGCGAAGCCGATGCGGAAAGTTTTGATCGCGTCATCATTCAATCCCCGCCCGGCCAGGTACTCTCGCGCATGCGCTCCTTCGGGGCGCTTCAGATATTCCTGAAAGAAGGCGCAGGCTCGCTCATGGACATCCAGCAGCACGGTTCGCAGACGAGCTTCCCTGGCTTCCGCAGGACTCGAGTAGCTGATCTTGGGCAGGGCGATCCCCAGCTTCTGGGCCACGACCCGCACCGCTTCGGGGAAGGTGATGTTCTCGACCTTCTGGACGAAACTGAAAACGTCTCCGGAAACGCCGCAGCCGAAGCAGTGATAAAACTGCTTCGCGGCATGGACCGAGAATGACGGCGTCTTCTCGTTATGAAAGGGACAGAGTCCCGAATAGTTCTGCGCTCCCGCCTTCTTCAGCTTGACGTAATCGCCGACGATGCGAACGATGTCCGCTTGCTGCTTGACGGTTTCCTTGAAGTCGCTGGAGTCGGTCATGGATGGAGGCACAGCTGTCCGCTGGAATTGTGAGGCTGAAAGCCGCTGCTTTGAATATACCGGAACGAGATTGTTGTGGAGAAGCTGTGGAAGGCGCGCTTATTCGGTTAATCGATTCGGAAAACGCACCGTTTCCCTGTCGTGCTGAGCGGTCGCTTGCGACCGCCCTTGCGCAGTCGAAGCACCCCTATGAGCGGCACGGTCCTGCCTTCGGGATGTGTCGCGAACGTCGACGTTCGGGGAGACAATAGGGGTCCTTCGACTGCGCGGAAAGTTCGCTTCGCTCAGGATGACAGGGGTTGACGTCCGGGGTCTGACGTCCGAGGTCTGACGTCCGAGGTCCGCCCTACTCGTAGGCCAGGGCGTCGATGGGATCTTTCTGGGCCGCTTTGTAGGCGGGGTAGAGCGCTCCCAGGATAGCGCCGACGATGGCGATGGCTGTGGAGCGCAGGATCCATCCGCCGGTAACGACGACCGGCAGAGTGGGCAGGCGGTAGCGAATGCCGGCGCGCGCGGCCAGGCTGATCAGGACTCCGACGACAATGCCGCCGATGGCCAGCAGCAGCGTCTCGCGCAGAATCACGTTGACGATATACAGCTTCGAGGCGCCGATGGATTTCAGGATCCCGATTTCGCGGGTGCGCTCCATAACCGCGGTGTACATGGCCTGGAAAATGACGATGAAGCCGATGATCAACGAGATGCCGATCACGACGTTAATGAATGTGGAGAGGCCAGGATAGCTGCTGACTGTCATCATGGAGAGATACTCGCGCATGGAGCGCACCGAATAGGTTTCCAGCCCCTGCACGCTCTTTACCTCTTGTACTACCGCGTCGGCGTTCGCCGGATCGTCCAGCTTGACATAGAACACTGAGGCTTTGCCGGCACTGCCAATCAGGTCCTGCAGCGTGCTCATGGGCAGAAACTTGCGCGCTCCGCGGCCATGTTCCACGATGCCCGCGACCCGGAAGGGATGATTGAGAATCTCGATGGTGTCGCCCACCTTGACGTGCTGGGACTGGGCAAAAAAGTCATCGACCAGGCAGTCGTTCGGACCCTGGAAAGGGCCGCCGTGGAGGAAGTGAAACGGGACCAGCGCCTCGAACGACTTGAGATCGATTCCGTAGATGACCTCGAGGTTCTTGGTGGTGGTGAGCTGCCAGATCACCGGCGCCACCACCTTGACGTGAGGCAGCTGCGAAAGAACTCCGCCGATCTTGATCGACATCGGAGCATTACTTACGCCCGCCATGAAAGAAGTGTTGGGGGGCTGCACGATGACATCGGCGCCGATGCCGGCCTGACGCTGCCGGGCATCGTTCAGCATGCCGACGGAAAGGCCCACAATTAGCAGGATTAACGTGACCTCGAGCGCGATGGCCACAATGCTGATCAATGACCGGATGGGCCGGTGCACCAGGTTGGCGACGATCATTTTGTTCATCATTGGCAGTCGTCAGTCTTCAGTCGTCGGTCGTCAGCCGGGAATGCAGCTTCTAGCTACCAGCCTCTAGCTTCTAGCCTCTAGCTTCTGGCTACTACTACTGCCCTTGGCTATTCGTTGCGGCCCTTCAGCTCCAATTGCCAAGTGCCAATTGCCAAGTGCCAATTGCTGAACCACTACTTCGGATCGGCCCCGTTTATCTGGCTGGCCTGGGGACGGTCGAGATGCACGATCTGGGCGCCGGCGGGCTGGTCGAGCGCGAACTTGTCGTCGGGAAGCGGCTCATTCAGCTGCAGCTTCACGATAGTCAGAGTAATGTCGTACTCTTCCTGGGGCCTCCAGATTTCGATCTGCGAGGGGAAATTCTCGCCATCGTAATCCTTATAGCCTTCGTAGCGCGAGTCGGTAGCCAGGTTGCCGTCCTCATCGTAAACGAACTGGCGGTGCGGCAGCAGGTCAGTTCGGCTGAAGATGATCTTGCGGGAGAGGAACCAGCCGCGGTCGCCCCGGCGGATTACCTCAATCTCGTAGTCGGCCTGCTGCACCTGATGCTTTTTGCCGTCGGTAATGACTTCGAAGCTGTTTTCCATCACCGCGATTTCATTTTGCGGATCCACGCCACGCAGAATCAGGGCTTCGTAAATATGCTGCGGGCGCAGGTTTTCCATCGGCTGGTCGGGGTTGTGGGTCTCAATGTCATTGCGCCCGATCACGAAACGGTTTTTGGGAGGAATCCACAGCTTGAAGTCGCGGCCGTCGCTGACCATGTCGAAGGCTTTGTTGCGGACAATGGGCAGCAGCCCAATCATCCGCAACATGGCAGGCTTGCGCACAAGAATGTAGCCCCGAATCTGCTGATAGTCGGTGACCCTGCCCTTCTTGACCCCGCCCACGGAGGTGTCGATGTCCACTGTCGCCTGCAAACTCTTGATCTTGGCGGCCTGGGAATTGAGGTAGTCGA
Source organism: Terriglobales bacterium (assembly GCA_035632335.1). Taxonomy (GTDB): domain Bacteria; phylum Acidobacteriota; class Terriglobia; order Terriglobales; family Acidobacteriaceae; genus JAIQFF01. The sequence continues at coordinate 4,766 of DASQHA010000404.1, forward strand.
TCAATTCTGCCTGGCTGGCGGACTGCAGGGGGGCGGTGCTGATCTGCCGCTCCACCCGGCGCGACCGGAAGAGGCACCCGGCCAGAGGGAGCACAGCCAATAGAACAAAGAACGCCCGATAGCGTGAAAATATTCGCATTGAGACTGAATTGGATTCCCTAGGAGGCGGTTAGGTTCATCAGTAAGGTAAGTATATGCGAATAATGGACCGTAACGCTGGCCTGGGGGTTGTCAAATCAGCACCTGGCAAGGCCTCGCGGATTAGAAAGGCCTAACGCCCCTGCACGGCTTGCCTCAGCCGGGCGACATTCTGGTTGTGCTCTTCCAGGCTGCGGGAAAAGCGATGGCGGCCGTTGCCGTCGCTGACAAAGTAGAAATAATCGGTTTGCGCGGGATGCAGGGCGGCTTCGAGAGAACTGCGGCCGGGATTCCCGATCGGCCCGGGCGGAAGTCCAGGATGAGTGTAGGTGTTGTAAGCCGACTGAAAGCTCATGTCGGAATGATGCAGCGCCCCGGCATAGTTTCCATTGAGCAGTTCGGCGTAGATCACGCTGGGGTCGGCCTGCAGCGCCATGTTGCGCTCCAGCCGGTTGTAGTAGACGCTGGCCACCACCGGGCGCTCCTCCGGAACGGCCGTCTCCTTCTCGACGATGGATGCCATCGTCACCGTCTTCTGCACCTCGCCACCCTGCCCGCCGGGGGTCAGTCCGATCTGCTGGGCTACCTGGCGGAACTGTTTCACCATGGCAGCGGCGATGTCCCTCATGGTCTGGGTGCGGGTGAATTCGTAGGTATTGGGGAAGAGGTAGCCTTCGAGGCTTTTCGCCTCCGGAGCCAGGTCTGAAATCAATTCGGTGTTGGATTTTGCCACCGCGAGAAAGTCCTGGGCTGATCCCAGGCCGGCGTCCTGAACCGCCTGCGCGATGTCGAACACGGTGAAGCCTTCGGGGATTACCACCGTGTGCACGTAAATATCGCCGCGCACCAGGCGGTTATAGACATCCAGCGGTCTCGCTGTCTTGTCGAAAAGGTACTCGCCGGCTTTCAGCGACTGCTTGTGGTGGACGCGGTGCCAGAGGATAAAACCAAGCCGGCTGCGGATTACGCCCGCCGCTTCTAGTTCCGCCGCAATTCTCCGGGTAGAGTAGCCGGCTCGCAGCATCACAAACTTCTGCCCCGCCGGCGTAACGGGCATCAACAGCGCCCACGCCAGCCAGCCGCCGGTCGCGAGGACGGCGAGCAGCACGAGTGTCAGGAGCTTGCGCAAATTACACAATAGTTTAGATGAAGAATGGTCGTTGGTCGTTGGCCATTGGTTGTTGGACTTCAGTCCTCAGTCCTCAGTCTTCAGTCGTCCGTCGTCAGCAGCAGGGCCACCGACTGGCGAGTGCAAGGCTGACGACCGACGACTGACGACCGACGACTGACGACTGAGGACTAACGACTGCCCTTCGCGTCCATCCAGCTCTGCAGAATCAGTACAGCTGCCATCTGGTCGACCACTTCTCCGCGGCGTTTGATCGACATATCGGTTTCTCGCAGCAGCCGGTTGGCCTGGACCGAGGAGAGGCGCTCGTCCCACAGATGGACCGGCAGGCGAAAGCGACGGCGGATTTCGTCAGCGAAGAT
>DASQHA010000405.1:0-2318 GCA_035632335.1 Terriglobales bacterium
GCCCAGCATTTCGAATCCCACCATGAATTTTCGAATGGTCGCGGAGCGCAGAAGCGGAGGATAGAAGTGCGCGTGGAAATGCGCTTCATGATGCGGATTGCCGTCGGTGGGCGATTGATGAAATCCCATGGAGTAGGGGAATGGCACGTCGAAAACCTTGTCGTAAGTTGAGGTCACCTGTTGCAGGAGCTGGGCCAGCAGGGAAACTTCCGGGTCCGTAAATTCAGGAAACGTTCCCAGGTGGCGGCGGCTGCAAACCAGAATTTCGAAGGGCCAGACCGCCCAGAAGGGCACCATGGCGACGAACCCCTCGTTCTCGCAGACCACGCGAACCTGCTGCCGGTCCTCCAGTTCGACGTAATCACACAGTAAACACTTGTTATGTGTTTCGGCATAGCTGGCCTGGCCGATTAATTCTTTGCCGGGGATGTCGGGAACCGTATGGGTGGACCAGATCTGGCAGTGGGGATGAGGATTGCTGGCGCCCATCATCGAGCCGCGATTTTCGAAGATCTGGACGTGGTTGATCTGCGGCATCTGGGCCAGTTCGCGAAACTGGGCGGTCCAGGTATGGATCACGTTTTCAATGTCTTTCGGCGACATGGTGGCCAGGGTAAGGTCGTGGCGCGGGGAGAAGCAGATGACCCGGCACAGTCCGGGCTCGCCTTCCGCCACCAGCAATCCGCGGTTTTCGATGTCGATGCGGTCGTCTCGCGCCGCCGGTTTTAGGGCGGCAAAGTCATTGTCGAAAACGAATGTGCCGGTATAGCGGGGATTCAGGACCCCGCCTGCCCGGGGATTGCCGGGACAGAGGTAGCAGGTGGGGTCATATTCGGGCTCGTGCTTAGTGGCGACCTTTTCGAGCTGCCCCTGCCACGGCCGGCCGGCGCGGTGAGGGGAAACCAGCACCCATTCGTTGGTGAGAGGGTTTAATCGGCGATGTGGGTCTTCAGTAAGCTTCAATCCCGTGCCTCCGCCCCTTGGGTTACAATGTACGCGAAAGCCTTACAAGTCCGAGATATCGTAAATCAGACGTCATTTGACAGGGAGTGGGTAGCCGCTTATTGTGACAGACTGTAAGCGATTACATATGCAGTATTTCATACTCCCAACTCGGTTTTCACGTCTCGTTTCTGGTTGGCCCCGCGTTATTTTTTGAACCATATGAAGTCGGCAGAATTGGCTCAACATTTTGAGAGCTTGTTCGGGTCGCAGCCCCGCATCTTTTGCGCCCCGGGGCGGGTCAATTTGTTGGGCGAGCACACCGATTACAACGATGGCTTCGTGATGCCTTGTGCCATCGGATTTTCCACCCGGGTCGCGGTCTCTCCGCGGCCGGACCGGAAACTGGTGATCCGATCGGAAGAATTTTCGGAACAGCTTGAATTCGATCTGGAAAACCTGCCCAGCCGCGGCAAAGGGGTGTGGTCCGACTACGTTCTGGGGATTGCAGTCATGCTGCAGGAGATCGGACATCCCACGCCGGGCGCCAGCCTGCTGGTTCGGGGTGAAGTGCCTATCGGCGCGGGGCTGAGTTCCTCGGCCGCAATCGAAGTGGCGAGCGCGCTCGCCTTGATGAGCCTCAATGGCGCGCGCCTTTCCTTGCCGGAAGTGGCCAAGCTGTGCCAAAGAGCCGAAAACGTATTTATCGGGGCGCGGGTCGGCATCATGGACCAGTTCGTGTCGTGTCTAGGCAAAGCCGGACACGCCTTGCTGCTGGATTGCCGTTCGCTTGAGTTCAAGCTGATTCCCATTCCAGAAGATGTTCGCCTGGTCATCTGCAACACCATGGTGAAGCATGACCACGCCAGCGGCGCCTACAACCGGCGACGTGAAGAGTGCGATGAAGGAGTGAAGATCCTCAGTCAGTGGTATCCCAAAGCGCGTGCTCTGAGAGACATTACGCTGGAACAACTGGAGCAGCACAAAGCCGGGATTCCCCCGACCGTTTACAAGCGCTGCCTGCATGTGGTGACGGAAAACCAGCGCGTGCTGGAAGGCGCCAAATACCTGACCGCCGGGGACGTGATCCGGTTCGGAGGCCTGATGCGGGAATCGCATCGCAGCCTGCGCGATCTCTTTGAAGTCAGCTGCCGGGAACTGGACGTCATGGTCGAAATCGCGGAGTCGCTCGATGGCTACCGCGGCGGGCGCATGACGGGCGGAGGCTTTGGCGGGTGCACGGTAAACCTGGTGAAGGCCGCCGATGCGTCCCGGTTTGCGGCGCAGATCTCGGAGAGATATCAGGCTGCCACCGGGATTAAGCCCGACGTTTACGTCTGCTCCGCCGCCAATGGCGCAAGCGCGGATTTGAACTC
>DASQHA010000406.1:0-15372 GCA_035632335.1 Terriglobales bacterium
GATCGCGGATGCGATGCCGCCGCGGGTCACGGCAACCCCGCCGCATGCGCTCACCGAAGTCTCAAAGGACCGGGCTACCGACATGGATCGATGGATATTTGGCGACAAAAAGTTCTACGCGATGACCCTCAACATGCCGAACCTGAATTCCGCCGGCGGAAGCTGGGTCATTCGGTTTGCCGAACTCAATCCCACCCTCAATGAAGCCCAGGGTGATCTCACCGCTCCCGAAGCCATCCAGAAGGTGGACCCTGCCTATCCCCTGGAACTGATGCGCCGCAACGTCCAGGGGACGGTCACGCTTTATGCGGTCATCCGGAACGATGGATCGGTGAGCGATGTAAGAGTGCTGCGCGGCATCGACGACCAGCTCGATCAATACGCGCGCACTGCCCTCGCGCACTGGCACTTTCGGCCCGCCACCAAGAACGGCGCGGCGGTCGATCTGGAGGCCGTGGTCATGATTCCGTTCAAGCCGGCGCGGCTGAAATCCAGCTTCTAGACCGACCTCAACTGGAAACCAGAAACTAAAAACTGCCTTTCGCGGCTTTGCCTTCCAGCAGGGCGTAGATTGCCGGGTTGGTGCAGATTTCGTAGTAGCGGCTCTCGGTCCAGTGCTGCAGTGAGAATTTGTGCGGATCGATTTGAGGAATCCGGCTGGAACGCACCAGGAGTTTCTTGAAAATCTCGTTACCCACCGGCACCAGACCGCTTTGCAATTGGAAGTCTTCGCTGCCCCACAATTTGGGCAAGTCCAGCTGGCACGGCTCCAGGGAAATTTCCTGCTGCAGGCGCTGGAAAGCAGCTTCGCTCAGGCGGATTCCGTTCAGGTTGTATTTCAGGATGAAATCTTCCGGACTCTCTCCGGCGTCGGCGTCTTTGACGGTCTGAAAGGCGTAAACATTGAACGGTCCTTCGACGCCGGCGATGGCCTTGCGCACACGCTTGTTGCAGGAAGACAGCCGATCGCTCTCGTTCAACGCGTCAGAGATCATGATCTGCTGGTCGCCATCCATGAGGTACATGGGTGCCGCATCCTGGAACGAAATGCCCGTCCCCAGCTCCAACGCCGGCAGGCCGGCCCGCTCCAGCAGGTGGTTGTAGCCGCGGACGATGTCGATAATCTCGCGCGCCAGCACGCACGCCCGGCTCACCGCCAGCGGGGCTTCGCCTTCGTGTTCCAGCAGCGCAACAATGATGGCGTCGCCTTCGACAAATACTTTGCGGGCGCCGTACTTGGCCAGCAACTTGTTGACCGGGTCGTAAAAATTCAGGCTGAAGTAGGACGCCGGATTCATACCTTGCTCGAGCAGCGACCGGGTGAGCCGCGAGGAATCCCGGATATCGGCTTTGAGAACCACATGGCGCAGGACTTTGTCTTCTGACGGCTTCTGCTCCTCCGGCAACAGGAATTCGTACAGCGTGCCGTTCATGGCGGAGAGTTCACGGATTTTCCAGTTGCCGATCAGGTTTCCACTGTCCATGATGGAATTCAGCGCTTCCAGGCGCCGCAGATCGCGGTGATAACGCAGGAAGTCGCGCAAAAAGCGCGCCGCCATTTTGGCCCGCTCGCTGCCGCGGCAGGCGGCCACGCGCACCATGGCGGCGTACAAACTCTGGGCCGAGAGTTTGCTGTGCTCCTGGATCAATTTTTCAACCCGGTCGCGTTCTTCCCGAGAGATCAGGCCATTCTTCAGCTGCTGGGCATTGATGCGCGGGGAGTACTCGGCGAGCAGCGGTACAACTTCGTAGGAGGCGATCACGTGGTCCATGAGCTTCTCGCGCTCCAGGCATTCGACCCAGGCCTGCAATCGGGCTTTCTGGCTGCGTCCTTCGTGAGTGCCTTCGTCGGGCTGGCCCGCGCCCACCAGTTCGTGGGCATTTTCCGGGACGTTCAGCCAGCCATCGACCACGGCGTCATCCTCGGCTTGCGGGCCGAGATGCAGCGAGAGCAGGAAGTCGCGGACCACCCGGCGCACATTGGAGAAGCGGTCGGGGTCGCGATCAAAGTTGCCCAGCATGACGTAGTGCTCGGCATTCAGGTAGGTGTCGCAGCCGTCCTCGGTAAAGATCAGCGGGTTCAGAAACAGCTTGTACTCCACTTCGCTGTGGTTGCCAAACAGGGAGCGGCGCATGCGGGCCAGCGTTTCTTTCTCGATTTCGCGCAGGATGCGGAACAATTCCTGTCCGGTTTTGCGCAGGATGATCTTTTTGGCCACCTGAAAACTGGCCACCCGCTCGCGATACTCGAGGGCCTTCTGCTGGCGCACGCCTTCATAACTCTTAAGCATCATGCGGCCGCGTTCCAGTACCTGGGCAAACTGCGAGTTCAACTCGACGCGCAGGAACTTGATAATCGCCGCCCGCGCCAGCACATCGACGGAAAGATTCTCGGAGGCCTTGGCGCGATTCAAGGCCGACACATGCAGTTCGGCCAGCAGGGGTTTGAGTTCCGACGCGCCCGCCCTGGCCGGCTGGGTTTTCGAAAGCGGCGTCGATCCTATGAAGTGATTGCCCGAGGGCCGGTCGGCATTCTCCGCCGCCAGAAGGCCTTCCATGTCGCCGTGGCGCATGATGAGCCGCGCAATCTGCAACCGGGCCTGTTCGACGAATTTCGGGCTCAGATGTACGTCATGCCGCAGGTTATCGACGCCCAGCTGCAGGCCTTCCAGGGTGAGCTGCGGCGTGTAACTGCCGAGCTGCGGAGGCAGCGGCTCCTCGGCGGAGCGTCCCAGTCTGAAGATAGGTATGCGTGGCATCGGCGGCGGTTCTGGGTCTCCGGTTCGCTACGAATCGCGTAATGGATTGATCAGGCAGGAGCGGAGTGGCGGAAAGCCAGTTTCCGTTTCCGCATCGCTCGTCTGAGAGAGCCCAGGCGTGGGCACCCGCATGCGCTTTCCACTCCGTGCAAACTGCTGATTTTCCTACGTATAACGGAGCGTAGCATGCGCGCGGAGAGCGGCCAACGTTACCCTAGTTACGTCAACCAGTGACCCGGTTCAGCCGATGTTTATTCGGGCTGGGTCTCGAGGGGATGGGCCGCTTTTTCGAAGAACTCGTTCTGCAGCCTCAGGCTTTCCTGGTCCGCCTTGACGGCGCGGGTGGCCTTCACGATTCCGCCAATCCACGCATCCATCCTGAATTGGCCGAATTCGCGAGTGGCCAGCGAACCGTCCCCGGAGTAGTGATTGGGAAAGCGGGCATACCACCAGATTCCGGTGTAGACATTTTCGGGCAGCTTTTGCCGGCCCCGATCAGCCCCAGATTCCAGTTTGGCGCGATCCTGGTGCACCAGTTCGGGATGCGCGATCAGCATGGCGGAGGTTTCGCTCTCACCGGCGTGCCAGTCGGGGCCGGTGCTCCTGGCCTTGGGGCCGCCCGGCGGCGGCTCGCCCGGTTCCACCACGTACACCACGTAATCATGCGGCTTTTCCAACTGGCTCTGGGCGAAGAAGGGCAACAGATGTTCATTCCCTCCATGGCCGTTCACGATGATGACTTTCTTGCAGCCGTTGCGCGCCATCTCGTCGGTAGTTTCCTGCAGCAGTTGCAACTGCAGTCCCCGGCTGTAGGCGACGGTGCCGGGTTCGTGCCGGGCCTCGAAGATCTGGCCAAAGTAATACTCGGGAAACACCACGGCGTATTCCTGTTCGGCGGCATGCAGGGCGGCATAACGCACGTCGAGCAGATCGGTCCCCAGGGGCAGGTGCGGACCGTGCTTCTCCAGAATGCCGAAGGGCAACAGGCAGGTGCCCTGGGAGCGCTGGATGGCGGAGCGGAAGTCGGGCGCGGTAAGTTCTTCCCAGTGCACGGACAACCCGGCTTGCGCCCAGCCCGGCAGGGCACAAACGGCCAGCAATCCAGCCAAAATCATGAGTTTCGGAGACATAACCCTGCTAGTGACAGCCTGGCGCATCGTGATCATCGGAATTCTCCCGCGGTTGCGCATTTTAGCATTGCCCTGGTCACTATTACTTCAGTCACCGTGCGCCGGTACGGAGCGCAAGGTATGATTTCTCGACCGTGACCTCAATGAAGAAACTAAAATTTCTGGTTTCGCTGACCACCAACGACAACGATTATCAGATCGAACAAGCCGCCGCGGCTGAAGAAGCGGCGCGGCGCCTGGGCGCTGAGGTCCAGATTATTTACGCCGAAAACGACTCGATCACCCAGAGTCAGCAGATTTTGAACGTCATTCAATCGCGGTCCGATTCTCACCCGGACGGAATCATCTTCGAACCCGTGGGCGGGACCGCGCTGCCCCAGGTGGCCCGGGCGGCGGTGGCCGCCGGCATCAGTTGGGTCGTACTCAATCGCAATGTTGATTACATCGCGGAGATTCGGAAGACCCACCGGGTGCCGATTTTCGGCGTCAGCTCGGATCACGAAGAAATTGGACGCATCCAGGGGCATCAGTTTGCCGCTCTTCTGCCCAAGGGTGGAACGGTCCTGCACATTCAGGGCCCCTCCGAGAGCCTGGCCGCCAAGCAACGCACCTCCGGGATGTACGAGACCAAGCCGGCCGATGTCCAGGTAAAGGTGATGCGTGCGCAGTGGACCGAAACCAGTTCGTACCGGGCGGTAAGTTCCTGGCTGCGGCTGTCTACTTCGCACCAGACCCGTATCGACCTGATCGCCGCCCAGGATGACGGCATGGCGCTCGGCGCCAGAAAGGCCTTCCAGGAATTGCCCGACAACGCGGCGCGGCAGCGCTGGCTCAGCTTGCCCTTCATCGGATGCGACGGGCTGCCGAAGACCGGCCAGGCCTGGGTAAAGCGCGGACTGCTCACCGCCACCATCTTTGCCGGTCCCAACACCGGCGAAGCGATGGAGATGCTGGTGAAGGCCCTGCACACGGGAACCATGCCCCCGGAAAATACCCTGACCGCCCCGCTTTCGATTCCAGCGCTCGATGTCCTGGCCGCGAGCCAGGCGGAGAAGGCACGTCTGCTGTCGGTGTAGGGCGGGCGCCCTCGCCCGCCGCTTTTGACCTAAGCTTCTTGATCATCAAAAATTTTGGGCTTATTCCTTTCGGTTTATCCGGCCACACTTCACCGTTTTTCTGAAAGTCAACTTCAAGATCAAAAAGCGGCGGGCGAGGGCGCCCGCCCCACACGAGATTCCTGATAGATTGGGAGTCATCTTTTCCAAAGGAGAAGCGATGCCCACCCTGGTCGCTCAGCCGACACGCATCCGCGCCGCCGGCACCAAACCGAAACTGATCGACGAATTCATCGGCCGCGTCAACACCCAGACCTCCGGCGTGAGCGTTGCCCACATGCGCAGTCCGCAGGGCTGGGAGGAGCCGGGCCAGTCTCCGGAGTTCGACGAATTCACCATCGTTCTGAAGGGCACTCTGCGGGTAAAGCACAAGAGCGGCGAACTGGACGTCGCCGCCGGCCAGGCCGTCATTGCCCACAAGGGTGAATGGATCCAATATTCCACGCCCGCAGAAGGCGGCGCCGAATACATCGCCGTCTGCCTCCCGGCTTTCGCCCCGGAAACCGTGCATCGCGACGCTGCCGGGTAGCGAGATTGCTAGCGGCGCGCCGCTGCTTTTTCGAGCAGACCCTTCACCACATCAAATCTCACCTGCTTGCGATTCTCGCCGGCAACCGACATGTTCAGGTAGCCGCCCTCGATCTGGAAACACGAAGTGGTAAGCAAGGGCTTGGCCAGCGGTTGGCCATTGAATCCCTTGGTCATCTTCATGCTCAGGCACCCGACTTTCCCAAAGTTCCTGGTTTCGGTCTTGGGCGATTGCCGGGTTGCGCCGGACATCAGGCGAGCTCCCACAAGAGCTTGCTGGATCGAGGCCGGCACTCCGTCCGCACCCGGCGGTGCGCTCTGCAGCTTGATCGCGAGGCTGCCGATGTTCACCGTGCAAACCGAAGACTCTCCGTCAACGCCGTGCGGGTTGGTGACCTTGCCGCCATAAGCCGCTTCCAGATCCGGCGTGGGCATGAGCCGACAGGCTTTGGCATCCGTAACCCCGTTCGAACCAGAGTCGGGCGATGTTTGCGCCACGCGGGAAGGCGGCCCAGGAATGAGAGTCAGGCTGACTGCCAAGAGCCAAGAAACAACTGGTTTTCGCCGTCGAATCAGAGTGGGCCCTCTTCCGGCGGGGATCATATCGCCGATGTCCGGAAGTATATTCTTAGCGTCGCTCGCGGCGACGCAACTGCGGGCGGGACGCCCCCAGGACAGCCGGCCGGAGGTCGGCGCTACCCAGTGCTCAAGCCGATTAGGATTTTGAATCCGAACTAAGCTGTTCCCTGAGTGATAATGATCGCCAACAGCGCACGGCTGCGGGTGCTGCCGGAGCAGGGGAAGTTCTTCACATGCTCATACGTTTGGGATATGACATTCAATTCGAGATCCCGGAAACAGTAGCGATGGTCGGCATGCTGCATGTGCATCCTTCCCGGGTTGCTGACTTGCGCGAGCCCGACGAGGTCAGCATCAGTCCTGAAGTAAAAGTAGAGAGCTATATGGATAGCTACGGCAACCGCTGTGCGCGATGGCTGGCGCCGGCTGGTCCGCTCCGGTTGACCAGTTCCACCCTGATTGAGGACCCGGGAACGCCGGACCAGGGTGATCCCGAGGCGCAAGAGCATCCGGTAAATGAATTGCCTCCCGAGTTGCTGCGCTACCTGCTGAACAGCCGGTACTGCGAAGTAGACCGGCTATCGAATATCGCGGTCGAATTGTTCGGGCACCTGAAGCCGGGATGGACCCGCGTGCAGGCAATTTGCAGTTGGGTGAACTGGAAAGTGGCCTTCGGGTATCAGCACGCTCGGTCATCGAAGACGGCCCTGGATGTGTTTACGGAGCGCACCGGCGTCTGCCGCGATTTTCAGCACCTGGCGGTCACGTTCTGCCGCGCCCTGAACATTCCCGCCCGCTATGCCACGGGATATCTGGGCGACATCGGCGTCCCCAAAGGGCCCACGCCCATGGATTTCAGCGCGTGGTTCGAAGTCTATCTGCAGAATCGCTGGTGGACGTTTGATGCGCGTCATGTCCAACCGCGGATCGGGCGGGTGTTGATGGCCACGGGCCGCGATGCTTCTGACGTAGCCATCACGACGTCCTTCGGGATTGCCAATCTGACGGGATTTTCGGTAGTCACAGAAGAAGTGACGGAAGCGTGATTGGCTCTTATGTGTGGGTCGGACACTCCTGTCCGACGCCTTTGACTTTGATCTTGTCTTTGTCTTTGCCCTTGACCCGTCAGATAAACCAACCGGAGATCCCAAGCTGGACAACGTCAAACGCGGCGGGCGAGGGCGCCCGCCCCACATTGCTCCGTCCCCACACGAGCCTTGCCGATTGGCTGAGGTCGGAAGTCCGGGGTCCGACGTCCGCCTTTAAGGCGCTTCGATCAGCTCCAGCTTTCCATCCCGGTTGCGGTGCAGCACCATCACCCGGCCTTGGGGATCGCGGAATACGAACACGTCGCGGTCGCGGAAGTGGGCTTCCTTGATGGCTTCCTCGAGCGTCATCGGGCGCAGGGCGACCGCGTCCTCGGAGCGCACCAGATGCACCTCGGTGGACTTGGCCACGGCGGGGAATTTGTGCACGACCAGGGAAATCTCCGCGGTGTCGACGATTCCGACCGCGACCGGCAGACTTTCCTGCTGCGCTTCCTTGCCATTCCATTTCTTCAGGTCGTGGCGTTTCTTGCTGCGCCAGCGGGTCTTGTACTTGACCGCCTGCTTTTCCAGATGGTCGAGGGCTTCGTTGACGGCAGACTTCATGTCGCCGGCCTGAGCTTCACCGACGAGCGGTCCGTTGCGCGGGCTGATGGTGATTTCGGCCTTGTGGCGGCGCTTCTCGATGGCCAGGATGACCTTGGTATCGAATTTGTCGTTGAGGATCTTGCGGATCTTTGTCAGGCCGGTTTCGACTGACTTGCGGATGTTGGGAGTGATGTCGTAGTGTCTGCCGGTAAATTCTACGTTCATGAGCGCCCCTTTCCTGATTCGTGCTGCTCAACCTTGGGCACCGCATTTCTTACGGTAGCGCTTTCGGCTCGGACGGCAAGATGCCGTCCGGACAGCCGGCGGGACGCCGGCGCTACGCTGCTTTTACTTCTTTACTCTCCGCTGGTGGGTGCTGGGAATGCGCATGTCTTCCCGGTACTTCGCCACCGTGCGGCGCGTGACTTGGATGCCTTGTGACTGCAAGATACGAGTGATCTGCTCGTCGGTCAACGGCCGGCTCGGATCTTCTTCTTCGATGAGCTTTTTGACCCGGCGTTTGAGGATGAGCAACGATGTGTTGCCGCCCTGGGGCCCGTTCACGCTCTCGCTGAAGAAATAGCGCAACTCGAATACGCCCTGGGGGGTGTGAGCGTATTTGCTGGCCACCGCCCGGCTTACTGTCGAGGGATGCACGCCGATTTCTTCGGCGACCTCTTTAATCATCATCGGTTTGAGCTGGTCGATGCCTTTTTCCAGAAAATCCTGTTGCCGGGTCACGATGGCGTAGCAGACCTTGGTGATGGTCTGCTTGCGTTGCTCGATGTTTTTGATGAGCTGAATAGCGCTCTTGTAGCGTTCCTTGACGTAGTTGCGCGTGTCTTTGTCGTTGGTGTCGCGAGTGAGCAGGCGCTTGTAGGCGGGGTTCAGGCGCAGCACCGGGACATCGTCTTCATTCATCATCACCAGCCATTCGTCGCCATGCTTGATGAACGCGACGTCGGGCTCGATCAGGCGGGGCTGGCTCTTGTTGTAACGCAGGCCGGGGCGGGGATCGAGGGTCCGGATGTAGTCCAGAGCTTCCTGCACCGCTTCCGGCGTCCGGTTCAGGGTGCGGGCAATTTCCTTGTACTGCTTGTTCTGCAGGGCGCGCAGATGCTGGTCGACAATGGCAACCGCATCCGCCAGCACTTGCGCGGTGGCCTCGCCGTTGCCATTTTTTTGCGCGGCCAATTGCGCCTGGTGATAGCGCAACTGATAGAGCAGACAATCGCGCAGGTCGCGGCAGGCGACTCCGGGAGGATCCATCTGACGGACCAGGTCGAGCGCTTCGTGCAGATCAGCAAGATTGAAACTGGGCTGAAACACGGGCTGCGCCGACTTTCGCGGAGCGGGGGGCGGTGGCGCAGGCTGCGGGCTAGGTGCGACGGCTTCCGGAGCCGGCGCGGCGGCAGCTCCGTCCGCGGCCAGATTCCCGGAGTCGAGTTCGTCCCATTCCGAAGAGAGTCCGACGCCGGTCTCATCCACCGGCAACTCAGGCTCTTCGAGCTCGGTGGCCAGACCGAGGGCGGCGGCTTCCTTGACCACATTTTCCGCGATGGTCGCGTCAACTTCCGGAGGAGCGGGCGGAGCGATGCCCAGCAACTCATCGTCACTGGCGATCAGGTAGCCGTCTTCGCTCAAATTGCCGATGATGATTTCAGCGGCTTCCCGCACTTCCGGACGGACGGATAACGCCCCCAGCTGCCAGGCCAGGTGGTCGGAAAGAGTCGTGGGCTTGGAGAGAAAATTCTCGAATGACGGCCGCTCGATTTCTTCCATCTCGCTGCGGCTGCGATAGCCGGGATCGAGATATTCCTGAAAGAACGAACCAAAATCGATTTCTTCGAAAGGATCTTTCTTCTCTTCCGCGGTGACCGTGTTTTCTTCCGGCTTGATCCGTTCGCGATCTTCCTCCTGACGAGCAGCGTCGTCCAGCAGGGGAACGGAATCCTCCAGCTCTTCAAGCACCGGGTTCTCCACCATCTCGGCGGTGATCATGTCGCGCAGCTCAAGCTTGTTGAGCGCGAGCACACTGACCATCTGCACGAGGCCAGGCGTAAGGATCTGCCTCTGCGAGAGTCTCAGGTGGAGCTTGGGTTGGAGTAGAACCATAAATAGTCGTCAGTCTTCAGTCGTCAGCAAGACCTTACGTTGCTCGTCATCTATTGGCCGACAGCGGGTTTGGGCTGACGACTGAAGGCCGACGACTGACGACTGCTTTACACCAGCGAGAAACTCTCGCCCAGATACACTTTCCGAACCTGGGGATCGCTGGCCAACTGCTCGGGCATGCCCGAAGCTAAAATTCGTCCACCATCAATGATGTAGGCCCGGTCTGTCACGGCCAGCGTCTCGCGGACGTTGTGGTCAGTGATCAGGACGCCGATTCCGCCGGTCTTCAGATCGCTGATGATCTTCTGCAGATCGAGTACGGCGATCGGGTCGATCCCCGAAAACGGTTCGTCGAGCAAAATAAACGTGGGATTGATGCACAGGGCACGGGCAATTTCCACCCGCCGCCGTTCTCCCCCGGACAGAGCGTATCCCCGATTCTGGCGGATATGCTCCAAACCCAGCTGGTCGATCAGCTCTTCCATTTTTTCCCGGCGCTCATGCCAGGAGATGGGCTGGGCTTCCAGCACGGCCAGGATGTTTTCCTCAACCGTAAGCTTGCGAAATACCGAAGCTTCCTGAGGGAGGTAGCTTATGCCGTATTGACGTGCTCTTAAGTACATCGGCACATCGGTGATTTCTTCATCGTCGATCAGTACCCGGCCCGTGTCGGGAGGGATCAGACCGACGATGGCGTAGAAGGTCGTGGTCTTGCCGGCGCCGTTAGGTCCAAGTAAACCAACAACTTCGCCCTGCCCCACTCGAATACTGACCCCGTTCACAACCCGTCGACCGCGGTAGGATTTGCCGATTTCGTCGGTGGCCAGGGTACGCATTTAACGTGCCACTTGCGTCTGCGTGACGGTTGGGGATGTGCTGTTGCCTTCGACCAAAACCCTACCATCGTGTCTGAACAAAGTCAACGAAACCCCGGTAATCTTGCCGCGTTCGGCATCAAAAATGCTGGGCGAACCGCCGGTCAGGACGAACTTGTCGTCGGACGCGGTATAAACCAGTTGCTGGCCGGTGGCCCGGCGGCCGGGCTGGACGACCACGACCTGGTCGGTGGCGATGATATGGTCGATCTTACCTGTTCCGGCGCCTGTTCCGGCGCCGGTTCCCGCGCCCGTCCCTCCTCGAGTTCCTGTAACCGACTGATTCGAGTTCCCTTGCTCGCGAGGCTGAAGGAAAACATCCATTACTTTGGCGGTGATGGTCAGCTCCGCCCCTTTAGCTTGGACGGCCTCTTCAAAGTGCGCCTTGCGCTCGCTGTCGGTGTAGGTCAAGCGATCGGAGGTAATCTTGACCGGGGTGACTTTTCCACTCTTTTCGACTTGCACCAACACAGTCGATACCGGCTGGGCGGGGGATCCCTGGGCCACCACCGACCGCTGGTTGCGATCAAACTGGATTGATGGCGCCTGGATGACGTTGGCGTTCTGCCAGAGGCGCGCATCTCCGGTATAGAGGGCAATGGCCGGACTGCTATGGGCCGTCATGGCGCGGGCGGTCACGTGAATGGGGTCCGATGCCGCCAGGAGGGCCCCATTGGGCTGGGCCTTCAGATCGCTGTAGGTGCTCTTGACGTCGCCCTCGGCGAAGGCGTCTCCGGTTGAGCGGTTCAGACGCATGTTCCGGCTGGTGGTGGTCATGCCGCCGTCGATGACGCGAGGGGAGCCGGTCAGGACAAGCATCTGGTCGGCGGGGGTATAAATCGCATGGTCGCCCCAGGCTTTGCGATCGCTGTCGGTATAGGCGACGCTTCCCTGCTGCACGATGGTGTCGATGCCGCTGCCCGGACGGAAAGACGCGTCCAGCATGTTGCTGTTGCTGACCCGGTCCGGCTGCCCCGGGGCTTGGGAAACGATGCGGGCATTCGGGGCGCCGTGAACCGAGGCCAGCTGTCCCAGGTCATCGAAGCCGGCTGTAAACTTGCCCGCCGTCACCAGCGTCTGCTGCCCGTTGCCCGGGACTGGGCGGAGCGCGATCTGGGCCGCTCCGCCGGTGTTGGCGCGGTGCAGGCGCCGGCCGTCAGCTACCACAAAGTCGATGACCGACGCCGTGACCTCGACATCCTGCGCACTGGCAGTAGCTGAAGCCGGCTTCTGATGCTGCACCATCTTCACGTTGTCCTGGCTGTGCACCGTGCTCAAGACATTGTTCCCGGTGAAATTCAGCACGACCCGTCCGGCCTCCGCCTGCATGGGCTGCAGCCCTGAGTTCTCCACCCGGACGTCCCCCGAAAAAGTCGCGGAACGCACCGTGTCCTGCTTTTCTGCCATGAGCAGTTCGAGCTGGTTGGACTGGACTTTCTCCGATCCGGAATCCTCCGATTCGACTCGCACGTTGCCGGAGGCGAGAATGCGCTCCACGGTGTTGTCGGGACGCAGAAAAAGCGTGCCCTTGTCGGAGGTGGCGCGGCGCGCGCCGTTCTGCAGCCGCGGGAGATCGAGGTCAACGATCCGCGGATTCTTGGTGATGGTGCCATGAATCGCGGTGAGCCGCGCCGGAGTCGCGCCATGGAACACCACATCGACTTGCGACTGCAGGGTGAGGACCGTGGTGTTGGCCACGTAGCTGAGGCCCACCGCGGAGCCCTCGGCCTGGGGAAGGCTGAACTGCACTTTTTCCTGCGTGAGCGCGTTTCCGGTCTTCTGGTTAAACAGCAGATTCGTGGTCACCAGGTGGACCGGATTTTTGAGCTCCTTGGGAGTCGCCTGGTCAGGATGAACCAGGCCTTCCGGATTGGCTTCCAGGTCCATCTGAACTTCGCCTTTGCCCACCACGTCGCCCGAGCGCGGATCATATTCAAAATCCGCGCCGTAGATCTGGTCAAAGCGGCTGGAATCGCGCCCGAACAGCGTGATGGTGACGTCGTGCAGTTCGACCCGCCCACCTTCTTTGTACTGCACTGACTTGCTGGCTTGAATCTTGAATATGGTGTGCATGCCTTCGGAGTGGGAGTAGGTGAAACCCTGGGCGCTCTGCTGGATTTCAGTCCCGATTTTCGCGGGCACTTCCTTCAGCGCGTTCTCCACTTTGTTGCGGGCGTAGAAATACACACCTGCCACCAGCAGCCCGAGAGCGATCGCGCTCGCCGCAAACCAGCGGCGAAGTTGGGAAATCTGGAGTGCCATCCTTAAGGTTAAGTCTACTTGAAGCGGGGCCGCCAGCTATGGCTTACAGGCCACGGGCACAGCCGCCCCGGCTGTCCGGGCGAACGAAAGCCGACCAGTTTTTGCGTGAAGCGACACATAGTCGAGCTGCGCTCGACCGGCCGGGTGAGACACCCGCCCCTACGAGGTGCGTGGAGGGCACAGCCGCCATCGTCTAAACTCAAGACACCATGAACCGGCACGAGCCTGCTCTTCTGGATTTGCAGAATATCTCGGTGATGCGCGGACAGAAGATTGTCCTGGAAGATTTCAGCCTGGTGATTCGCGGCGATGAACATGTGGCCATCCTGGGACCGAACGGCTGCGGCAAGTCCACGCTCATCAAGACGATTACGCGCGAATGCTATCCCGTGGCGCGAGAAGGTTCGTCCATGACCATCCTGGGGCAGGACCGGTGGGACGTTTTCGAATTGCGTTCAATGCTCGGCATTGTGGCGAACGACCAGCTGTCTCGCAGCTCCGGCGACGCCAGCGGGCGCGACGTGGTCTTGTCCGGGTTCTTCAGCAGCGCTCGCATCTTCCCGCATCACGTGGTCGATCCCCGGCACCGGGCGCTCGCCGACGAGGCCCTGGCCCAACTGCAGATATCGCACCTGGCGGAGCGTCCGGTTTGCGAAATGTCTTCGGGCGAAGCCCGCCGCGTGCTTATCGCCCGGGCGCTGGTCCACAAGCCGCGGGCCTTGTTGTTCGACGAACCCAGCAATTCTCTCGATGTCTTCGCACGGCACAGCCTGCGCCAGGGCATGAGCGCGCTGGCAAAAGCCGGCATCGGAATCATTCTGGTTACGCACGATCTTTCCGACCTGATTCCGGAAATCGAGCGCGTGCTCCTGATGTCGAATGGGCGGATTATCGCGGACGGGGCAAAAGAGCTGATGCTCCAGGCTCATCGCCTCGAAGGTTTGTTTAAGACGAAAGTGGAGGTGGACCAGCGGAATGGCTACTACCACATATGGTAAGAATCAGGGCCCTCAGAAATGCTCGTCCAGCGTGACCTCCTGCACCATGCGGTCAAGTTGCTGCTGGGCTTGAGCATGCTTCTCCTGTACGTCCGAAATCTCTTTGGTCAGCGTGTTCAGGCGGTCTTCCTGAGAGTCGAGTTGGCGGGTGTAACGCTGCAACAGGGCCTTCTCCTCCGCGCTGCCTTTCAACGCCTTCATGTTCTCGCGGAGGCGGGCCTGGTCTTTGGTGATGGACTCGACTTCCTGCTGATGCGATTGCAGCTGCGCCGCGAGAGCGGCAACCTGGTTCTGCTGATCGAGAACACGACGGAAGACGTCCTGCAGCGCGGGCGTCATCCGGCCTTGTTGAGTGAGCAGCACGACTTGATCGTTATTCAGATTGCTGAGCTGGTAACTGGTCTCAAGAGGATGATATTCCTCAACCGGCAACTCCGCCGATTTCCCCGGCTCTACGCTGACGCGAAAGCGGTAGAACGAAGCCGACGTCTCTTCTGCCTTTGGGCCCTCGGCCAGCTTCCAGCCCTCGCGCAGAGGGTGCTCGATCACAACCTGGCGCGGCGATGTATCGGCGTTGCGGATCTTGTACTTGACCGTCCCGCGCTCTTCCCTGGTCATGATCATGAGGCCCTTCGCGATTCGAACATGACTGATGGGCTTTTCGCTGGACTCTTGCTCGGTGGCAACGCGAATGGCAGTGTCGGTGGCGTAGGAAAGCAAGCGTCTCTCTCCGGGATGAACCGTATCGATCAGCCCCTCGCCGGCGAAGGTGTCCCCTTCAAGAATGTTGAAGGTGCCCGAATCCAAAGTGAGACCGCTCGAGTTGGTGACCCAGAGCGCCCGCAGCGCCCGCGAAGGTTTCCCGTCATCATCGTCGTTGCTGTCGTTGTCGCTTGCGCTCCACAGACTCACCTTCTCGACGTCGATGTGGGATTGCAGAATTGGCACGAGGGCGGACTGGTTCTTGCCGATAGTGAGCTTCTGCTTGATATCGTATTCAAACATTTCGCCAACGTCTTTGCCCTCGGCCTCGGCTCCCTGCTTGCGCATTGCGCTCGAGATCATGGCCGTTGATGTCTGAATGGTTGCCGGCTCCGCTCTAACTTCCACCGTTTCGTTCGCCGTCCCCAACTGGAGGGTGGCGTGAATCTCATTGGTCCGGCCCACGCCCAAGTAGAAATTTGAAAGCACATATTTCTGGAAGCCCGAAGCCTCAACAAAGAGCGCAGAATTGCCGGCGGGAACGTTGTACAGATGGTAGGTGCCACCCGAGTCCGTAACCGCCGTCTGGGAAGAGCCGGTCTCCTCGTTTCGAATCGTGACCCGGGCACCGGCAACGAATGCGCCGGAGGGGTCCTTGAGCGTACCCTGCAGACC
>DASQHA010000407.1:0-2873 GCA_035632335.1 Terriglobales bacterium
CTCCCTCGAAATAGTCTTTAGCGGTCGTGGGGGGACAAAGAGATTCCCCTCGCGGCGTGGTGTCACTTTACGGCGTGGCGGAACTTTATTGCAATCGATGTTTACGTGCGCACGCGTACCGGCGATTGCAAGGTTTCATACCCTCCTAAAAGGTCGGCGCGACCGCTTATTGGTGTTAGCAGCATTGCGCGCTCGGTTCCTGGGCCGTGGGGGGAGCATTAATCGGCGTTAGCGTGACCTTATACCCCAGGTTTTTTAGCTTCTTAACCAGTCGGTGTTGCATCGTGTCCGCATTGCGTCGATCGAAGTAATCTCCTCCCAGCTCCTGATATGTGCACTGTCGTTTGGCCATGTAATAGGCCATGACCAGCATCGTGTGGGCCACTGCCACGATCGTCCTCTTCTTGCCCTTGCGCACAATCAAATGATGATATTGCGCCGTCAGATAGGTATTCTTGGTGCGCGAGGCAGACCAGGCCGCTTGGCAGAGAGCTCGTCGCAACCAAACGCTGCCTTTGGGCGTCTTCCCGGAGAGACGCTTCCCCGCGCTTTCCTTGTTCCCAGGACAGATCCCCGCCCACTTGGCCGCGTGGCCTGCGCTGGGAAATTGATCCATGTTGGCTCCCATTTCCGCCATCAAGGTCGTCGCCGTCAGCTCATCGACACCCGGGATCGTATCCCAGAGCTCTACCACAGTTTGTAGGGGACTCTTCTGGGCTGTGGCTGGAGCTTCCGCCTTCGCGTCTGGAGCTGCCAACTCTGCGGTCACGGTGTCCTCCGGCGGAACCGATGCCGGATCCACTTGGGCGAGTAAGCATCGGATCTCCGCTTCCAACTGACTAAGTTGCTTCTCGCCGAATTGCACAAACTCCAGCAAGAACTTCAGTTGGAAACGATGGTGATCCGTGATATGACCCTCCAAGGCCAACTGCAACTCGGCACGCTTCTCCCGCAACCGCCCCTGCGCCAGTGCTGCCAGCTGTTCGGGGTCCTGTTGTCCTTCCACTAGGGCGTGCAGCATATGGCGCCCCGAGACCCCCAGCACATCACTGGCCACCGAGCCCAGCTTGATATTGGCGTCCTCCAACACCTTCTGGATTCGATTGGCAAAGGTGGCCAGCATCTGCCGGATTTTCACTCGCATCCGCGTCAAGTCACGCAAACGCCGAATGGTCTGTGGTGGGACAAAACTCGCCTTCAATAAACCATGCTGTAGCAGGTCGGCAATCCACTCACTGTCCTTCTGGTCCGTTTTTCGTCCCGGCACTTGCTTGATGTGATGCGCGTTCACCAAAAGCAAATGGAACTTGTTCTCCGCTTCCAAGATGTTCCACACCGGTTTCCAATAAACTCCAGTAGCCTCCATGGCAATCGCCTCCACCCTCAGGCTCGCTAACCAGGTGGCCATCTCCCTCAGGTCGCGGGTCATCGTCCGGAACTTTCGTTTTTCCGAGCGCCATTCCCCATACTCATCGATCAACAACACACAGGTCATGACGCTGTCTTTGTGCACGTCCATGCCGCAACAACGTTGGTAGACTATCCGCATGTCAGGCTCCTTATTCTGAACCCGGTCGTGGCGGACGCCAGGGTTGGTTGAGTCTCCCTCTCGTGCTTTAGTAAAACCAGCGACAATCCGTTGTGCCGTGCAGCGTCCAGGTCAAACTTAGCTGCGGGCTCTACTCCGCGCCAGTCTAGTTACGGCCTTCAGTCCACAGCCAGGTTCAGACGGAGCCTACCAGATCGATCCCCATTTCATGATCCGTTGTGAGCCTGGGATCATGAGAAACTTAGCTGAGATCCACCGATTCCATTTTCTGAAGGGGGCAGTCTAGAGCTTGAGCTTCGCTATCGTGCTCTGCAGGACGTCCGCCGATCGACGCAACCCGGCTGCTTCTTCCGGGTTGAGTTCAAGCCGCAGCACGCGATCCACTCCTTCTCGATTCAAAACTGCCGGAAGGCTCAGGCAGACGTCGCCGATCCCGTAATAATCGCGAATGAACGTCGAGACGGAAAACACCGTGTTCTGATCGCGCAGAATGGCCGGAGTGATGCGGATCAATGCAGCAGCCACCCCATAATAGGTCGCGCCCTTGCGCTCAATGATGTGGTAGGCGGCATCGCGGGTCTGTTCGTAGATACTCTGCCGGGTGGCTGAGCTGAGTTCCACCCCCTGCACCCGGCAGAAATCTTCCAACTTCATCCCGGCGATGTTCGCCAGCGACCACACTGGCACCTCGCTATCGCCGTGCTCGCCAATGATGAAGGCGTGCACGCTGCGTGAGTCCACACGAAAATGCTGGCTGAGCAGGTACCGGAAGCGCGCAGTGTCGAGGATAGTACCCGACCCGATCACCCTCTGCGCTGGCAGCCCGGAGAGCTTGAACGCGGCATACGTCAACACGTCCACCGGATTCGTGGCAATCAGAAGGATGCCGTCGGGATTGTGCTGCACGATCTGGGGGATGATCTGCCGCCAAATCTCGCCGCTCCGCACGACCATGTCAAGCCGAGTCTCGCCCGGCCGCTGGCCCGCGCCGGCACTGAGCACGGTAATGGCCGCGCCCGCGCAGTCCGCGAAGTCGCCCGCCCAGATGTGCGTGGGATGTGCGAACGGCATGGCGTGGTTGAGATCCATCGCCTCACCCTCGGCTTTGGCACGGTTGGCATCGATCAGAACGATTTCCGACGAGAGCCGGTTCAGCAGCAACGCGTAGGCATAGGTCGCCCCGACATTGCCACAGCCGACAATGGCGATGCGCGTGGGATGAGATCGTTGTTCCATTGACCTGCCACAGAGGCGCGGCTTGTTGCGTCTGCCAAAACACGTAGTATTAAAGCCGTCTCCGCCGTACTGATAGCTACAACCCTAG
>DASQHA010000408.1:0-10302 GCA_035632335.1 Terriglobales bacterium
GTTTTGCGCGTGCAGCGCCTGTCCATCCTGGATCTGCTCGACCCCGGCGAGATCAACAAGCGCGCCAGCATCGCCCCTCCCAGCGAGGACGCCTTTGAGAACGTTCTCCTGGTCGATGGGGCCGTCGCCGCTCGCCAGCCCCTCATCACCAGCATGAAGGTGAAGGACATTCTGAAGTTCAAGAGGAGTTTCCTGCGCAAGCTGCGCCCGGAGATGGAGGGCGACCGCGCCGGCTGGGAGCGGTTCGTGATCATCCGCGCCGACGGCCGCGAGGGCATGAGCATGTATCCTCGCCTTCTTCCCGGGGCCACCGTCCTGATCGACCGCCACTACAATTCGCTCAAGCCTTATCGCAAGGGCGAATCCAATGTGTACGCGGTTGCCCGCAACGGCAACTGCACCGTGAAATATGTGGAGGTCGCCGGGGACCAGCTGGTCCTGCGCCCCCACAATCATGCCTATCCCGTCGAAGTCATGACCATGGAACCCGGCAAGCAGGTCCATGACTACCTGATCGGCCGCGTCTGCTACGTGGGAATTGAGACCTAGCCGAAGGGCCTGCGATTCGGCCGGTTACTCCTCGGACTGCCAGTCGCGCAGCACGGCTTCCAGCAATCTGACCGCACTCTCGAGCGTGTCACGCTCCTGCCGGGTAAGGCCCTCGAGATGGTGGGCCAGGTATTCGATGCGGCGCCGCCTGCCCTGATGCAGCAGGCGCTCGCCGCTCGGGGTGGCGCGAATCCGCAACCGGCGGGCGTCTCTCGCATCCGTCAGGCGCTCCGCCAGCCCGTTCCGTTCCAACCCGGTCACGATGCGGCTCATGGTGGGCGGCCTCACCTGTTCCGCCGCCGCCAGCTGGCCCAGCGTCATGGGGCCGCCAAAAACCAGCACCGACAATGCCGACAGCCGGGCCGGGCCTTCGCCCGTGGCGGCATCCTGTTTGCGCACCCGGCGCAACAGGTGGATGGCTGCGGAATGCAGCCGGTCGGCGATGGCGGAGGTCTCCGCCAGGGCCTTCTTTTTTTGCTTGCGTCCGCTCATGAAATATAGTTAGCTATACTAACAATTCTCCCTGGAGGCTGACCGCATGACTGCCGCAACCTTACCCATCGGGGTTTCGCGCCTGGGCCAGATCGCCATCAACGTTTACGACGTCGACCGCGCCACCGCATTTTACCGGGACATTCTCGGGCTACCTTTGCTTTTCACCGCCGGCGCGCTGGCTTTCTTCGACTGCGGCGGCGTTCGGCTCATGCTCAGCCGTCCCGAAAAGCCGGAGTTCGACCACCCCAGCTCGATTTTGTACTTTACTGTACCTGACATTGTGAGCGCGCACCGGCAGATGCTCAGCAACGGCGTGCACTTCGAGGACGCCCCTCATCTGATCGCGAAAATGCCCACCCACGATCTGTGGATGACCCATTTTCACGACACCGAAAAAAATCTGCTGGCCTTGATGTGCGAAGTGAAAGCGTAGGCGCGAGCGCCCGCGCTCGTGCAGCCGCGGCAAGAACGATTCAGATGGGCCTTCCCCCATCATCTCGCGGCCTGAACCGCTTCCGCGAGCGGGAGGCTCGCCCCCACACGACACAAAAAGGGAGCCTCTGACCCCGTCAACTCTTGCGGGCGACGCCAAAGAGTTTCCGGGTGCAGAGGCTTTGGGAGAAAACTTAACTCCTGCGTCGGACGTCAGATTAAAGACCAGACCTCGATTTTGGTTCATGGCCGAGGTCTGACGCCCGGCGCCGGTTATTGATTATCCGGGTTGCTGGGAGGCGGAGGCGGCGTATCGCCTCCCCTGCGCCAATTCTTCATCCGCTCACGCTGTTCTTCGCGCATCTTGTCGAAGCTCTTCTGCTGCTCTTCG
Organism: Terriglobales bacterium; assembly: GCA_035632335.1. Lineage (GTDB taxonomy): Bacteria > Acidobacteriota > Terriglobia > Terriglobales > Acidobacteriaceae > JAIQFF01. The sequence goes on from DASQHA010000408.1 coordinate 1,868, forward strand.
TTCAGCACGCTCTTGATCTGCGTGTCGGAACTTTGCCGCAGGTCCTGCATCTTGCTGAACCGGTCTTCGCGCGAAAGCGAGGAGTCGTTGTGAATCTGCTGCATCTGTTTGTTCTGGTCTTCGAGGATGGGTTTCAGCTTCGCCTGCTGGTCATCGCTCAGCTTTAACTTCTTGGTCAGGTGCTGCAGCTGATCGTCCACGCTCATCATCGGATGATGGCCCATGCCCCGCCCCATGCCCTGCCCGCTCCCTTGCCCGGTCCCCTGACCGGACGGCGGCGGTGGAGGTGCGTCCTGCGTATCTTGAGCGAGGGCATTGCCGGCCCCCAAACCGAGGCTAAGCAACCCTGCCAGAAATGCGGTGGCAAAGAACGATCTGCGCCCGCCCCGACCGAAATAAGATCCCTTCGGTGCTATTGAATTCCACATGTAGGTACTCTCCAATTCATATTTGCGTAACTCGCGGAAGCTTTCTGCTACCGGAGAATGTATCTGCTAGTTAGAACACTTCGCCATCCCCAACAGAGTAAAGACTTGGTAAAGTCGCGTAAAAGTTCGTAAAGCAGGAGAATGTCGTCAGTCGTCGGTCGTCAGCCGTCAGCCAATCCACCATCCCAACTGACAACTGAGAACTGACGACTGACGACTGTTTTACAAGACTTTACCCGCCTTGACTTACTCTTTACGCAACCGTTGCAACTCCGAATTGAAACCCCTGCATCAGTCCGTTTTTGCTCGCGTGAAAATTCCAAACTTCTAAATCCAAGGGGTGAAAAGTGGGACGAATCTTGCGCTTGACCTCGTTGTGTGCCGGCATCCTCGGCTTGGGAACCATGCTTCTCATCGGCGGATGTGGCCGAGGAGGAGGAGGCACCCGCTTTCGCTTGATGAATGCGGTCCCGGACGAGTCCAGTCTTGAGGTGCTGGTCGACAGCACGTCGGTGTCGAGCAATCTCGCCTACGGAACGAGCACCGGATACGTCTCCGAGAAATCCGGCTCGCATCAGGTGGGGATCGAGCCTTCCGGATCAAGCACCACCCTGCTGCAACAGTCGATCAGTTTCGGCTCCGGCACCGATACCACCGTCGTTTCCTACGGTTTTTCCACCCGGGTCGCCAATCTCGTGCTCACCGACGACAACTCCGCGCCCGCCTCCGGCGATTTCAAGATTCGTGTCATTAACGTTTCGCCGAACCTGGGGCCCGCCGATGTCTACATCGTCACCCCGGGAACCGCGCTATCAACCGTCAGCCCTACCATCAGCAATCTGGGCTATGGCGCCACCGCTCCCTACCAGTCGCTGTCCGCCGCCAACTACGAGATTGAACTCACTTCGGTAGGCCAGAAATTCGCCGCCGTCGACACCGGCACGCTCACCTTCAGCGCGGGCCAGGTCTGGACCTTCGTCGGCTTGAACAACCCGCAAGGCGGCTTTACCTACACCAAACTTGAGGATGTGAACTGATTTCTCGTGTGGGGCGGACACTCTTGTCCGCCGCCTTTGCCTTTGATTTTTCTTGAAGTCGCGGATTCTTCTGAAGGTTAGTCCTGGCCGCACTGTCCCATTACCCGGAACCCACCGTCAAACTCAGAAGAGGCGGACAAGAGTGTCCGCCTCACACAGCTATTGAGGCACCAAAGCCTTCTGTTATCATCGCTATTCGGTCATACGGGAGGCACGGCATGGAGGAAGCGGCTGGCGGGACAACCGGATCGCGTCGCAATGAAGACATCGCTTTGGATCTCATGAAGTTTGTCGCCATGACAACCGGATACGGCCGTACGACTTCTTCAGGAGTCGGCTTCCAGGGCACCGGTGCGGCGGCCAAACCCGAAGAATATGCCGGACATCTGCTCGAGCTTTACGGCCGTTGCCTGCAGGCGGTCGCGGGCAAGAAGTAACCCATTAGGGAGGCCGGAACTGCGCCTTCCGCATCACCAGATTCTGCGATAGCCCCCTGCCCCGCCGACTTGCGAAAATCGCGCCCAGGGAGCAGAATTGGCCTCCTGAAACTCGACCGAGGAGGCATTTATGGTCGCACAATCAACCGGCTCGCTGTTACGGCAGGCTTCCGGATGGTCCATCGTCTGGGGGGTCCTGCTGATCATCTTTGGGATCGCAGCCATCGGCACGCCGCTGCTGGCGGCAGTGGCGGTCAACGCGCTTATCGCCTGGCTCATCATTCTCGCCGGAGTCGTTCATCTGATCGTGGCGTTTCACGCTCACGGCGCGGGCAGCATGATCTGGAAGCTGCTGGTGGGCCTCGCCTACATCGCCTTCGGCGGATACCTGATCTTGCATCCGCTTCTGGGAGTGGCCTCCCTGACCCTGGTGCTGGCCTCCCTCTTTCTCATCGAGGGCGTTCTGGACCTGGCGCTCTATGCCAGGTTGCGTCCGGCAAAGGGTGCCGGATGGGTGCTGTTCGACGGGTTGGTGACCTTGCTGTTGGCCGGGTTCATCGCCATGCACTGGCCGTCCAGTTCAGCCTGGGCAATTGGCACGCTGGTGGGAGTAAGCATGATCATGAGCGGAGTCGCCCGCGTCATGATGTCGCTGGGCATCCGAAAACTGACCCAATCCACGACCACGTTGCCCAAAGCAGCCTAGCGTGCAGCGCTCGCAGTTCACCCAGTAGCGGCAGTGTAGGCGCGAGCGCCCCCGCTCGTGCGGGAGCGGCAAGAACGAGAGTCCTTGCTGGCTGTTCTGCTTGAACGCTCCCGAAGCCTCTGCCAGTTCCGCTCGAGCAGGACGCTCGCGCCCACAGCAGTGCCTGCCGCTACCGGCGGCCCCGTTTGCCTTTGCGACGTGACTTCGCCGCCTTGCGCGCGGGCCTCTTCTTCGCGGCCTTTTTCTTCGCGGGCTTGCGCGCCGCTTTCTTCTTCTTTGCCGGTTTCTTCCTGACGACTTTCTTGGCCGGCTTTTTCCTGGCAGTTTTCTTGGCCGCCGGCTTGCGCGGCGCCTTGGGCGATCCGCCGCCGCCGGAGGGCGCCGCTGGAGCGGGCGTTGCCGGCTCCGGTTGCGGCTCAATCACGCCCGCCACTTCGGCTTCTTCTTCCTCTTCTTCCTCGTAATCTTCTTCCAGCGAATCGCCGTAGGCGCCGCTGTCGCCGAATTCATCCATCTCATCATCACGTGCGTAGAGGGTATCGTCGAAAATCATTTTTCCTCCTGCTGGTTTTGGCCGCGCCGGGCGCGGACCGCTGCGCAAGCGCTGCGGGTACTAAGGGAAATAAAAAGACAACTGAAAGACGTCCGTGCTGGCTGAACGGGGCGCGATTATAGCACAGCGTTTTCGCGAAACCGTACCGGGAACCAGCCGTCCGCAGGATGCATATTACACCGAGCGGCCAAAGTCGAATAGCAGCGTAGGCGAGTATTTCGTCTCGGGAATTTCCTGTAGCGGAGCGGTTAAATCCGGACGAATCCTAGCGGACGCTTCTGATCACCAGGACCATCCCCGGACGCAGCATGGCCGGGTTGCCGTTATCCCGCTTCAGGGCTTCGACCGTGGTGTGATGCGTGCTGGCGATCGACCTCAAAGTCTCGCCGGGTTGCACTTTGTGGTGTTGCACCGTCTTCGGGGACACCGGGTGTAAGTCTCTATTGGATTTGGACTTGGGCGCAGACTGGGCATCGCCGCCCAGGGCGCTCGGGGTCACCGGCAGATGCACGTAAACGATACGCCGGCCGCGCAGGCTGTCCCCCCTTAGATGGTTCCAGCGCCGGATCATGGTCGGCGGAAGACTGAAATTGTCGGCGACCGTCTGCACCGTGTCTCCGCGTCTCACCTTGTAACGGGTAGTGTGGCGGGCATAGCTGGCCCCGTCTTCCGTGGCCGCATGCTTGCCCGGCGGAATCGGGATGATGAGCTTGCTGTCCGCCTTCAGTTCGTCGTCGGCCCCCAGGTGGTTTTCTTTTTCAATGGCCGCCAGGCTGGTGCGGTAAGTGCGAGCAATCGAAGCCAGGGTGTCTCCTTCGGCCACTTCGTGATAACGCCACCATACCCGCATGGGAACCGGAATCGGCTCAATCGCCGCCAGGTAACGTTCCCGGGTGCCAACCGGAAGACGCAACTCAAAGGTCTGGTCCTTGGGGGTGGTCAAACGCAACAGGCTCGGATTCAGGTCCTGCAAAGTGGCGGGCGACGCATCGATGCACTGCGCGGCCAGCCGCAGGTCAACCGAATAGTCGATCTTCACCGCATCGTAAGGGACGGGCTGCTCGGGAGAGATGTTATCCAGGCCATACTGCGCCGGATTTTTGGCCATGATGGTCACGGCCAGAATGATGGGCACGTAGTTGCGCGTTTCCTTGGGCAGAACGTTGCGCTTGTAGAGCTCCCAGAAATCCGCGTAACCGGTGCGCTTGACCGCGCTCTGCACCGTGCCCGGCCCGGAGTTATACGCCGCCATCGCCAGGTACCAGTCGCCGAATTGGTTGTAAAGATCTTTCAGATGGTGGGCCGCGGCGCGAGTGGATTTCTCCGGGTCCTGGCGCTCATCAACCCACAGGTTGTGCTGTAGGCCATAGCCCCGCGCCCGGCTGGCCATGAACTGCCACATGCCCCGCGCCCCTACCCGCGATAGCGCCAGCGGATGGAATCCCGACTCCGCCTGGGCCAGGTAGATCAGTTCCTGCGGAACGCCTTCCTCCCGCAGCGTGCTCTCGATCATTTCGCGGTAACGCCCGCCGCGCTCCAGTGCATGTTGCAGGATCTCGTGACCCTTGGGCGTGGAAAAATAATTGATGAAGCCCGCCACCGGGTCGGTCAGCATGAGGGGCAGATCAGAGTGCGTAACCTGGACTTCGACTTCGGCCCGCGCCTTCACATTGGGATCGACCGGAGGGGTAACATCGTTGACCTCATCGATCGGCGCCGGCTCCGCTTTCTGTTGCGGCGCCAGGCTGTCCGACTGCAAGGCCGCCAGTTCCGGCCGGTTTACGCCTTCGAGAACCCGCTCCAACTGGCGCTGCACCCGTTCATCCGAGCGAATGTCGGCGGGACTCTGCAGCAGCATATCGACCGCATGATCGAAACTCCGCTTGGCCGCTTCGAGGTCCCCCGCCTTGAATCTTTCTTCTCCCGCCTGGTACTCCTTCTCGGCGCTGGCCACCAGTTCATCAACCGGATCCAGCCTGGATTGAAGCGTGGTTGCGGCCGCTTCGGGCGTTATCGGCTGGGGATCCGCGGCTTTTTGAGAAATGGAGGCTAAAGCCGGAGGAACCGCGGCAGTCAATGCCGGAGCATTAGCTTGGGGCGCCGGCAGCTTCGCCTGGCGCTGCTCGGTATGGCAGGCCGTACCCGCCAGAAGCAGGGAGACCAGGGGCGCAGCGAACCACTTGAGCTTATTCATCCCCATGTTTATCTATCACTTACACTGCGGCAACTTCCCTCGCGGCAGGCTCGGCGTCACGCTTAAAGGATTCGCGCAAGCGCACCCTCCCGAGACTATGAATCGTACTCTCCCTGAATTTGCAGGGTCAATCCGTAATGGAGTACTCCCGGTTACTTAAGGGAGAAGGCCGGCGTGATACTCGCGGCCTCTCCCGCCCCGCAACCGTTCACATCCGGAACCAGGAGGCTAGTACCAACGACGCCTTTCAGTTTGCGCGGCGGGTTTATACTCCATTTACGTACAGGGGGGCTCGGTGGATACCTGCCCGCAATTCTTTCGTTGTCATCCCAATCTCGATGATGCCGTGAATCGCAACATCATCGAGTCGGAGATCGAAGGCGGCGCGTTTCTTGAGGACCTTCCTGCCCGTTCGATGCTGCAGATCCAGACCCAGCACCGCTGGTACACAGTCGTGCACCGCGGGCGCGGCGAGGCCTGGATATGGGGGCATCCCGCATTCTGCCCCGAACCTGTGCTGGTCAGAATTGAAGGTTCATCCTGGGGCGGTTCCATGCTCAAGATCGGTTTCGTCGGCCGCGGCATGCACCTGGAATTCCGCCATCCCGCGTACCGCACTCCGATCGTGACCTCGCGAATTCTCGAAATTCGCCAGTGCCAACGAAGCGCACCCGAATTGAATGCTTCCGAATACGAAACCCGCCCCACCAACTAATCGCTAAAAATAAAATTGCCTGATGTAGGCGCGCGCGCCCCACTTGTGCAAGGTGTTAATGGAGGACGGGCGTCCCGCCGGTCAGTCACAGACCCATGCCCGACGGGCAAGGACGCCCGTCCTCCACAAATGTTAAGTGTGCTTTTCTCTTGCCTTGACTGCCTCCAAACCTCTGTTTAACCTGACCAGTTTGCGTACGTCTAACCTCTGCGCTGTTGCCGCGTCTTATGTCTTCACCATATTGATTGGAGAATGTTCATGAGCTGTAAGTTTGCCGGATGCCTGTCTGCGTTCCTGCTCGTCGGCGCGAGCCTGCTCTCCACTGCCCAGGAGTCCATGCCGGCGCCGGGCGCTTCCGCCTACCTGGCCGGGACGGCCGAATCTTTCCTGGCCTCCTGCCGCAGCGATCTGGATGACACCAAAAAGCGCATTGCCAGCCTCAAGGCCAGCCCGCCGCCGCGCGACGCCTTCGCCACACTGCAGGCATTCGACACCGCACTGCTTATCGCCTCGGACGCCGAAAATCGCGCCGGCCTGGCCGAACAGGTGCATCCCTCCAAGCCTTTCCGCGACGCCGCCCAGGTCTGCGAACAGGAAGTCAGCCGCCTGCTTACCGACATCTCACTGGACAAGGAGATGTACAACGTGGTGGCGTCGCTCGATGGAGCCAAACTCGATTCCGCCGGCGCCTATTACCTGAGGACCACCCTGCGCGATTATCACCGCGCCGGGGTCGACCGCGACGACCAGACCCGGGACAAAATCCGGAGCCTGCAGGAAGAGCTGGTAAAAATCGGCCAGCAGTTTGACGAGAACATTGCCGCCGACGTGCGCAAGCTCCAGGTCAACGCCTCCGATCTGGACGGCCTTCCCGAAGATTTCAAGCGCTCCCACCCCGCCGACGCCTCCGGCAAGGTCACACTCAGCACCGACAATACCGACTATTTTCCCTTCATGGACTATTCGAAGAGCGAGCCGGCGCGGAAAGCTTTCTTTGTGCTGTACCGGCAGCGCGCCTATCCCAAGAACATCGATGTGCTGGGGCAGCTTCTGCAGAAGCGCCACGAACTGGCCAACGTTCTGGGATATCCGGACTGGGCCGCCTATATCACGGAAGACAAAATGGTCGGGACCGAACAGAATGCCTCCGACTTCATCGAGAAAATCTCGGTGGCAGCGCAACCTGGCGCCCGGCACGATTACGAGGAACTGCTGGCCTACAAGAAGAAGGAAGATCCGAAGGCGGAGAGTGTCAATGCCTGGGACGTCGCTCACCTGAGGCGGGGAGCGGTGATTGAAAAATTCGGATACGACTCCCAGGTCATCCGGCCCTATTTCGAATATTCCCGGGTGTTGCAGGGCATCCTCGATATCACCAGCCGGATGTACGGCATCACCTATAAGCCCGTGGCCTCACCCCAGGTCTGGCATCCCGAAGTGGCCGCGTACGACGTCTACGACGAGGACAATCGGATCGGCCGAATTTACTTCGACATGTTTCCCCGGGAAAACAAGTACAAGCATTATGCGACCTTCACCCTGGCGACAGGCAAAGCAGGCTTTCGGCTTCCTGAATATGTCCTGGTCTGCAATTTCCCTAAAGCCACCGGGGGGCCCGGCCTGATGGAGCGTGATGATGTCATCGTTTTCTTTCACGAGTACGGACACCTCATCCACGGCATCATGAGGGGGAATACAAAGTGGGCGGTGGGCGACCTGGAAAATGATTTTATCGAGGCGCCGTCGCAGATGTTCGAGGAATGGCCGCAAGACCCTGCCATCCTGAAACTCTTCGCGCGCAACTATAAGACCAACGAGCCCATTCCCGCGGAGTTGGCGGAGAAGGCCAAGGCCGCCGACAAATTCGGCCGCGCCCTCGACGTGCGGACGCAAATGTTCTACGCCGCCATCAGCCTGGATTTCTACAACCGCGATCCCCAGGGACTCGACACCGACAAACTGGTCTCGCAATTACAGGCAAAATACACGCCCTTCCAGTTCGTCGAGGGCACCCACATGCAGACGGCCTTCGGCCATCTCAACGGCTACTCCGCGATTTACTACACCTACATGTGGTCGCTGGTCATCGCCAAAGACATGTTCACGGAGTTCAAGCAGGACGGGCTGCTCAATCCCCAGGTCGCGGCGAAATACCGCAACACGGTTTTGGCCCCCAGCGGCACCGAACCCGCGGCCGAAATGGTACGCAATTTTCTGGGACGCCCGTATTCGTTCCAGGCCTATGCGAATTGGCTGAACGCGAAGTAAAAAAGGCATCGTTGGCCGTTGGCCCTTGGTCGTTGGCCAAACAAAATCGGCCGCGGATTTCGCGGATTACACGGATCAAGTTCTTAGATCTTTTGCT
>DASQHA010000409.1:0-12214 GCA_035632335.1 Terriglobales bacterium
ATGACCCGGAGCTTCCGGCAACTCACTGCCATACCAGAGGCCCTCTTGCCTTTGTCGATGCCTGCGCGTTCCCATCGCCATAGCAGAATCTTAAGCTGAAACATTCTCAGTTCAAAGTGATTTTAGACACGGGCTGCTAGGGCTTGCGCAGAAGCTAGTGGGCCATAGAGCGGTGATTTTCGACGCCGGACGCTTTAACAAAACGGCCTTCCGGGTCGGCTTCTAGTCTACTGTCAGTCCCTTCGAGGGCCGTAGATTCAACCACTTCTCGTATATTTTTTCGCCATTTTTTGCTTGCCTTCCGAGCCCCGAAGAGCGTTCATGTGAGTGTTGTCTCGGGGCACAACCGAGGCGAAATGAACCCCGGACAGAGCGGCCAGATCCATGTAGGCTGGAGTCCTTTGTCCAGCTAAATAGGAGGCGCTAGTGGAACAACAGTTTGGCTTTCGAAGAGCCGTCAAGCACGGCGCAAAACTGCGTTTGGCCGTATGCGGGCCGTCGGGCAGTGGAAAGACGTACACGCTCCTGACACTCGCCACCGAACTCGGCGGGCCGATCGCTGTCGTCGACACCGAGCGAGGCAGTGCCAGCAAGTACGCCGATATCTTCGAGTTCGACGTTCTTGAGCTCGACTCCTACGATCCCCGCAAGCTCAGCGAGGTGATCGATGCAGCCGGCAAGAAGGGATATCAAGTGTTCTGCATCGATTCGCTCTCGCACTTCTGGATGGGCAAAGACGGGGAGTTGGACCTCGTGGACCGCATTGCAAGGAGGAGCCAGAGCAACAACAGTTTCGGCGCCTGGAAGCAGGTAACGCCCCTGCATAACGAATTGGTGGACAGAATCATTAGCGCTCCGCTCCATGTTCTGGTCAGCCTGCGGGCCAAGACAGAGTGGGTTCTGGAGCGGGACGAGAAGACGGGTAAAACAGCGCCCCGGAAAGTCGGGTTAGCACCTGTCATGCGGGATGGGATCGAGTACGAATTCGACGTCTGCGGCGAGATGGACCAAGAGAATACTCTCATCATTACTAAGTCGAGATGCCCGAGGCTGACGGGCGGTGTGTTTTCGAAGCCGGGTAAGGAAGTGGCCGACATCCTAAAGGAATGGCTCGATGGACCCCCCTCACCGGCGCCTGCCAAGCCGGAGCACTCGCCTGCACCCGCAGCCACCGACGACGGTGCCAAGCGCAACGGATCTACCGGCTTGAACGGCGCTGGAAACCTGAACAGCCCTATCGGCTTGAACGAATCCGTTTCACCGGACTTGGTGGCGATCTGGAAACGGATGTGTTCGCCGCGCGGTGTGATCGAGGAGTTCTCAAGATTGAAGGAAGCTATCACGCAGTCAGGCGGACCCCAGGGGGAGTCAACGTACGGGGAAATTCTCAGGCGGCACGGTGTCGAGAACTCTAGCCAATTCAAGAGCAGCCAGCCAGCTCGATTGTGCGCCAAAGAACTGTTTCAAGCGATTCAGAACATGCAGCCCACCGGTAGCCCAGCAAGCAGCATGGTGGTCGTCGAGGCGCACGAGGCTGCAGTCAGATCAGCGGGACAGGGAGGCAAGATTTCTGAGCCGCCCGAGGCTGAGGTGCGAAGCCCAGACAGGTAGAGGAGGGAGGAGCAGAATGCAAACTAACGTCGTTCCTGCGCCGAAAACGGCGCTCACACTTTATGAGCTTGAAGACAATCTAGCAGCCCTGGCGAACACTTTCGAACTGGTCGAAGAAGCCGAAGCCAAGCAGCTCATTCTGGAGGAGATCGGTCGCGCGCTGCGTCAAGTGAAAGAGAAACGCGATGCCCTAGTCGGCTTCCTACGACACTGCGCGGCGCAACAGGAGTTCGCCGATCAGGAGATAGAACGGATCAGATGCCGGCGGGATCGCATTGCGAAATTCCAAACCGAATTGGAGCAGTACGTTGTCCGGGTGATCGATCAATTCGCAGTCCCTGACCGGCGGGGTGTGAAACGGATGGAGGGGAACATCTCCAGCCTGCGGATCCAAAAGAATCCGGATTCGGTGGTGATCACCGATGAGAACGCATTGCCGCTGCGGCTGAAGGACGCCGTGTTGACGCTGCCGGCCCACGTGTGGGAGGCACTCTTACAGCGGCTGGACAAGGATGAGCGAGGCGTCTTTGAAGCCCAGGTGAAGAAACGCGAATTCAAGCCCGACAAGCGGGCTCTAGCCGACGAACTCAAGAACGGCGAAGAGATCCCAGGAGCAGATCTGAGATTTGGCGAGCTCCGGCTAGTGCTCGGATGAGTACGCTTCCACTCCTCGAGTGAAGCAACATGACCAAGAAAAGGGCGGAGCGATTAACCGGCTACGAGGTCCGGCAACTCCATGACCGGGATTGCAACGGAAAAGTGGCGTACGGCGCCTTTGACGGAGATCAACTGATTGCCGAGGGGGCTCACGTTATCGATGGGCTCGCATTTGAAATCTTGGTACGTCAAGTGTATAGGCTTCACTCGCTCGAAGTGCTTCGGCGTCATGAGGGGCGGTGTGCCCGGTGCCGGCGCGTCAAGCGTTTACAGATTCACCACCGCAAATACCGGTCCCATGGCGGCACGCACCGGATCGAGAACCTAGAACCAGTTTGCTGGGAGTGCCACAGGATAATACACAAGCTAGAGCGATCCAAGTGACGTTCCCATGATCACTACGGTGAGCGCGTATGTGGGGTGACCGAGAAACAGAACGAATTTCTGAATCAGGGCGACTTCCACCAGGATGTACCCGGCGCCGATTGCCAGAAAGTAGAGCAGGAACGCGAGAACGGGTTTCCGGCGCGGCAGACGCGCGCGCAACAGCACCGGCGGCAAGGCCAGGATGATCAGCGTCGCCAGGAGGCTTACGCCCAGCAGCTCGAACAGCAGGGGCACCGCCCGGTTGACCTTGTAATCGGCGCTACGCTCCGATGCAAGCGTGATGAACTGCCGCCCCCGAGCGCATCTTATGACGCGATAGCGATGATCCGGAAAGGAGGTCGGAGCGCTGCTCGTGACGGATCACGCAAAGCTGGTCGGCGTCCTGTCTGACGTGGCCACATGATGCAAGCAGACGTTTCTTCCAACAGGCATTAGTTTTACTAGAATGTGAGTTTCCTCTACGGTCCAGTAGAGAGCCATGACCAAATCATTTGTGCATCTGCTTCGCATCGTGTTCCTCGCCAGTTGTCTGATGCCGATGGTCATCGAATTGCCGGGCCTCTTCAGTAACGGCCTGGTGCTCTCACCAGGTCTCCTGGTCCGAGGCAGCCTGGTGGTGTGCCTGGCCGGTGTTCTTACAGGGGCGTTTCACTACTTGCTGGAGAAGATGGAGCCGCGCCTCGACCTCCACTCCCGGGACCAGGCCGGTTACCTCGACAACCTCTCTCCCCGGTTCGTGGATTTGGCCATTGTCGGTTCCGCGGCCCTAAGCCTGTTTCTGGAACTGGCCGTGATCCGGTGGCAAGGCACGGTGTTCGAGTTCTTTGCATTTTATAAGAACTTCGGCCTGCTCTCCTGTTTCGTGGGCCTGGGGCTGGGTTATGCGCTCGCCAACCGCGACCGGATTCCGCTGATCCTGACGCTTCCTCTGCTGGCCTGGGAGTTCGGCTTCATGATCGTGCTGCGGTTCGGACTTGGCCAGGCGGGGTTCGAGACCATCCAATCCATGCCGTTTCGGGAGCAGCTCCACATGGGCCTTGGAGGCGCCAGCAATCTCGGGGTGGTGTACTCTTTGCTGGCGGTGGTGTTCCTGATCACGGCGCTGGGATTCGTGCCCGTCGGACAGCTATGCGGGCGGCTGATGGAACGGCGCGCCAAGCTGCGAGCCTACGGGTTGAATCTTCTCGGCAGCCTGCTGGGGGTGCTATTCATGCTGGCCGCCAGTTTCCTGTGGACGCCACCTCTGGTCTGGTTTGCCGTCTGCTTTCTGGCGATTCTGCTCTTCCATCTTAGAAAGCCCTCGTCGCTTATGGTGGGGACGGGCTTCGCGGTGCTCGCGACGATCATCCTGGCCTGGCCCGTCAGTCCACTCTGGCATCGGCTATATTCTCCGTACCAGTTGCTGGAGATCGGTCAAAGCGACGATACCGGTCTGATGCTCATACGCGCGGCGGGACATTACTATCAACGCGTGTACGATCTGTCCAAGTCACGCAAAGACGTGAAACTGAAGAGCATTCGCGCCTACTACGAGTTTCCATACAAGGTACTCGCGCAACTGGCGGATGTGGCGGTAGTCGGCGCGGGTACCGGCAACGACGTGGCGGCCGCCCTGCGATCCGGAGCCGGACGTGTGGACGCTATCGAAATCGATCCGGCGATTCTGATGGCTGGGAAGGCGAGCCATCCGGAGAAACCTTACAGCGATCCCCGGGTCCATGCGGTGGTCAACGATGCGCGGTCCTTTCTGCGCACCACCGATCGCAAGTACGACATGATCGTGTACGGATTGCTTGATTCACACACGCTGCTGAGCCAGGCGTCGAGCGTGCGGCTGGACTCGTTTGTGTATACGGTCGAGGGCCTGCGCGAAGCGCGGACACGGCTCAAGCCCGATGGGGTTGTTTCGTTGTCGTTTGCGGTCCTGGGCGACCAGTTGGCCAGGAAGATCTACCTGATGTTGCAGCAGGTTTTCGACGGGCGCGCGCCGCGGTGCGTGATGGCGGGTTACGACGGCTCGGTGATCTTCTTGGAGTCCAACAGCAGGGACTGGAACATCCCCCCGGGCGTCCTTCAGGAAACTGGGTTTCAGGAAGTGACCACCCGGTACGCCGATCCGGCCATTTTGGCGGATGTATCGACCGACGACTGGCCGTTCTTTTACATGCCGCGCCGCGTCTATCCCGTGTCCTACCTGGTGATGATCGTTCAGGTGCTGCTGCTGTCGTTGCTCGTGACCGGCAATTTCTTCTCGGAAAAGCCGCGGTTCAGTCACCTCTCGTTCTTTTTCCTGGGCGTGGGCTTCATGCTGGTGGAAACCAAGGGCATCACCGAGATGGGCGTGACCTTCGGAAACACTTGGCAGGTGATCGGCATCGTGATCGCGAGTATTCTGGTGATGGCGTTCCTGGCGAACTGCGCGGTGCAGTGGCTGCGCATCCGGCGGCCGTGGATCCCCTACCTGCTGCTACTGGCGAGCTTGGCGGCCGGCTGGAGCGTGGCCGGGTCTGGGGGGTTCTCCTCCACGGCGCTTGGGCGCCTGGAAGCGGCCGCGGTGCTGACCTGCCCGCTGTTCTTCTCGGGCATCGTCTTCTCGACGCTGTTATCGACCCGCGGGCAGGTCTCCGGGATCATGGCCATGAATCTTCTGGGCGCGGTGTGCGGCGGGCTACTGGAATACAACTCTATGTACTTCGGGTTTCGATCGCTCTACCTGTTCGCGATAGTGTGCTATCTGCTGGCGTTCGTGTCCGACCGGCTGTCGCTGAAAGTGGCGTCGGTGGAGACTGCCGTGGCCGCGCCGGCTGCGTCCTAGCTCCGAGACGGTGTGTCGTTAACGCACGCGAACTAGGCCGGCGAGCGAGGCGTCGCATCTGCCAGCGAAGGATCCGATATCGCAGCGGCTCGCGTAGGTTCCTGTGCCGCCTGAAAGCAGAATCGAAGAGATCATCATCGAGAGTCCGCACGCCTGCGTTCGCTTGGCGGGGTGTGGCATCGTCAAACGTTGGATGGCTTCAGATCTGCTGGCAAGAAAGGAACTTGCGGAAGATCATGGGCTACCGGGATCTGTGGGACTTGGATACGATCTGAACGAATCGGGGTCTGCCAGCCGACGCGGGTGGCCTAGTAACATGAGCATCAACCGACGCCAGCGACTTATTTGACCTCTCGCCTTCAGGATTTCGTTGGGAAGTTGCCTTGTAGAGGGGAAATATGATCCTAAGTGCCTAACTTAATACTCGAAGAGCAGCACCTCCGGCCGAACCCGATAGCCGAAGTCGTAGCAATCATTAGCATGGACTCTGTATCCGGACTGAATGGAACTGACAAGTTCAGGCATATCCCTGAAATCGTTCGGCAGGTGTTCACACGATATGGCCAGGCGCGGATGGAAGCGCTGTATCACGTGTCTCGCTCCGAGCAACGCCTGCTTTTCGGCGCCTTCGATGTCCATTTTGATGAAGTCTACACGCGGCAACTGTAGGTCATTCGCTATTATATCAATTGTCGTCATCGGGACTTTAGTTTTGTTCTTGAGTTCGCGACCTAGCACGACGCTGTTTTCTCCGAAGTTGTCGGCGTCCACTTCGGCCATCTCCATTGAGTCAACCTTATTCCATACGCCCTTCGGATATACAACGACGCGGCCAGCTGAAATTTCCGGTGCAAAGTTCCTTTTGAGGCATTCTATCGTGGTCGGCGCAATTTCTATTGCGACCACGATTCGTGCTCCTCGGCTGAGTGCTGTCTTCGTAAATACGCCAACGTTGGCTCCGCAATCAAGAACTATGTCACCTTTTTGGACGCCTTCATCTCCGGCGCCGTAAATCTGAAGGCTCTGCTCAGCTAAAAGAAATGGAAGCGATCGATCGTTCTTATTTACCCACCAGCGCTCGGCTGAGGTCTGGACGAGGTCCAGTGGGCCATCCTGGTCAATAATTCGGTCTGCCTCCCCAATTTCATCACGAATGGACGCCATTTTTCCTATGTGCGAAGCGCTGTTGGCTGCATCTGCTAGGGAACATCCTCCAGCCTGCCTGAAGGCCCATAAGGTTGCGAGCCGCGGTTTGGGCCAAGGGGAAAGGGCGATGATCACCCACAAGCCGACCGGCACCCCGAGGGCGATCTTGTAGAGCCAGATTAAGGTTTTGCGAACGGTTGAGTTCGGTATTCGCGCCTTCATCAACTCAGCGCTCCTGCGCGGCCTTCCGCGCCGCCACATGCCCCGTCGGTCGGGTATCCAACTCAATTCGGCTTAGCGTTCCGGCTTTGTGCACGCATCCAATTATATAGTCGAGTCACTCGGATAGCACGGCACCCTCGTTATCAAGTCCACCTCACGCCGTCGAGCGGAGGTAAGCAAATGCGTAGAGCACCGCAGCCGAGCACATGTGACCCGGGGCGCTGGTAGTGGGAGCATCACGAGAAGAAAGAGCTGCCTAACCGGAGCCGAGTTGCGACTGCCAACGAATATGCCAGAACGAGCAACAACAGGGTTGCAGCGGAATGTAAGTATTGGCCACAGCGTACCGCGGACGTCAACGCCGCGCCGCTGACTGGCATTTCGTGTGGAAACTCAAGCTGGTCTGCCCAGCCGGCGCCGGTGTCGACGAAGTCTCTGAAGCTTTCTGCATGCGCCGGATCTGGACCTGCCCGAGGAGCCGCAGTGGCTGGTCTGCAATTCTGATTCCGCTTCGATCAATTCGGTCAAGAAGAGCGGCATAACCCTTTGTGATCCGACGTTGCGTTTAGAACACACGCTTGTAAACAGGAGTATACTCTGGGGTCCGTAGCCTCGGGAAACATTAATGGTTTACACTACTCTAAATCCCTGTTTGCATTTGGATCACCAGTTGCGGTGAAGATGGGGATTGATGCCAACGGTGTCATCACGCGCCTTTCCTGAGCGGCCAAAGCATGCCGGAAATGTGGTCGACCCAGCCGGGACGATGAATTCGGCCAGGCCTCGAGCTACGGTCCTGGAGACATGGTTGAATCTTTCCGGGCGGAGCTATTGGGCCGCACTGATGATAGGACTGGTGATTTCGCTGGTCGCGGCCCGACCACTGATCATCAATGTGGTTGCCGGAATCAACGATTACCTGCAAATCTATTCCGGCGCCCGGCTGGCTGGAACACCATATTTATATGACGCCGCACGTAACCGCCAGGTTCAGGTGGAGGCCAAGGAAGGGTACGGCGTCGCGGCTTACTATGTGCGCCCCCCCTTCTACGCGGGACTGCTCTGGCCGCTTGGCAAGCTGCCCTATGATCAGTCTTTTTGGGTCTGGCAATCGATGTCAGTTGCCGCTTTGATGGGATTCATCCTGCTGTGGCACATACCCAACCGGCGTTTCGTTGTGCTGGCGTGCTGCTGGTCGCTGCCGCTGGTGCTGGTCTTCGTGATGGGGCAGGACGTCACTCTGCTTCTGCTGTTGCTGGCGCTGGCGTTCCAGTTTCGAACAAGGAATCCCATTGTGGCCGGGTTAATCATGAGCCTACTGGCCATCAAATTCAACCTCTTTCTTCTGCTGCCGATGCTTTTGGTGGGGCAACGGCGCTGGAGGATGACCGGCGGATTTTTATTGGGCGGTGCGATTCTGGTCGCAGCTTCGTTTGGCGTGGCTGGATCGGATTGGCCCAGGCAAATGTTCGTGGCGCTTTCGGCGAAAGGAAGTTTTCCGCGCGAAGATGTAATGCCAGATCTGCGCGGTCTATTGCAGCCATTCACCGGTCGGATCGCGGTGGAGTTAGCGCTCGATCTACTTGTGGCAGGTGTGACCTGGATGATTGTGCGGTACACGGATTTTGAATACGGCATGGCAGCTGTGATCACAGGGAGCCTGCTGATCAGTCATCACGCAGGCCCGCAGGATGCCGCGGTTCTGATACCGGCTTTAATGATCGTGGCGGCCCGGACCATTACGCCATGGGTAAATCAACTCTGCCTGATTCTTCTCACGCCGCTGCCATATCTGTTTCTCATCTGTGGCCACGGGCTAGGTGCTCTGGCGGTACTGCCGCTCGTGGCGATGCTGGCAGCCATGAGCATCGAGACCTGGCGGACCGTACCTGGATCAATCGGACGGCACGCAGGATTGCGTGACCTGACATGACTACCAGCTGGCAAAATCTCTCCCGGTCGCATTATTACGCGGCTCTTTTCCTTGGCCTTCTTATTACCGGCATGACAGCCCGCTTGATGACCGGACCCAGCCCCGATGGGAGAAATGATTACCTCCAATTCTATGCTGGCGCTCGCCTGGTGGGCACGCCGTATCTGCTTGACAGCCTTCACATCCGACACGAGCAGGTCCGGGCGGCGGGTTACTCCCGTTCGGCCCTTGAGCATTTTGTGCGGCCGCCGTTTTATGCGGTGCTCCTTTGGCCGCTGGGGAAACTTCCTTTCGAAGCTTCTTATCTAGTGTGGCAGAGCATATCGCTGGCGGCGCTAGTCGGATTTCTACTGCTGTGGCACGTCCCGAACCGAAGGCTGGCCATCCTGGCCTGCAGTTGGTCGTTTCCGTTGATGGCTGTTTTTGTCCGAGGGCAGGACGTCGTGTTGCTGCTCGGGCTGCTCGCTTTGGTTTTCCAATTTCACGACAAGAGACCCATGATAACCGGCCTGATGATGAGCTTGTTTGCTATTAAGTTCAACCTGTTTCTTCTGCTGCCGCTGCTGCTTGTGGGCCAACGGCGCTGGAAGATGGCTTCGGGTTTTCTACTGGGCAGTGTTGTGCTGATCGCAGCCTCGTTTGCCGCGGCCGGTTCGATTTGGCCTGCGCAAATGTACGCGACGCTGTCATCGAAAGCAATTGCGCCGCGTGAGGACATCTTGCCGAATTTCCGCGGGCTACTGCAACCCTTCACGGACCAGCTTGTGCCGGAATTGCTGCTCGATTCGATTGCAGGAGGCATGGTATGGATCATCGTCCGGCTAGCAGCCTTTGAATGCGGCATGGCAGCTGTCATCCTGGGTAGTTTGCTGGTCAGTCATCATGCGGGTCCGCCCGATGCAGCTCTCATGATACCGGCACTGCTGATTGTAGCCAGCCGGACCACAGTTCCGTGGATAAACCGGCTGTGCTTCATTCTGTTGACACCACTGCCATATCTGCTTCTTACGTACGGCGATGGGTTCGGCTCCGTAACCGTGTTGCTCCTGAGTGCCCTTCTACTAACAATGAGCGTTGAACACTTGCGTGCAAGTGCTTTGCCGTGCCCCATCAGAGTCAGCGAGCACGCACAAGACCAGCAGGAAGTCACTTGACTCGAGTGATTCGCATGCCGAAACGAAGCGGCCTGTGATGGCGAATTTATGACTGCCGGCGATAGAGTCTGAGCGTTGTGATCCGAGCCGGATTTGACCAAATGCAACCCGCCCCACCCAAAACGCTCTCCCGGCGGGCAACTTACATGGTGGCGCTGCTGGGGCTGGCGGTGGTCCTGTTCTACCTGCGTGACGGCCTGTCCTATCTGCTGAGCGGAAAGAACGATTACCTACAACTCTATGCCGGCGCTCGCCTGGTGCATTCCTCAAACCTGTATGATCCGCGCCAGGTCAAGCAAGTGCAGATGGAATCGGCGGGATTCTTTGGCGAGCGGCTCGAATACAATCGCCTTCCGTTTTATGCGGCTGCGCTCTGGCCGCTGAGCAGGCTGCCATACGTGCCATCCTATGTGGCATGGCAGAGCCTGTCCCTGGGCGCGCTGGTGGGGTTCGTCCTGATGTGGCGCATTCCGAGCCGGGAGGCAGCCCTGATGGCGTGCTGCTGGTCGGCGCCATTGCTGCTGGGAATCGCCCACGGTCAAGATCTAACTTTCCTGTTATTGATCCTCGCCGGCGCGCTTAGGATCTACCCGGAGCGGCTGTTTGCTGGAGGGGCTCTGCTGTCGCTATGCGCCATCAAGTTCCACTTCTTTCTGCTGCTGCCGCTGGTGATGGCGGGTCAAAAGCAATGGAGGATGCTATGGGGTTTTCTCGCCGGCGGTGCGCTGCTGACGGTGCTCTCATTCGCTGCCGCTGGCTTCGACTGGCCCTACCGGTATGTTGAAATGCTCGGGAAAAGCGCCGATCCCGAGCAGCAGATGATGCCCAATTTCCATGGTCTGTTTCTGGGCGTTCCCAACCAGCACGCTCTCGAGCTGCTGTTCGGACTGGCGACAGTCGGGGCAGTGTGGTGGATTGCACGGCGCACGGATCTTGCATACGGGCTCGCCGCTGCGCTGGTAGGCGGGCTCCTTATCAGTTATCATGCGTACCCGCAGGATTGCACCCTACTGGTGCCCGCATTGCTCGTGGTCTTCAGCCGTTCTTCCGACTGGCGTCTGAATTATCTATGTATTGCGCTTTTTACGCCTTGGCCGTACCTGGTGCTGATCCAGGACGATCCGCTGAAGGTCGTGCGCCTGGCTATTGCTGTTCTGCTGGTGGGAATGCTGGTGCAGTGCCGAAGGGGCGGACCGCAATGGGCGGCTGCCGCATAATGTTAGAATCCGGCTCGCGATCAACATTGCGGTGCGCGCTTAAGCGCATGATCCAGATAAGCGGTCGTTTGTGAACGCCAATCCGGAAGGCTACCGCGTTTCAATTGCGATAGAAGTGCAGAACTTCGGGCCGCACTTCACCTTTTTGGACATAACAGGATCCGCATGCGACATGATAACGGGAATTGGTAGTCAAAACGGTTTGCGGAATCATGATTGGATCGTTGTCCAGATGCTCGGATGCCACGGAAATGCGCGGCTGATTTGAAGACAGAGTGCGAGCCGCCCCCTGGAGCGCTGGCACCTCGGCGCCCTTGATGTCCATCTTAATGAAATCGATATGAGCCAATCGAACGTCCGATACGATCTGATCGATGGTTGTCAGCGGCAGATTCATGACTTTCTGCCCAGGATCGAGGTCGAGCACGAAACTATCGCCTGCCGAATTTCTGTTCAGATGCATCGGTAGAACATCGTTCTTATTCCAGACGCCCTTTGGGTAAACGATCACGCGACCCTGCGCGATTTCTTGTGAAAAGTTGCGCTGAAGACATTCAACATTTTCCGGTGCAGGCTCGATGGCCACCACTAGCTTCGCTCCGCGCTTCAGCGCCGTCCGCGTGAAGACGCCAACATGCGCGCCGCAGTCGAGAACGATATCGCCTGGTTTAACAGTCGCGTTGTCGCCATCGTAAATGTCCACTTGCTGCTGGCCTAACAATATCCACAGTGCTTCATCCGTTGTTCCAGTGATCCAGTAATTGCCCTGAGGCGTGCTCCATTGGTGATAACCAGCGGCGTCCCTCTGGATGAGACGGGATGCCTGCTTAATTACCGGGGCAGCTTGAGTGGCAATGCGATGCGTTCGCAGACCTCGCATTGCTTGGAAGGTCGAGCAGGGGGTAGACACTTTTTTCCCCGGCATGGTGACCACCTCCGGGACGAAATACGCCAGCGCCGTGATCGAAAATAGGCCGACACCCAGGAGGCACATTATGACTGCAATCGCATCGAGGACCGGAGTTGCGCTCTTCGAAGGTTGTTTGTTTTTCATCTGAACACTCGAGCGGCA
>DASQHA010000410.1:0-3770 GCA_035632335.1 Terriglobales bacterium
CGTTACGACCAGACTAGCGCCGTACCAGGTCCGTGGCGCTGCCGCACGAGCGAGGGCGCTCGCGCCTACATTGATTTGGTTAGATTGCGGGCTGGGCGGCGGCTCGCAGCAGGGGGGTGACTGGTTCTTTTTCCTCTTCCACCGTGGTCTCTTCCCACAGGGTGCGGTCGCGCAGGATGCGCGAGACCAGGGCGGTGTGCATGGCATGTCCGGCTCGGTCGGCGACCACGTTGCCCAGGATCTGTTTGCCCAGAAGGGCCAGGTCGCCGATCAGGTCTAAAACTTTGTGCCGCACGAATTCATCGGGAAAACGCAGCGGGGGATTCATGAGCCCGTCGCGGGTCAGGACAATGGCGTTTTCCGCGGACGCGCCGCGAATCAGTCCCTGCTGCCGCATGGCCTCGGCCTCGTGCAGAAAACCGAATGTCCGCGCCGCCGCAATCTGTGTCCGGTAATTCCCGTCCGAGAGATCCACCCTGAAAGTCTCTTTTCCGATCAGGGGATGGGGAAAATTGATGGCGTAGGAAACGGAGTAGATGTCGGAGGGATAGACCGCGATAAACTTGGCGCCTTCCCGCACTTCCAGTTCGCGGCGGATGCGCAGATAAGTGCGAGGTCGGCGCTGCTTGCGAATGCCGGCTTTCAGGATGGCCTCGACGAAAGGCAGCGCGCTGCCGTCCAGGATGGGAAGCTCCAGGTTGTCCAGCTCGACGATGGCATTGTCGATACCGCAACCGATCAGCGCGGAGAGCAGATGTTCGGTGGTGGAAATCAGCACGCCTTTTTTCATCAAGCTAGTGGCGTAACTGACCCGGGCCACGTTTCTGCTCACGGCTTCCAGTTCAAACCCGTCAAGATCGGTGCGGCGGAAGATCACTCCCGATCCGGGAGGGGCGGGCAGTATCCGCAACTGGACGGGAGCGCCGCTGTGCAGGCCTACCCCGCTGCAAGCGACCGGCGTGCGGATTGTTTGTTCGTGTATCAAACCAGATCGGCCATCCGTTGTTTGATGACGAATCTATCCTGCCTGGCGCATCTTCGACTGTGGCTAATTAACCACAGTCGTGGTTGCAGGAATCCGATATGTCTCGCGGATGCAACGCTATCTACATGATTAGGAAATACTTAATTGGATTCCGCGACTGGGGGAAAAACCAAGGTGTTACTTCTTAGGTTAGTCGCGGTTCGGGGGAAATTCGGCGCTTCAGGGCTTCTTTGAGCTCGCGGGGTCGAACTGTGAATCGGCGATCCCCTGGTTGTAGGTGACGGCGGTCAGGAAGCGCTGGCCGGACATGTCCCCGTTATAGAAACGGGTGACGGTGTACGGGGTCATGACGCCTTGCACTTCGCGGTAATTGTCGTAGACCTCATCTTCTATGTTGCGCTGCTTGTCGGTCGGGTCCCGCCAGGAATAAGTTTTCTTGACCGGCAAATGATCGTCGGTGCTCACGTACAAGGTCACGCCCTCATTGTGGGCATTCATCACGGTAACTTGTTCGACTGGCTTTTCTTCGGCCACCGTCTGCCCTTCGTAGAACAGGGCAACTCCGGGTTCGGACAGCCATTTTCTCAACACCCAGTCCAGGGAGAAGTGTCGCCGCCGCAAATATTCAGTCAGGTCTTTCGGATCTTCCGGGGTTGGGCCCTTGTAAGTGATTTCAGTTCCCTTATCACCGTTGTAGACGTAGATCACATCGCGCTGCTTGGTCAGTTCGAGGCGCTCCTTGTCGGGAAACCGGTAAAAACGCCAGAACAGGATGCCCAGGCTGTTGGGCCGGCCGTGATAAAAACTGTAAGTGCGGCCTTCCTGGGAGATGTCCTGGATATTGAGATAAGCCGATCCACCCAGGGCCTGGATGGTCTGGTTCAGCACGGCCCTGGCCCGCTTGACGTTTTCCTGGTCGACCGGAATGGATGGCGAGGGCGGCGCGCTGTCGGTTTGCGCCAGCGCCACGGCGGCCAATAGAAGAATTGCCAGGGAGACCTTCATCATCCAGAAAGTTAGATGCAAAATGTGGGGCGGACACTCTTGTCCGCCGCCCTTGAAGTTGGTTCTTTTCCCAACATCCACAGGCAGCCTTCAGCTGCGGCACCACCCGCAAGAAGAAGCAGAATTCAAAGGCGGCGGACAAGAGTGTCCGCCCCACACCCACGGCTAGCCTATCAGTACCGCTCCGCCGTTGACGTTGAAGACCTCGCCGGTGATGAAGCCGGCATATTCCGAGCACAGAAAAAGGATGGGTCCGGCGATTTCCTCGGGCTTCCCGGCGCGTCCCAGCGGGATCCCGGAATAAATGCGGGCGCTGGTCTTGGGATCGTTCAGGGCGGGCGCCGACATGTCGGTATCCACCCAGCCTGGGGCCACGGTGTTGACATAGATCGCGTCCCGCGCCAGTTCCGTGGAAAGCCCTTTCACCATGCTGATCAGGGCCCCCTTGGTGGCGGCGTAGTCGCAGTGAAAAGCTTCCCCGCGTTGTCCGGCGGTAGAGCTGACCAGGACGATGTGGCCGGCTGCGGCGCCCGATTTTGCCTGCTTCTTCATCTGGGCCACGGAGTGCTTGATCAGGGCGAAAACGCTGTCCAGATTGATGGCCATGGTGCTGCGCCATTGCGCATCCGACATTTTGTCGATAGGCGCGTCCTCGGGAGGCCAGACGCCGTGATTGGCCACCAGAATATCCAGCCGGCCGAAACGCTTCACGGCCGCAGCCACCAGGGCCTGCGCGGTTTCCGTGCCGGAAAGATTGCAGGCCATGGCCGCGCAATTTTCCTCTCCGAGTTCCTTGACCAGCTGTTCGGACGGGGCTTTGGCCTTTTCATAGTTGAACAGAACGCGCGCCCCCGCGTGCACAAACATGCGGACCGCGGCGGCGCCAATGCCGCGCGACCCGCCGGTAATGAGGGCCACCTTGCCGGAGAGAGAGAGAGGGATGGACATGCAGAGATAGTTTCCAGTTTCAGCCCGGAATTGGCAAGAGGGATGGAAAATGTGGGCGGGAGCGCCCGCGCTCGTGCGGCAGCGGATCAGACCCCGTTCAGCTTCCCCAGCTGGTCGTTCTCTCCGCTTTGAGTTCGCGAATCAGGATGCGCACCAGCATGCCGTCGTAACGCGTGCCGCTCAATTTTTCCAGCTCGGCCAGCGCCTGTTCGCTGGTCTTGGCAGGGGCAAACGAGCGCTCGCTGGTCATGTTCACGTAGGCATCGGTAATCGACATGATCCGCGCCCACAGCGGGATCTTCTCGCCCCGCAAGCCATTGGGATAGCCGCCGCCGTCGAAGGATTCGTGGTGATGCTGCACCGCCTCGCGCAATTTCCTGGCCTCGGGCAGCGTGGCCAGGATTTCGCCTCCTACTTCGGCATGCATCTTCAGTACATAGAACTCACCCTCGGTCAGGGGGCCGGGCTTGTTCAGGATTCGTTCCGGGACAAAGAGTTTGCCCACGTCATGCACCCGGGCGGCGAAGGCCAGATCGGCAACCTCCTCTACGGGCAAGCCCAGCGAGCGAGCGATGATCTCGCTGTACCGGGCCACCATCTCGCCGTGCCCGGCGCTGTTCATTTCCCGCGATTCGGCCGCGTTGGTCAGGGTCTCAATGGCCTCGCGCAGAATCTGGTCGGTGTGGGCTTCGTCGCCGCACATCTTCTTCAGCGTGGAGATCAGCTCTTCCACGTGTTCGGGGCCGGTGTGCTCGCGTTGCAGGAACCCTTCGATGTATCCGGAGATCAGCTGTCGCCGGACCGCGGCGCTCTCACCACCGGACAGATCTTT
>DASQHA010000411.1:0-7746 GCA_035632335.1 Terriglobales bacterium
GCTCGCAGCTCTTCCAGCATTTTAATGATGTTCATAAGTGCAGACCAACCGCGTTGCTTCGGGGTAACATGTTTCGCAAACTCGCAGGGACCCGTCTCCGATTGGACGAAGATCTCCCAATGGGATCGCGCCGCCGCAAGCGTCGCAACGGTGGACAATCCCCTGGGCAAGTTTGATGGCAGGTCCGGAATCTTCCATTCGGCGTATAGCTCCCAGTTTATACGTCTTTTTGTTCGTGGTGTTTTTGCTCGTACCAGCCGCACTCTTGAGAGGTGGGCGCCCACAGAGACCTTCCGGCCGACTATGCACGGTTCTTTCGTGCCCTTGGCAACCGAATCCGTTCCTACAGAACCGACCACAAGCTAAGCCAAGAGGATATGATTTCGTACGGCTTCAGCGTCCGGCACTGGCAGATGATTGAAAGTGGCCGGCCGATAACAGTCTTTACCCTTCTGCGGGTATGCGAGGCTTTTGAAGTCCAGCCCGAACAGCTGATCGCCGGTCTAGGACAACATCTCCGGAAGCGCCGCAAGATTTGAGCCTAATAGGATTCCACGAAGGCCGTTGTTGGATAGAACGCGCGTCAGGTCTTCGCCAAACGCAGCGGTAAGTCCTCTGCCACTACAGGTATCCGGTGCCTGAAATCCATGAGAGCAACTCATTTGGTGGAATCTGAAACATGCCTTAAAAAGGGGAATGCGAGAATACCTCCCCAGCATTCACACAGGCCACGAAAGGCTGCCAGACATCGCATTCGCCCGCGGAGAGCTTCCTCTCGTTGCTGGGGATCGAAGAGCATGTCGGACGCTGGTCGACATAAACGAACTGTCCCGCCGCCTCAGCATCGCCAAGGGTACGCTCTACAACTGGGTTTATTTGCGCCGCATTCCCTATGTCAAAGCCGGCCGATGCTTACGCTTCGACCCCGACAAGGTATTTGAATCCCTCCGCCAGTGCCCTACAATAAATGAAGCTGGCAGGAGGTAGAAGGAGCTGTTATGGCACTCTACCGACGGGGCCGGATTTGGTACGCAGACTATCACGCCGACGGTGTTCGGGTTCAAGAAAGCACTGGTACGGCAAACAAGCGCGAGGCCGAGAAGATTTTGGCTCTTCGCGTGTCAGAAGTTCAACGAGGGGTTTTCGTCAAGCCGGTAAATATCACGTTGCCGGAGTTCGGTGAGAGATACATCGAGTATGCGAAAGCCCACAAGCGTTCATGGAAGCGCGATGTGCAGATGCTAAGCAACCTCCAAGGATTCTTCGGGCCATCTAAACTGCGGGACATCACACCGCTGCGGATCGAGGAATACCAGCAGGCGCGGGTCAAAGATGTATGCCCGGCGACGTCAAACCGGGAGCTGGCTTTGCTCAAGCATATGTTCAACATTGCGGAACGATGGGGACAGCACCAGGGGACGAATCCCGTCCGGCTGGTGAAGTTCCTGCCGGAGAACAATTACCGCTTCCGGACGCTTAGCGA
Organism: Terriglobales bacterium; assembly: GCA_035632335.1. Taxonomy (GTDB): domain Bacteria; phylum Acidobacteriota; class Terriglobia; order Terriglobales; family Acidobacteriaceae; genus JAIQFF01. Next base: position 1,484 of record DASQHA010000411.1, read on the forward strand.
GGACGAGGAGCGCAGGCTCCTTCTTGCCTCACCGCCCTATCTGAGGGAGATGATCCTGTTTGCGATCAACACTGGCCTTCGCACGAACGAAATTTTCAATCTTGCATGGGAGGACATCGATATAGAACAGAAACGCTTAAAGATGGTCGTGAAGAAAAACCAGAAGGCCTTGAGCCTACCCTTGAACGAAACTGCTTTCGGAATCGTCGAGGGACGGCCCAAGCATGGCCGCTATGTGTTCCACAACCCGATGACAGGGGACCGGTTCAAGGACGTGAAGGGCGCTCTTCTGGCGGCCGTAAAACGTGCAGGACTTCCGAAGGTCACCTGGCATATGTTCCGGCATACGTTTGCCTCACGGTTGACGCGCAGTGGCGTCGATATCGTGACCGTGAAGGAGTTGCTTGGGCACGCAAATATCAGCGTAACGATGCGCTACGCGCATTCTAACGATGAGACGAAGCGCCGGGCGGTGGACCGGTTGGGTACCAGTGACAAAATAGTGACAATCGTCCCACGGAGGGCGAAGATCGCAGTATAATGTAGTGACAGTGACCACAACTCATTGATATCAGGTGAGTTAAAAACGGAGAGGTGGCTGAGTGGTCGAAAGCAGCGGTTTGCTAAACCGCCGCACGGTCTGGCTGTACGGGGTCGACATCCCACCCTCACCTCTCAGGATCCCGACCGCCTGTCAGCTAGGTTTACCGTTTTCTCCCGCCTTCCCACGCAAGATTTCACTCGCTGCCAGTTCGACGTAGTGGTCGGCAACTGGCCCCACCGTGCCAAGGCGTTTTTGAAGTTCCTGTCCGAGCGCTGTTCTGGCCGGAGTACTTTCGGTCTGCACACCCCACAACCGCTTCCGTTCGTGCTCGACGGCTCTCCGGATTCTCTTGGTGACTTCCCGTTTGCCCGCGCCGGCCAAACGGCAGAGAACATCCTCGCTTGAGAGCAGCTGATCCAAATCGGGATAACAGTGGTCCCAAATGAACTCAGCGGTTTGTTCACCGAGGTCGGCGAGCTCGATTCCGCCTTGGTCGTTCAGGCGGAAATCTATCATGCATGTCTCAAGGGGAACCAGCCAAGCTGGTTCTGCGCCCGCCCATTCATCCAATTGCACGACTGCAGCACGCTCACCGTCCGCCTTGACTATGGAAAAGTCACCGTTTGGCCACCGGCAAAGGTACAGATTCGACTCCAGTTCGTCAAGTTCATCCTCTGTCTCGGCGTGATCGACCGCTGTGTCGGGACGCGGGGTTGCCGACGTACCCAGTTCCACATCCCAGGTCGATGGCTCGATAGATCTACAAGATAGGCTCGTGATCTCTACATTTGCTTCTGATAGTAACGGATTGAGCTCCAATAGCTCCATAAGGGCCTGCTCCGTCCCATCTATGAATTCGTTTGCTGGCACCAATTGAGGGCCGCCCCCATCGTCGCGGTGGGCTGCACGACCTCCACGTATGTAGTGCTGCCTGGCGGATTCGATCGCTTTCGCTTCACCATCTTTGTCCAGAGTGACAACCAACTCGAGCCTGAATTTGGAAGGCATAGATTTCGTCCCTGTTCCTTCATACACCTGAATCGCCGGGCCGTCAAATGAGTTCCAGGTTTGTTCCGGGGCCCTGCCGAAAACTTCTGGCGCGGACGCTCCTTGCAATACACCAGCTTCGTAAGTCGATTTGAATTGCCCACTTGCCTGATGGCCCGCGGTAATCCCGGTGGTGCTGGCAAACAGGTGTCAAAACTCATTTGGCGCTTTCGTGGGTTTGGCCTATAACTGAATTACTCGCAAGCCTCAGGCGACGATTCATCGCGAGATCGGAGAAGTGTATGGCGACCTCCCCCAATTTTGCAGTTCCTGCCGGTAGGCAAGAGAATCGGCGCGCCAAGCCGTCCGTTCTCGATTCGGCTTCAAATCAAGCTGACGCGAACCCGACGAACGGCGCAGGGCACGAAACCGCTGGAAACATCAGACGCGTGTTGTTTGAGCTTGGTGTCGAACCCAGCCTAACGGTTCTGGAAGCTGCCGCCATTCTGCGCTGGTCCTACTGGAAGGCCCGGCGGTACTTCAGTCAGGTAGACGGCATATGCGTGTCCTACCAACCGAAGCGCTACAAAAGGCCGTACCGCACGTTTACGATTCCCATCAGCGTTTTCGCTCGCGAGTGGCAAAAGATGACCGGCCACGAGCCGGAGGCCGCACATGTCCTCCGCCACCGTCTGGCTTTGGCGATTCAGAAGTAGCCGACGCCGTTAGCGGGCCGATCGCCACTGCGTCCGCGTCCCAAGTGCGACGGCGGGCTTCGATTGCTTTCTCCATCCGCTTCTTCGTCAGTGCCACGTAATACTTCTCGGTAGTCTTGCGAGACTTGTGGCCGAGCAGCAGTTGCACATCTTCGAGCGATCCGCCGCCCTCTAGGACCTCAATCGCTAATGTGTCCCGCCACTCATGCGTCCGCTTGCCTTCGATGCCGGCTTCCACGTAGAGCTTCCTCATCTTTTCCGACCAGTCGTTGACCGCCGTCTTGATAGTCGAGGTGCCCGTCCAAAAGAAATACTCGGTGCTCTTCGGCGGAAGTTTACGGGTCAGTTCCACAACGAACGGCGGGAGAGGTACGAAGACTGGTTGCTCGTTTTTTTCCTGGCTGACGATCATGAGACCGTCCTCCCGGAGCGAATCCGTCCGCAGAGTCACCACGTCGACCAAGCGCAATCCACTATATCTCTGAATCAGCACAAAGGCCATCGCCGCTTGCGCAATGTTCGGAAAGACGCGCGGTATCGCCTCCAGCAGCCGTTGCTTCTCTTCGGCAGTTTTCTTCTTTACCTCAATCCGAGGGGTCTTAACGGCCAGTAACAGTTCGGCGGGATTCTCCGGGATCCATCGAAGCTCCCGCGCGCGACGAAAGAACATTTTTACGAATTCCTGGTTCTTTTGTTTGCCAAGCTGGCTCTTCGGCTGCCTAACAAGCTCCCCCGTGCTCTCGCGGTTCTTGCGCAGCCGGCCCTGCCATGTCTCCTGAAAAACCGAGAGGTGTTCGGTCTTCACGTCTTTCAGGTAGACGATTCCGCGGTCACGGAGAAATGGAGCGAGCGGCCGGAGAATCCCAGCGATCTTCTGGATCGTCAGGTTCGTGCTCTCTTTGTGCGCGTCGAGTGTTCCGCGTTTTTCAGTGAGGTAATCCTCGATCGCTTGCTCCACCGTCTTGAAGGCATTGGGATCGGGCTTCCCATTCTGCCCGGAGAGGAATTGCACGGTCCATTGATCGATCAACTCTTCGGCGGCAAGTTTCTCCCGCACACCTAGCTTCGCGAGCGAACCATTGAACGTAAAGGGCGCGATGTTTAGGTCTGGGTGCCGGACTAGAAGCCTTGCGTAGATGGGGCAGCCGCACCCGAAAATCAATCGCGACGGCAGCCGCTTTGGGTTCTTGCGGCTTGGGGAAGCATTACGACAGTCGACTCTGTGACGCACGAAGATGTCGCGCATGCCCCAAATTGTAGCGCAAACTCGCTACAGTTGGAAGTCAGTTCTTCTAAGTACATCCACTACAACAAGTTGTAGTGGCGGAGGAAGAGGGATTCGAACCCCCGAGTGAGTTACCCCACTAACGGTTTTCAAGACCGCCGCCTTCGACCGCTCGGCCATTCCTCCTGTTCCAACCTATCGGATTTTGCCACCCCGCGCAATCGCCGCTCGGACCGGCCGGACACTCCCTTTTCCCCACTTTGGTACGCCCCCCAACCCCGCGGGCTAACTTCTGATTTCTTAATAAGTTTCAAATGAATTCCAAGGTCATCCCGTCGGCATCAGTAGTACCATGACGGCACGGACTGGTGTTTCTAGCCACGCACCGGTATACTCCAATACGACTAAAGCGGAATAAGAACCAGTTCCATGAAACTCTCTGAGGGAAGGGCTCGGACGTGTGGCGAAAAGGGCGGTAGCCTGCCAGACGATGTTCGTTCGGACGAGCAGTTCGACACTCAGGCCTTCCGTGAAAATTCGAGTTACTCACTCTGAGGCTGCCATGATCCCAGCAAACGCCGATACCCAGACTGCTAATCGAGAAGTGACCACCGAAATCCAGCAACAAATCGCCCTCGCCGTAGATGGGTTGATCGATTCGCTCCCCAGCCCCGAACGTCTGTCCGCGGAGCAGCGGCGCGGAATCATCGCCCGGTACACCGCGGTGCTGGAAGGCAATTTCATTTATTGGATGACAGGCGCCCTTCTCGCCGTGCAATCCAGCGAGGCCCGTGCCATCATTCTGGAAAACCTGCACGACGAAGTGCGCGATTGCCACCCGGGAATGCTGCGGCGCTTCGCGATCGCTGCGCGCTCGATTCCCACCGATGTCGACTCTATTGCCGTCAGCCGCGATCTGACCAACGTACGGCTCTTTATTGGACGCCTTTCCGCCGTTCACACGGTCGTAACCATGGCCTTCTTCGAAGGCTTCATCCAGAAATTCATGGCCTTTTTGGCAGAGCTGGCCGCCGCTCAGGGCTCCTCCGAATTCGAATACACGGATGTTCACGGCATTTGCGATGTGGCTCACAGTCAGGAACTATTCCATGCGCTCGATGCGGAAATGGCCGCGGACCCGATCGAATTGAATGCCGGGTTATTCGAAGGCGTCGGCCTGTTATCTGCGCTGATCCAGAGCATCGTCCACGGCGCCCGCTCACAGGCCGAACAGGCCGCGTAACACCGAGTCCAACAATGAGTACGGCGCCCCCATCAACCAATATGTCCATTCGTTCCGAAATCCTGGCTCAGGTCAATCAGGTCGCGGCGGAGCAAGATAAGCAACTGGCTCAGCTTGCGGATGATTTGCCGCTCCTCGATTCCGGTCTGGACTCGCTGTGTCTCGCCATCATTGTCGCAAGGCTCGAGGACACTCTCGGTCTTGACCCCTTTAGCACTGCCGAGGATGTGGCTTTCCCCGTAACTCTCGGTGAGTTCATCCAGTTCTACGAAAATGGCGCACAGTGACCGCAGGTCGCTCTGGAACGCCCTCCACTCCGACGGGAATCTTTCGGCCCGCTTTCTTTCAGGAGTAAGCGGAACCCGCCGTTTTGCCGATCTGGGGGCCGGTTCCTGCCTCAGCGGCGCTGAAGAATTGGGCGGCCGCTCGATACTCGTCGCCACCCAGGATCAGTTCGTTACGGCACTGGCTTTGCTTGAGTTGGACGGTATCGCGCGGCGCTTAATCCTGTGTCCCGCCGGGTTTCCCGCGGAACATATTCCGTATGTCGCGGCCTCGGCTCCGGTCGATGCGGTAGTCTCCGACGGCGCCGTAGCCGGCGTCCACGCCGTCCTGGGTCCTTGCATACCCTGCGGCGCCGAAATCCACGAGACACGGTTCGATCGCACCCCCAGGTTTGCGACGGAATGGATTCTGCTGACGTCCGGAACCACGGGCCGGCCGAAACTGGTGGCCCACACCCTGGAAAGCCTGGCCGGGGCCATCGAGGGACATGCGAATCCCGAATCCCCGGTCGTCTGGAGCACCTTTTACGATATCCGCCGCTACGGAGGTCTGCAGATTTTCCTCCGTGCGGTCCTGACGGGCGGCTCGCTCGTCCTCTCCGGTCCGGGTGAGCCGATCCCCGATTTCCTGGCGCGCGCCGGCGCGGCCGGCATCACTCACATTTCTGGCACCCCGTCGCATTGGCGTCAGGCGCTCATGAGTCCAACGGCCCGCACCATCGATCCGCAGTATGTCCGGCTCTCGGGCGAGATCGTCGACCAGGCCATCCTCGACCATCTCCGCGCCGTGTATCCCAAGGCGCGAATCGCTCATGCCTTCGCTTCCACTGAAGCCGGCGTGGCCTTCGACGTTCGCGACGGCATGGCCGGGTTCCCCGCCGCCTTCATCGAAAACGGCTGCGGGGACGTGCAGATGAAAGTCGTCGACGGTTCGCTGCGCATCCGCTCCACTCGCGTGGCCGATCGCTATGCGGGGCAGCCCGATGGGCGCATTGTGGATGCTGGCGGTTTCGTCGACACCGGCGATATGCTCGAACTGCGCGGCGACCGCTACTACTTTGTCGGTAGGCGTGACGGCGTCATCAACGTCGGCGGCCTGAAGGTCCACCCCGAAGAGGTCGAAACCGTCATCAACCGCCATCCGCTGGTTCGCATGTCGCTCGTGCGCACCAGAAAGAACCCCATTACCGGCGCTCTGGTAGTGGCCGATGTCGTCCTCAAAAACGGCCCGGCCAACGGGCATGCCGCCGCCCTCGAGCGCGAG
>DASQHA010000412.1:0-2088 GCA_035632335.1 Terriglobales bacterium
CCGTCCCGGGCCATGGCGTAATAAACGCGAGCGCCGCTCATGGTGCAACTGGCCATGGCGCCGAAGCAGGAGACGGCAATCAAGGCTGACAGCCACAGCGCCGCGGCGGGCGAGAAGAGAACGCTGGCGGCAGCGTGCGCGATGGTTTCATGTTTTGCGATCTCGCCCAGCGGCAGGGCGTAGACGTAGGTCATGTTCATGGCGATGTAGATGACGCCGACCACGATCACACCCAGAACCATGGCCAGCGGCACATTGCGGCGCGGCTCTTTGACCTCTCCCGCGACCCACGTGATGTATACCCAGCCGTCATAGGCCCAAAAGACTGCGATCAACGCCACGCCGAAGGCAGAAACCAGTTGCCCGGGGCTCAATCCCAGGGTCAGGCTCTGTCCCGGAGCCGCAAAGTGATGCCAGTTGCCTTTGCCGATCGCAAATCCCAGAATGACGAATGCCGCCATGGCCGCAAACTTGGCCCAGGTGGCCAGGTTTTGCAATATCGTGCCCCAGCGCAGTCCAACCACATTGATCCAGGTCACGGCGACGATCGAAATCAGCGCGACCACGTGGGCGCGGGTGAGGACGATTCCGGCGGCCGCGAAAACCACGTGCTCCTGCGAAATCGCGGGAACGATACCGCCAAGATAAGCCGCCGAAGCCACCGAGAGCGCCGCGATGGTGCCGCCGTTGGCAACGCTGAACAGCATCCAGCCATACAGAAAGGCCGGCAGATCGCCGTAAGCTTCACGCAGGTAAACGTACTGTCCTCCGGAGTCAGGAAACATCGAGCCCAGTTCAGCAAAGGCTACGCAGGCGCACAGCGAGATCACGCCACCCAGCACCCACACCAGCAGAAAGAGCACGGGATGCGGCAGCGGGCCGGCAATATCTTTGGCCGTCAGGAAAATCGAAGATCCGATAATGCCGCCCGCCAGCAGCAGGACCGAGTCCAGCAACGAAAGACCGCGAACCAGCGTGGGTTGAGATTCAGCGGATTCGACGGCGGGCGAGGCAGGGGCGGTTGAGGGTTCCGTCATTTATCCCATCCCCAGTTCGTCGGGAGCTTCGAGCGGCGTTCCGCAGCGGCGGCAGATGACCGCGGAGCAGTCGCCGCACGTGAGAGGGTCGGGGACTTCCTGGCTGCACCGTGGACAGTAGAGCGGCTCGGGCTCAGGCTCCGGCTGCGGGGTTGGCGTCATGAGGATGGAAATGTAGCATATCCTTCGGGTACCTTGGTGTCCCTGGTGGTGAATGCTTTAAATCGTTGACTACGAAGGACACGAAGTACGCGAAGGAGAGCAAACTGCCCGATAAGACTCCCACTCCTGATGAGAAGCTGCAACTGGAATTCAATCGCTGGGCGCAGGCCGGTGAAGGCGAGAAGATGCGGAACCATCATCTCGACATCACGGAGAAGACTCTGCGGCTGATGGATCTTCGCCCGGGCGAGCGCGTGCTCGATCTGGGTTGCGGATCGGGTTGGGCGAGCCGTTTGCTCTCGCGACTGGTGGGCGATGGGCCGGAGGGTTTCGGCCAGGTGGTGGGTCTCGACGTTTCCGACGAAATGGTCCGGCAGGCTCGCGCCGCTTCCAAAGACTTCGAGAATATTTTGTACGTGTGGGGATCGGCGCAGCAGATTCCGTGGGAGGAAAACTTTTTCGACAAAGTCCTGTCGGTCGAATCGTTCTATTACTATGCCGACCAGGACCGGGCGCTCTCTGAACTTTTTCGCGTCATGGCGCCGCATGGGCGCCTGTTCATCCTGATCAATCTGTACCGGGATAATCCGTACTCGTTGCAGTGGGTGGACAAGCTGAAAGTGCCGGTGCACGTGCGGTCTGAGGCAGAGTATGTCGAACTCCTGCAAAAACATGCTTTCGAGAAGGTTGAAGCCCGGCGCGTCCCGGACGATACGCCCACGCCGGATGATTATCAGACGAAATCCTTCCACAGCCTCGATGATCTGCGTGCATTCAAGAAGATGGGAGCGTTGCTTCTGATGGCATCGAAGCCCGACCTGCGGACCCCGGCCCCGGGCTACACGATCTACTAAGCGGGTCTGATGGGCAAGTGTGGGGCGCGGGGGCG
>DASQHA010000413.1:0-10732 GCA_035632335.1 Terriglobales bacterium
TTTAGAGCCTAAAAGCTCAAATCAAAGTCAAAAGCGGCGGACAAGAGTGTCCGCCCCACACATTAAGCTCTGTCATCCCGATCTAAACCCTTCCAAAAGAATTGCCATCTCTCATCCCTGCCGCATAGAATCTTCTTTAACCCCTGCCTGCCGGTAGCCTGTCAGGAAAATTGAGGACTCTTGAAGAAGGTCATCGCCATCTATCCCGGCTCGTTCGATCCGCCGACCAACGGGCACCTGGATTTGATCGAGCGCGGCAGCAAGATTTTTGACGAGCTGATTGTGGCCATCCTGCGTAACCCCGACAAGAACCCGCTCTTCAGCCTGGGTGAACGCCGGACCATGCTGGAGGCGTTGACCGCCGGCTTCAAGAACGTTCAGGTGGATGTGTTCGACGGCCTGACGGTGGAGTACGCGGCCCGGGTCAAGGCCAGCGCGGTGTTGCGTGGAATTCGTGCGCTCAGCGATTATGAATACGAGCTGCAGATGGCCATGATGAACCGCAAGCTGCAGCCCGACCTGGAAACGGTTTTCATGATGCCGGCGGAACAGTATTCCTATCTCAGCTCTCGCCTGGTCCGCGAGGTGGCAAAACTCGGAGGATCGATCCAGGGGCTGGTGCCGGAAATGGTGGAACGCCGGCTGCGAGAGAAACTCGATCCGGCCATCAAGCTAAAGGACGCAAGACCAGCCAGAACAGGAAAACGAGCATGACTCCAGTAACGGAAGCGACTCCAGCCCTTAAACTTACGGAACGAATCAACCGCATCGAGCCTTCCGCGACCATGGCCGTGGTGGCCGAAGCCGACAAGCTGCGCCAGCAGGGTATTGACGTCGTGGACTTCGGCGCCGGCGAACCGCATTTTTCGACGCCGCAGCACGTCAAGGATGCCGCCATCGCCGCCATCCAGAACAATTTCTCGAAGTACACTGCGGTGGGCGGGACGGCGGAGCTGCGCGACGCCATCGTGCGCCGCCATGCGGCAGACTTCAAGTCCGACTACCGCCGCGAGGAATCCATGGCCTCGGTCGGCGGCAAGCACGCCCTGTTCAACGCCATTCAGGTGCTGGTCAATCACGGCGATGAAGTGATCCTGCCGGTGCCCTACTGGGTGTCGTTCAAGGACATCGTGCGCTACGCGGGCGGAAACTGCGTGCTGCTGCAATCCGACGAGAGCCAGGGATTCCGGGTGACGGCGGAGATGATCGAGCGCCTGGTGACTCCCCGCACCCGGATGATCATTTTGAATTCGCCGTCGAATCCTTCGGGCGCGGTCATGTCTCCGAAGGATTTGAAAGCGGTGGTGCAACTGGCCGCGGAGCGCGGCATCTGGGTGCTGTCCGACGAGTGCTACGTGTATCTGAACTACACCGGCGAACAGTTTTCCGTGGGATCGCTGCGCGAGTACCGCGAGCGCATGCTGATCATCGGATCGCTTTCGAAAACTTATGCCATGACGGGCTGGCGGCTGGGCTATGCGCTGGGGCCGGCGGCGGTGATTGCGGCCATGCAGAAACTGCAAAGCCAGTCTACTTCGAATCCCACATCTATCGTGCAGAAGGCTGCGGTGGCGGCTTTGAACGGCCCCCAGCAGTGCGTCGAAGACATGCGCCTGGAATACATCAAGCTGCGCGACCACGTGGTCAAGGGACTGCGTTCCATTCCCGGGGTGCAGTGCACCCTGCCCGAGGGCGCGTTCTATGCCTATCCCAATATCTCGTCGTTCATTGGGCGGGGTGGCATAAAATCCGCTTCCGACGTGGCCGGCCGGCTGTTGCGCGAAGCGCATGTGGCAACCGTCCCCGGAGAAGGCTTTGGCACTCGCGAACACATTCGGGTTTCTTACGCCACCACCGTAACCGAATTGGATCGCGGACTGGAGCGCATGCGCAAATTCTTCGCCGCCCTGTAAGCCGGCGGCGCGGAAGATCCTCGGGCGGATGCCGGAGTTGCGATTCCACATGCATATCGCGTGAGCGCTCTCTATCCATTTTCGATGCAGCCGGCTTTCGACCCGCGGCCCTGGGGCACGCTCGATCTCTCTCCGATTTATCCCAACCACAAGTTCGAGGAGAAAATTGGTGAGGCCTGGCTGACCGGCGACGCCGGCAAAGTGGCGAACGGTCCTCTGAGCGGACAGTCTCTCGCCGATCTCAGCGCACAGTATGGCCGTGAACTTGTGGGCGATGCGGCGCCTGATCCCAAACGTTTCCCGCTGCTCCTGAAATTTCTCTTTCCCCACGAAAAGCTTTCCGTGCAGGTGCACCCGGATGATGAGGCGGCGCGTCGTGCCGGGCTGCCCTGCGGAAAGACCGAATGCTGGTACGTGGTGCATGCCCGGCCGGGCGCGCAAATTGCATTGGGCCTGAAACCGGGGATCAGCCGGGATCAGTTCGAACGCGCCATAGGCGAAAAACGCGCCGAGGAAGTGCTGAACTGGATCAACGTGTACGCGGGCGAAATGATTTACGTGACCGGCGGCACTGTGCACACGCTGGGTCCGGGCTCGATCATGCTCGAAACCCAGCAGCAGTCGGACACCACGTATCGCCTCTACGATTACGGACGCCCGCGCGAGTTACATCTGCAGCAGGGGTTGGCGGTCATCAAGGAAAAGACCGGGGCAGGGAAAGTGGTCCGCCCCGCGCCTTCGACGTTGAATGGCGGGGCCAATCGCCGCGCAGCCATGATTTCGTCGCCATACTTCGTGGTGGATATGTTTGAGTTGAAACGACCTCACTCGTTCCAGACCCAGGACGAAAGCGGCAAACGTTCGGTCCAGATCCTGGTGGCGGTGGAAGGTTGCGGAATCGTCGAAGCTTCCGGAGCCAACCCGGTTACACTGGCCCGGGGCGACGCCGTGGTGGTGCCCGCGGCGGTGGGCGAGTTTCAAGTGCGCCCGCAGTGGTCGGTGGAGTTTCTCAAGGCGTGGGTGCCGGGCGATGCAGTGCCGGAGCCGGAAACCAGAATGTAAGAGAGATTTCAGATTATAGATTTTAGATTGCAGATTGAAGCGAGGATTTTCAATCCGCAATCTAGAATCTAAAATCTGCAATAGTTCCTACTTGTGTCCAAAGCCAATTTCCATCCCGTGATTCTTGCTGGAGGCCGCGGCACCCGCTTCTGGCCGTTGAGCCGGCAGCGTCGCGCTAAGCAATTGCTGGCGCTTGACGGGAAGCAGACCATGATCCAGCAGACCGTGGCGCGGCTGCTGCCGCTGTCCTCGCCCGCGCGTTTCTGGGTCATTACCAACGAGCATTTGCGGCGCGAGATCACGCGCCAGCTTCCGCGCCTCCGCCCCCGGCAGATTCTGGCCGAGCCGGTGGGGCGCAACACCGCGCCTGCTATCGGTTTGGCCGCGTTCATTCTGCTCAACATCGATCCCGACGCGGCGATCGGCCTTTTTCCTTCCGACCACGTGATCGGCGACGAAAAGCGATATCGCGAAGTGCTGCAGCGCGGGATCGAGATTGCGGCCGCCGGAGACCATATTGTGGTGCTGGGCATCCGTCCCACGCGCGCGGAGACCGGCTACGGCTACATTGAGGCCGGTTCGTCATTCGCGGGGAACGCCCTGCGGGTGCGCCGTTTCACGGAGAAGCCCGACGCCGCGCGCGCCGCCGAGTTCGTGAAAGCGGGAAACTATTTCTGGAACAGCGGCATGTTTCTGTGGAGCGCGCGGACGCTCTCGAATGCGCTGCTCGAACATCTGCCCAAGACGGCCTTGCTGCTGCAGCAGATCGCGTCCACGTTCGGCACGCGCAAGTTTGCGGATACCTTCGCCCGCCTTTACCCGAAGTGCGAAAACATCAGCATCGATTACGCGGTGCTCGAACCTCGGTCTGGCGAGGGCGAGCAGAACTCCAACATCATTTGCCTTCCCGCCGATTTTGGATGGAATGATCTGGGGTCCTGGACCGCGCTGCATGAACATCACGTGGGCAAAAGCCGGCCCCAGGATGACAACCTGATCACCGGCGAAGGATGGTACACCCTCAATGCCCGGGGAAATTACATCCACGCGCCCGGGAAGTTTGTGGCGGCCCTCGGCGTAAACAATCTGGTCGTAGTGGAGACAGAAGACGCTCTGCTCATCACCACTCGCGACCAGGCCCAGGACGTAGGCAAAGTGGTGAAATACCTGGACGAAAAGAAGTTGCGTAATCTGGTGTAGCAGTCGTCAGTCATCAGTCGTCGGTCGTCAGCCAGGAAGATAGAGCGGCTGCCTTTTTCTAACGACTGATGCGATTGTTTTTTTGACGACTGAAGACTGACGACTGACGACTGCTTATGATCAAATTCGGCACCGACGGCTGGCGCGGCATTATTGCTGACGACTTTACTTTCGAGAACGTTCGCCGGGTGGCGGGCGGGATCGCTGCCTATGTCCTCGGTCATGAGGATGCGGCGCATGGCGTTGTCGTCGGCTACGACACGCGTTTTCTATCGCAGCAGGCCGCCCGCCTCGCGGCTGAAACCATCGCCGCGGCCGGCATTCCCGTACAGATAACCTCAGACTCCACGCCGACGCCGGCCATTTCTTTGGCCGTGAAGAGACAGGGCGCCGCCGGTGGAGTGGTGGTCACATCCAGTCACAATCCCTGGAACTGGAATGGCGTGAAGTTCAAAGCGAAGTTTGGCGGATCGGCCACGCCCGCGATCATGAAGGTGATTGAGCAAGAGGTCGGCAAAGGCTCGATACCTAAAGGCCAGGCGGCTCCGATCAAAGATGTCGACCTGAAGCCGGCATACGCAGAAGCCATCTGCCGACTCGCGGACCTCGACCTGATTGCCAAGGCAAATTTCCGCTTCGCAGTCGATTCCATGTACGGTTCGGGGCGCGGCGTGCTGACCGGGATCTTCCAGAATCGGGGCATCCACTACGTCGCGATCCGCCAGGAGTTGAATCCGCTGTTTCCCGGGATCAATCCCGAGCCCATCGAGCCCCACATAGAAATGCTGCGGCAGACCGTGCTCAAGGAACGCTGTCATGCCGGGCTGGCGGTCGATGGCGACGCCGACCGCATCGGCGCCATTGCCGAAGATGGCAGTTTCGTGGATTCCCACAAATGCTTTGCCGTCCTCCTGCGCTGGATCCTGGAGCGAAAAAAGTGGCCCGGCGACGTGGTGCGCGCCTTCAACACCACCGGCATGGTGGACCGGATTGCCGCCAAATATGGGCGCAAGCTGATCGAATGTCCCATCGGGTTCAAATACATTGCCGACCTCATGATGGAGCACGAAATTGTCGTTGGGGGCGAGGAATCCGGCGGCATCGGATACTCCCGCTATCTGCCGGAACGCGACGGCACTCTCAATTGCCTGCTCTTGGCCAACGTGATGGCGGAAGAGCGCAAGCCGCTGGGGCAGCTGGTGGCCGATCTGCAGCGCGAGTACGGGCCGCACTACTATGGCCGCCGCGATCTGCACATTACGGAAGAGATGAAGCGCAGCGCGATCGATCGGGCGGCCTCCGGCCAAGCCAACCGTCTGGGCCGATATTCCATCAAAAAGAAGGAAACGCTCGACGGAATAAAATTCTTCCTGGACGCCCCTAACGAAGGCAATGGGGCTGTACCCTGGGTGCTGTTTCGCATGTCCGGCACCGAGCCGCTGCTGCGGGTCTATTGCGAAGCGGCATCGCCCGGGCTGGTGGAAGAGATACTTTCCCTTGCCGAGGCGTTTGTGAGAGCTACATGAGGACAACCTGGACCAGGCAGGCCTGGTCGGGATGGCCGCGCCGGCGACGATCACGAAAGACGCGGAAGACCCGCATAACCATTGGCCTTCCGGGTCTCGCATTTCGTTTTCGGCGAGAAGATAATCAATCAGGCAACGATGGTTTCAGCAGCTGCTACCGCACCGGTCCCTGCCGACTCGCCTGATGCGCGGCGCTACAACCGTATCCGGCGCTGGCTCGGCATTGCCGACTTTGTCCTCGGACTGGCCCTGATGGTCGTCCTCCTGGTGACCGGGTGGAGCGGCGTTCTTCGCGATATCGCCTACGAAGCCACTTTCCAGCACTACGGCCTGGCATTGTTTGCATACGTGCTCATGCTGCTGGTGCTGGCCAAAATCGTCGGGCTGGGCCTCGACTACTACAGCTTTCGCCTGGAGCACCGCTATCATCTTTCCAACCTGCGGCTGCGCGCCTGGCTCTGGGACGAGAGCAAAGGCTTCCTGGTGGGCGTCGTCCTGGCGGGAATCGTGGCCGAGCTGCTTTATTTCATCATGCGCCAGGCCCCGCTGCACTGGTGGCTGATTGCCTGGGCGTCGTTCCTGGGACTGTTCGTGCTGCTGGCCCAACTGGCGCCCGTGGTCCTGTTTCCGATTTTTTATAAATTCGCGCCGCTCGAAAATGAGGAACTGAAAGAGCGGCTGGTGCGGCTGGGTGAGCGCGCCGGGACCCGCGTCCGCGGCGTATACCAATGGAAGCTTTCCGAAAAAAGCAAAAAGGCGAACGCAGCTCTCACCGGACTGGGCAACACCCGCCGGATCATTCTCGCGGACACACTGCTGGCGAATTACTCGACCGATGAAATCGAGGCCGTGCTGGCCCACGAACTCGGCCACCACGTTCACCGCCACATTTTCAAAAGCATTCTGGTGCAGGCGGGAATCACACTGCTCGGATTCTGGGCGGCCAACTGGGTCCTGCATTACGCGGTGGACCGGCAACACATGTTCGAGACCTTGTCCGACTTTGCCAATCTTCCATTATTGATGCTGGTCGCCACCACGCTTTCGCTCCTGATGCTGCCGCTGCTCAACGCTTACTCTCGCTTCAATGAACGCCAGGCCGACCGTTACGCTTTCCGGTCCATTCCCGCGGTGCAGCCGTTTATTTCTGCCATGGAGAAGCTGGCGGAGCAAAACCTGGCGGAACGTTCTCCCGCGCTCTGGGTGGAATGGCTCTTTCACTCGCATCCCGCCATCTCGCGCCGCGTGGCCGCGGCCCGCAACTTCCAATCGCCAAAAATGTAGGCGCGAGCGCCCTCGCTCATGCGGAATCACCACCGGCCGATGTGATGCAGCCTCGGATTTCCGGAGCGAAGCTGCGCCTTGTTTGCTTCCGCCAAAACCCTGTCGAGCTTTGCTCGACTGGACAGCCGGGGCGGCTGTCGCCACGTGGCTGGTGGTGACTCCCGCACGAAGCGGGGCGCTCGCGCCTACATTGGCTTGACTGGGTTCGCGGGCCGCCGTATCTTGGTTTCTGCCCCGGCCCTCGGCCGGGACCAATTCTCTTCAGGAGGCGCCTATGTCTGCCGTGTTCACGCGGAAGCATAGGTCTGCCTCTGCCTTGTTCTTCTAGGTAGCGCCAGCTTCACTCCCGGCGCGCCTGTCTGGCTGCAAGCGCGGACCCAGATCTGCTTCCATCCCTCGCCATTTCTCGACTTCGTCGCCGCGCCTGAAGCGGCAGAGGAGTCGATTCGTTGCATTGAACTCTGAAGCGGGACGATCCAAGCGGTCGCGGAAGCCGGGGAGCTTCTCTACATATGGAAGTCACAACGCAGTTAAAAGATCTGGGATGGAACTCGTTCTTCGAAAGTCATTTTGGGGAGTTGGGCCAAACCGGGATGAACCGAACTGAACTCGCGCCCGCGCGGGTGACCGAGGAATTCAAGGGACTTTACCAGGTAAGGTCGGCGCAAGCGGAGTACCTGGCCGAAGCCGCGGGAAAGCTTCAGCATCTGGCAGCCGGCCGGGCAGACTTTCCCGCGGTGGGGGACTGGGTCGCGATTATCGCGCGTCCGCACGAAGGTCGGGCCCGAATTGAGCATGTGCTCCCGCGCCGGACCAGGCTGGTCCGCAAAGTTGCGGGGCGCGGGATAAGCGAACAGATCATCGCCACAAACCTCGACACGGTGTTCGTGGTGAGCGCGCTGAATCGCGAGTTCAACCTGCGGCGCATTGAGCGCTACCTGACTATCGTGTGGGAGAGCGGCGCGCGGCCCGTCGTGTTGCTCAACAAGGCGGACCTCTGTCCGCATGCCGCCGCGCTCGCCGCGGATGTCGAAAACATCGCCCTGGGCACGCCCGTCCACCTGCTGAGCGCGCTGGAGAAGACTGGCCTCGAAGCTGTCCGATCGCATCTGGCGAGGGGAGCCACTGCGGCGTTTGTGGGCTCGTCGGGCGTCGGCAAATCGACCATCATCAACCATCTGGCAGACGCATCCCTGCGCGTGCAGCCGGTGCGCGAGCACGATGGCCGCGGACAGCACACGACCACATCGCGTCAGATGATTTTTCTTCCCGGCGAAGGCATGGTGATCGATACGCCGGGCATGCGCGAGCTTCAGCTGTGGGAGCACGAGGAAGGCGCGGCGCAGGCGTTTCAGGATATCGCCCTGCTCTCTCAGCATTGCAAATTCCGGGACTGCGGTCATCAGGGCGAGCCGGGATGCGCAGTTGAAGGGGCGGTCCAGCGGGACGAGCTGCCTTTGGCGAGGCTGGAAAACTATCGCAAGTTGCTGGCCGAGCTTCGCTTTCAGGAGCGCAAGATGAATCGCGAGGTGGCGCGGCAAGACAAGGAGAAGTGGAAGAAAATCCACAAGGCCATGCGCAACCGGCCGCACCGGTTTGAAAGCTAACGGCGTGAGCCGAGGATTTCTTCCACCCGCCGCAAATCTTCTTCCGTGTCCACGCCAATGGTGTCGAAACGGGTCTCGGCCACGTAAATTGGAATTCCGTTCTCCAGGAAGCGCAGCTGCTCCAGGCGCTCGCTGTGTTCGAGCGAAGACTCGGGAAGGGCGACGAAGCGGTCGAGCGCCGGCTTGCGATACGCGTAGAAGCCAAGATGCTTGAAGTATTTCGGCCCGGCGCCATCGCGGTCGTAGGGAATAGTCGCGCGGGAAAAATAGAGAGCCCGACGAGCTGCGTCCGTAACCACCTTGACCGCGTTCGGATTGGCAATGTCGGCGGTCGCGGCTGGAGTCATCAGGGTTCCCACCTGCACTGCCGGGTCTTGCATGACGTCAATTAATCCAGCGATGTGTTCCGCCCGGGTCATGGGCTCATCGCCCTGGACGTTCAGGTAGACGTCGGCTGCAACGTTTTGCGCAATTTCGTGCACTCGCTCGGTGCCGCTGCGGTGCGCATCGGACGTCATCTGGGCCTTCCAGCCGTGAGCGCGGCAAACTTCCACGATTTCATCGGAGTCGGTGGCGATGATGACATCGTCGAGTAAACGCGAGCCCTGCACCGCTTCGTAGACCCATCCAATCAGGGGCTTTCCGGCAATTTCGCGCATCGCTTTGCGCGACAACCGGGTGGAGGCGAGGCGGGCGGGGATGACGGCAACGGTTCGCATAGATTATGGCTTCCACATGATATACACCTCGCGCGCAGGGTGGACGTCCTGCGGATAGGGGCGATGCACGGCTGGCAGGGACGCCCATCCTCCATCCGTGCATCCGGCTGTTCACTTCCCGGTGACTGGCGGCTGACACTGGTGAAACTACGTTATATACTGGTCAACTCGCGGGCCGCTGCCCCCTCTGGCACCGCGTTTAGGGCTCGTGTGTGCAAGCCCGGGGTTGCCTTTAGGAGCTTCCATTCCCCGTCACGGGCCGAGGTTACTGATGGAAGAGTTCTCTCGAGGCCGCCCGGACGGAAAACCTTCAGACGCTGGCGAAGGCGGTGCGGCACTGCGCACGCCCTCCAAGGGTGACAGCTCTTCTCCCGGCACCACTGCGCCCTCGGACTCGCCCACCCTGATCGATATTCCCAACCCCAGTACTCCCGCTCCTGCCTCCGATTCTCCCACGATGGTGGACATTCCGGGCGGCAGCTCGTCGGATTCGCCCACGCTGGTGGACCTTGGCCCCGACTCTCCCACCATGGTGGAAGGCGCAAGTCCGCTCCCGGGAAAGCCCGCGCCGCGGATTCAACCAAGACCGCAGAGCAACCCTTCCATGCTGGCCCCGGGAGCGCTTCTGGGGCAGCGTTACGAAGTGCTGCAGATCCTGGGCGAAGGCGGGATGGGCGCGGTCTACAAAGCCCGGGACATCGAACTGAATCGCATGGTGGCGCTGAAAGTCATCCGCCCCGATCTGGCCGGCAACCAGGCCATCATTGACCGCTTCAAGCAGGAACTGCTTCTGGCCACCCAGGTCACCCACAAAAACGTCATCCGTATTTACGACCTGAGTGAGGCCGACGGCATGAAGTTCATCACCATGGAGTTTGTCGAGGGTGAGGACTTGCGTGGCCTGATGCAGAAGAAAGGGAAACTGGCCCCTGAGGAAGCGGTCGAGATCATGCAGCAAACCTGCCGGGCGCTCGAAGCCGCGCACAGCGCCGGCATTATTCACCGCGACCTCAAGCCGCAAAACATCATGCGCGACAAGACCGGCCGGGTGCTGGTGATGGACTTTGGCCTGGCCCGCACTCTCGAAGGCGACGGCATGACCCAGACCGGCGCCCTGGTCGGAACCATGGACTACATGTCCCCGGAACAGGCCCTGGGCAAGGATCTTGACCAGCGTTCCGACGTCTTTGCCATGGGACTGATCTTTTATGAGCTGCTGACCGGCAAGATGCCCTACAAGGCCGACAGCGTGGTGGCCAGCCTGCTCAAGCGCACCCAGGAAAGGGCCGCCCCTGTCTCCAGCCACGATGCCAGCATTCCCTGTCCGCTCAGCAACATCGTCGGCAAGTGCATGGAGCCCGATCTCAAGCTGCGCTACCAGAGTTCGGCTGAAATTCTTGCCGATCTGGACGCCTGGCAGG
>DASQHA010000414.1:0-5649 GCA_035632335.1 Terriglobales bacterium
CCCTCGACCACCGCGGGGAAACACCTCGGGTGGCTGGCGCGGGCGGGCACCGCGACCTGCTGGGGAATTCTCTGCGGTGACCCTTGCCGCAACAATTTCCGCGGGCCGAATCGCGCGCGGCTTCAATCAATCACTATATAACGGACGCCTCGCCGCGCTCAAAACGAAATCAGGGTAAGGTGCGGAAGTAGTTGCGTGGGGCGCGTGCGAGTCGCCGTCAACTGGGGGTTCCGGGCCGGCGGACCTCGGCCGGCAGGTGCGACACTTTTTCACGCATCGATCGCAGTGAAAGGCCGCTGCGAATCAGAGCGACAAAGCCCAGCAGCGAGATCGGGAGTGTAAGGGCGAGAAAGGCAAAAAAGGAAAAGCCGGTGGCCGTGGATTTTTCCACCTGGAACACGCTCAATCCCACTACGCAGAAAAACTGATAAGAGCCCACATTGGCCGGCGCGTTGGGCAACGAAACGCCCAAATTGATCACCAGGAGCACCACCACCGCTGCAAGAAACGGCAAATGCAATCCGTAAGCCTTCATCATGGCCCACAAACCCACCACCTGACAGAAGGGCATGAATAAGGACGCCAGAACGGAGGGATAAAAGCTGGGCGCGGTCCCCATGGCGTGTAAACCCATCAGCGCTGCCATCATTTTTCCCGGCAGCCGCTGCGGGCGCCCTTCAGGCACCAGATCTTTGCCGAATTTGATCTCCAGGTAGAGTATCAGCAGGACCACAATGGCAATCAGGATCAGCGTGACGATCCCCAGTGTGTCGGCAATTTTCTTGAAGCGCATCGGCAAATCTACTACCAGCGAGACGATCGCCAGCCCCGCCGCCGCAATCACCAGGTCCACCAATCGTTCCACGCCCACTGAGCCCAGAACCTTGCCGATCGAAATTTCTTCCGAGTTCGACAGCAAATAGCTGCGCAGCACTTCTCCCGGCCGCAGTGGAAATAACATGTTGGCAAAAAGCCCTGCATACACCGCGCGAATTGTCTTCCCCAGCCGTACTTTTCCGAAAGGACTCAGCAGCCATTTCCAGCGCAGCGCTTGCACGCCGTAGCTGAACACATCGAACGACATCCCCACCAGCACCCAGCGGTAGTTTACGTTCGCAAGCTCATGCAGGGCTTGCACGATATGGAAGTCGCGGAAGACCCACACAAGGCTGGCGACGGCCAGTCCATAGCCGATGATGCGAGGTACTCGCGACTTCTCAGGTGGAGCGGTCTGGAACAGGGTGTTCAACGCGGGAATTCCGACGGGGGTGGAGTTAGTTTGTCGGGTGCTGCAGCGGCGCGCGCGTGGTCTTTCATCATCGGGCTGATTTACCCCCTGAACTCGAAAACGGCCGTTCCTAACTCGGTGAGGGTACAGCCTACGATAACGGGTTGCGGGAGGCAATCTGGCAGTTGGGCCCGTGCCACACCCGCAAGCGTGACTCCGGCCGGTAGGAGTGGAATCTCGGGACTGGTATCATGGGGGGCACGCTACCAGGTATCGCAGATCCGGAGGGGACAAAATGACCGAACCCACCAAAGAAGAATTGATGGCTCGCATCGTCGAGCTCGAAAAGCAGGCCGGCTCGCGGAGAAAAGGCAGCCTCGAATTCAGGGTCGGCGAGAAAGGGGGTGTCAGCGTCTACGGACTGGGCCGCTTCCCCGTCACCCTATACTACGAGCAGTGGATCCGCCTGCTCGACACCGCGGACTCCCTTCGGGCGTTCCTCGAAGAAAACAAGCCCCGCCTTAAACTGAAGCCGAAAGACTAGTCCCGGCAAACCAAACCAACGCTGCCGCCGGCTTGCTGGTCCAGCCAAACTGGCACGTTCTGCGCGTCGTTGACTTGGCTGCAGCTGCAGCCTAAGATGAGCGCCGCTCATGCCGGAATCCCAGTCGCCGATCGGCCGCACGATTTCCCACTACCGCATCGTCGAAAAACTCGGCGGCGGCGGGATGGGCGTCGTCTATAAAGCTGAGGACACACGGCTGCATCGCCCGGTCGCCTTGAAGTTCCTTCCTGAAGATTTGGCCCAAGACCATCAGGCGCTCGAACGCTTCCGCCGAGAAGCGGAGGCAGCCTCTGCGCTCAATCACCCCAACATCTGCACGATTTATGACATCGGCGAGGAAAACGGTCAGGCGTATATCGTGATGGAGTTCCTAGACGGCGTGACGTTAAAGCACCGCATCGCCGGCCGGCCCATGGAAATTGAAACCGTTCTCGATTTGGCCATCGAGATTGCCGATGCACTCGACGCAGCGCACGCGGAAGGCATCGTCCACCGCGACATCAAACCAGCCAACCTGTTCATAACCAAACGCGGGCACGCGAAAATACTGGATTTCGGTTTGGCCAAGCTGGCTCCGAAGCGGGAGGCCGTGGCCTCGGGGGCCACTCTCGCCGCAAATGCCACGGCTGGCGTGAGCGAAGAGCACCTTACAAGCCCGGGCACGGCTGTGGGCACGGTCGCTTACATGTCACCCGAACAGTTAGCCGCCAAGGATTTGGATGCGCGCACGGATTTATTTTCCTTCGGTGTTGTTCTCTACGAAATGGCCACGGGGACGCTGCCGTTCCGCGGAGAAAGTTCGGCCCTCATTACCAACGCCATCCTGAATCGAGCGCCCGTGCCGCCATTGCGGTTGAATCCCGACATTCCGCCGAAACTGGAGGATGTCATCAACCGCGCACTGGAGAAAGACCGCACGCTGCGTTACCAGCATGCCTCGGACATGAAATCAGAGCTGCAGCGTCTGAAGCGAGACACGGGTACAGCCCGAGTAGCAGCAGCCAGTTCCGAGTCAATGGCAGCGGTACAGGATACAGGCTCTCAACCGGCAGCCCAGCGGCCCACGCCGTCATCAGGGTCTGTCCCGGCCGCCGCTTCGTCGGCTGCGATGAGAGTCGCTGAAGTTCCGATCACCGGCAGCAAGAAACTCTGGAAGATTCTGGTTCCCGGTGCCGTTGTTGTAGTCGCCGCGTTGGTCGCTGGTGGTCTCTACTTCCGGTCGCGCCGCATAGCGCCTTTGAGTGAAAAAGACACCATCGTGCTGGCGGATTTCACAAACACCACGGGTGATCCCGTGTTCGACGGCACGCTGCGGCAGGGGTTGTCCTCGCAACTCGAGCAATCGCCATTTCTCAACTTGCTCTCCGCTGAGCGCGTGACGCAGACGCTGGCCCTGATGGCGCAGCCCAAAGACGCGCGGTTCACCCGCGAGTTGGCCCGCGAAGTCTGCCAGCGCACCGCCAGTGCTGCCAGCATCGAAGGCTCGATCTCCAGTTTGGGCAGCCAGTACGTGGTGGGGCTGAAGGCGGTGAACTGCCGCAGCGGTGATGTACTGGCGAACGACCAAGCCACGGCCACCGGCAAGGAGCAGGTTCTGAAAGCGCTGGGCGAGGCGGCCACCAAGATGCGCGTGAAGCTGGGTGAATCGCTGGCCTCGGTGCAAAAGTATGACACGCCGGCGGAGAACGTAACGACTCCATCGCTTGAGGCGCTGCAGGCCTACAGTCTGGGCTGTCGGACAGCAAGCGTGAAGCGCGATTACGCTGCCGCCACCCCGCTGTTCCAACGGGCCATCAGCCTCGACCCCAATTTCGCCATGGCCTACGCGCGGCTGGGGACGAGCTATAGCAACCTGGGCGAGACCGCTCGTGGCGCCGAAAATGCCCGCAAGGCTTACGAGTTGCGCGAACGAGTAAGCGAGCGCGAGAAACTTTACATCTCCTCGCACTATGAAGATTACGTCACCGGCAACCTGGAAGCAGCGCGCAAGGCTTATGAATTGTGGGCGCAGACCTACCCGCGCGACGAGATTCCGCCCGGCAATCTGAGCGCCATTTACGGCGCTCTGGGCGACTACGACAAGGCCCTCGCTGCGACGCAGGAGTCGCTAAGACTCAATCCCGGAAGCGGGCTCAGCTACACGAACCTCGTTACCAGCTATTTAAATGTTAACCGCCTGGATGAAGCCAGGGCCACGGTGCAGGAGGCGCAAGCCCACAACCTCGATAATCCTGCTAATCACCAACTCCTCTACTTCGCTGATTTCCTGCAACATGATGCGGCAGGGATGGAGCGTGAGGCGGCTGGGTTAATGGGGAAGCCCGGCTTCGAAGACGTTATGCTCTTTGCTGAATCAGACACGGCTGCTTACGCTGGGCAATTTACGAAAGCACGGGAACTGACCCGGCGCGCGTCCGAATCGGCCCGACGAGTTGATGAAAATGAAACGGCGGCTGGATACGAAGGTGAAGCTGCGTGGCGCGAAGCACTGGTGGGCAACATGAGCCTGGCGAAGCAGCAAGTGCAGGCCGCACTGGCTCTCTCAACAGGCAGAGATGTGGAAGCTATATCGGCCATCGCATTGGCGATGGCTGGCGATGCCGCTCAAGCCTCGCGCCTCGCCGCCGACCTGGCCAAACGCTTCCCTCAATCCACGATCGTGCAGGTGAATTACCTGCCCACAATCCATGCAGCAACCGCTCTGCAAGCTGGCAGCGCCACCAAGGCAATCGAGGCGCTCATCCCGACTGCCACGTACGAGCTCGGTAGCGCTGGTCAACCCCTGTACCCCGTCTACCTGCGCGGCGAAGCTTATGTGACAGCGCACCAAGGGAGCGCAGCCGTAGCCGAGTTTCAGAAAATTCTCAACCACTCCGGCGTCGTCACGAATGAGCCGATCGGCGCACTCGCTCATCTTGGTCTGGCCCGCGCCTACGCGCTGTCGGGTGACAGCGCGAAGAGCCGCTCCGAATACCAGAACTTTTTCGCGCTCTGGAAAGACGCCGACCCCGACGTTCCCATCCTCAAGCAAGCCAGAGCGGAGTACGCCAGGCTCCAGTAAACACTCCAAATCTTTTCTTTAACACCTGTCCCTCGAAATGGCCAGTGTACGCGAGTGCACGAAAACTGGTCGCACGGCCAGTCGAATTTTGCCGCCCGCTGTGCCATGCTATCTATGGAAAATATTGACTATCCGACGAGGATGGTCACCCTGAGCGAATCCGCCGCGGCGGATGAGTCGAAGGGTCTGCATGTGAAATTAATGACGCGCGCGGCAAAACCAGTGGGCGGCCCGGTTCCATGCAATGGTGGAGCCGACAAAACACCATATTTCTACTCGCGGCTAAGGAAAAATAGAAATCGCCGTAACTTATTCAAAATAAACGAGGGGGGCGCATTCTAATCGCAACTAAATCCGGGGGGTGCCTGTTTACACTGAGCGCAGCGAATGTGCCCGCCGTAGCACATTGGGTTGCGGAGGCGGGGGGTCGCCCGAGCAGCGCAGACAGAATTCCTGGCGCAGACGGGTCACTAATTGCTCATCACTCGCTTCGCCTGAGCCTGCCGAACGGACCACTACCCGCTTCATTTCCCTGGCCGCCGCGGCGGCTAATCGCAATGACGATCCGACAAGGATCGGCATCCCGAGTCCGCCACAGGCGGAGGAGCCGACGGACTGCTCCTCAGGCGGACGGGTTCAAGGCGAACAAAAGGCTAATAGCAACACCTGCCAAATTAGAAATCTCCCCACCCCGTTCAAAATACAGGACATCACATTTTCTAATCGCAACAAAAAGTGCTGTTCGACTAATTCGCTCTTCTCTGTGGCTCCGTGCTTCTGTGGCTAATTCCCCCC